>JAFTTE010000173.1 GCA_017466905.1 Clostridia bacterium | reverse complement strand
AAATTCACCCACCCCTGCCGAAATTTTTTTTAGTCACCTAAATTCCGACAGTACAAAAAAGCGGACAATTGGCGAGGGGTTAAGAGTACAAAAAAGGGGATAGTTTACAAAGCTGTAAATCTATCCCCAAATTTTAGTCAACTAAAAATCACCAATTGAAATTACTATACATTTGATTATCATACCACGTTTTAAAGAATTGACCCTCTAAGTTTGTATTAAAAAATAACCGATTATCCCGTAAAAGTTTATCAAATAGGCTGCCCCGTTTCCCCGTGTTTGTGATAAACTGATTTGTATTATGATAAGTATTATTATCATAAATATTATTAAGTGGTGTAAATATATATTTAGCTTTGTCGGGTATTTCATCAACAAAATAGCAATGTATAAACGGGGGTATTCCTGCACGATTTACAATGGCTAATCGCATAATTTTACTACGATATGTAATATAGCAATAAAACAATACATCGCCATTATTATTTATAGGCTTGTTGTTATATCCTACATCACAATGCGGAAAGTCTTTTATTTGCCAGCTACCGCCCTCAACCATTTGTGTATGAATTTTATTTACATCAAAACCGAAAAAGCGTTTATTTACCTTTAATGTAACATTAGACTTTTTGCAATAATGCAAAAGTATTTTAGTTTCGTCAAATTCTGCCGTTTTGGTTTCACCTTGTTTCATACCCTGCACAATTTCATTAACTTGTAATTCATCAAAATAAATGGAAAATGGGTCAAAGGAATTAGCAAGCATAATGATAATAGAATTTTCTCTATTTCTCAAAAGCGTTGACAGCATATTTTTAAATTTAATATATTCATCAGGTAAATAGCTATCACTCATAAACTCATCAAAAATAATTACATCAAAGTGCCCTCTATCTGCACCTTTGTACTTTTCCCACCGATTAATCGAAAAACATTGTGCAAAGGGCTTTTCCGATTTTTCTTTAACTTTTCCCTTTTCATCAAAATTGCAATAATACATTTTGCCAGTTTCCATAGTGACCGCATTAAACTCATTATATGTAATTTCGCTTATATTATGGTCTGTGGTAAACAAGTCTAACATATCTACTCTTTCTATTTCGCTGTCATACCGCCGTATATATGCAATTTTCAATTTTTGCCTCATTGACCCGTCAACAATAGAAAATGTTTTACCATTTGAACGTTGACCCCAAAACAGAAACCACGCAAAACGGGGATATTTTTTGATAAAATTCCACGCGTTAAAAAATTCACTTACCGCCATTTTATTATACCTCACCTATTAATTCAATCAACATATTATCTATTTTTTCACTCACAACATTATTTTTACCATACTTGATATAGTTCAAAAACTCTTTTGCAAAATTAATGTGATAGTCACTGCCCTCTAAGTGAACCCCCGTTTTGTCGGTGCAAAGGTATGTATTACCTAAATAATCGGTTAGCGGTGTCGGTTTCGTGTCTGTAATGTATGTGTGTGTTAGCCTGCCACTATGTGTAGAGGGTATCTCCATTTCGTCATTGAAAAATTCAAAACACCCGTGATTATAAATATAGCCTGCACCCTGCTTTTTATCAAGCCCCGAAACAGTGCAAACAAACTTAAATTTACCATAGTCAAGTAATGACAATACCCTATGATAATGCTTGTCTTTTCTGCACCAATTACCGATATTATTTTCCCTTATGTAAAACGGGTTTTCGGTATAACAATACCGCTTGCAACCGAGTGTTTTAAACTTATATTTTACCCCTTCAAAATCCCATACCCCCAAAGGGTGTAACCCGTCAGGGTTTATTTTTGTCTTGTCTATATTATAATGCTCCATACATTTTTCTAATTCCTCAATACATTTTTTGTTATAGTTTTCTATGTATGTATTATATATATTCCCGTCAGTAAATTTAATACTGTCGGTGTCGCTATATACCCAATTATTCAAATCACCCTTTAATGTTTCCTTTATGCCGTCATAAAGTTCGTGCCTTGCAAGTGCCGTTATCCATACACCCCAAGAGAAAACAAGAAAAGTATTTTTGTTAGTTGCATTTGAATAAAGTGCCTTTTTCGGGGGCTTTTCATTTTTGACCCACTCCCCATTTATTAATTTATAGTTCGGTTGTATGGGTGACGTACAACACATACCATACAAAGCATTTAAAATCCCCTTTGACACTATATAAACATCTTCTTTACCCTCTACCCCTTTGAGTGTTGTTTTATCTCCGTAAAGTTTAAGTATACATTCGATAAACGGCTTTGGTAAATATCCTTGCTCTGCATAGTAAAAGCCAGTCACTTTGATTTTACCCTTATCAAAATTATACAAATCAAGTATATCTAAAAAGTCTATATTAGTTATTGTTGTAGTTATATAATCGGCTGTAACTATGCGCCCATTATCAACTATAAACTCACCCTCTGTCAAACACTTGTGAGCCGATATTGTATGTAACATACTTTTTGCGTATATATTTTCAAAACGTATAGTAAACACACAAGCGAAATTTTCACACATCTGTTTTAATACGTCAAAATGTGTTATTTTCATAGGGGTAAATTTTGATATAGGGTATTTCGCGTGACGTATCATAACGGAGGGATAAGATGATGTAAAGTCGATTGATGATACATTATGTTGTACTATTCCTATTTTTGTCGGGTTTGCGTGATTATATGCACCGCAATACGCATTTGACAGTTGTATAAATAAGTCCATATCATCAATTTGAATATCATCAATAAACTGTTTATATCCCGAAACAGCAAAGCAATGATTTCTCACATACCGCCGCGCATAGCCCGTTTTCGTTAAGGGTATATTTAATATATTACCCCCGTTTTTCTCAATTTCCTTTGCAATAAAGAAATTAAGACCTAAAACGTCATTACAACAGTATTTCAATTCATCATCTGTAAGGGGGGTTTCACTATGTCGCTTTTTATCATAATCAAGTGTGGTTTTCATATATTCTTTAGGGCAATTACATTCTTCTAACGTCCTGCGTAAACTCAACCCCGACAAAATTAAACTATCTTTGAAAATTATATTACCAATTTCAATGTACATTGGTTTGTGTGGTTGTGTAGCAAAAGAATTTTTTATATCAAACTCACCTTGTAAAAATCCCGTTTCATAGCCTAAGTTATGTACATAAACTATCATTTTCTTTGATTTTCCAAGATGATAATGTTTTTCAAGTTTCGACAAAAATATTTTAAAGTCAAGCCAAGTGCGCCCATAGCAAGCTTTATCTAAAATCCCAAATTGCCATATATACATCGTAACACATTTTTCCCCGTCATCATTTCTGTATGATGTAGTTTCTATATCAAAAGAACAAGGTGCATTTATATACACTCTTTTATTTTTATCATCGCGCACAATAGGCAATGTGGGAAAATCAAAAACTTTATAATCACAAATTTTAGCCAACTAAAAAACCTCTTTTCTATAAGTGGGGGGAATAAATCCCCCCACACATTATATTAAATATCTGCCGTTTTCGCTTATCTCCTCAACATATTTACTAAAATCGTCTTTAGTTCCTCTGCCGTCGCCTGCTCCGTTTCCATACTTTCCATATCTGTAAAATGCATTTTCAATCATTCTTGCTATATCCTCATAACTTTGACCCTTATCAAGCCTTTTTCTAATCGTAGTCGCCGTGCGCTTTACAAATAGACCCTCGCTTGTTTGTTTCCAGTAGAAATAATCATAGAAAATACTTTGCAACTCGCTAACTATCGGGTATAAAGCGCCCACCCCTGCTTGTGTATATGCCTTTTTTTCCTCTAACTTTTTTTCAATTTCCTGCTTGAATATGTTTAACAAACTTTCATAACTTTTTAACTGTGATGTTTTCATACTTGCCGTTCTTCTTCTAAATCGGGGCGGATTATTTTTTGTTGCTTTAGTTCCATAGTGATATAAAACCGCGTTCCACTTGTTTTTTAAACTTTCGGGAATTTCTGCCCTTGCCTTTTCTAAAATCGCGTTGACCTCTCCTGCTAAAGCTGATACACTTTTTCGCCGCTCCCGTAAAGTCATAAGTAAACACCACTTTCAAGCAAAGATTTTATTTCATCTATTTCGTCAAGCGTTGCATTTGGGGGTGTAATGCTGACATTCTCGCAAACTGTAAAGCCCGAAACCTCGTTTAAAGTTCTTGAAACCTCGCAAGCATATCCTATTTTGTTACCGTATAAGTCGGTGTAAATTGGTATAGGTGACTGCACTATAAAATAGCACCTTTGCGGTTTGAAAAATCCTATCTGCGCCGTTGTTGTACCGTTAGTTTCCAAAGGCGTGGGAATGTTATTAAACTCTCTTGCCGTTTCAAGTCCGCTAAGAACGCCGCCAATGATATTACCGCTTGCAATTGAACCGACACTTGCTGTCGCTCCTTTTATCGCGTTTCCTGCCGCCTCAACATACTTTGTTGCATTTTCACCCGTGACCGCTATTTCAACGCCAATATTTCCGTTAACGTAGTTAATAGCGATTTTGTCACAAAATACAACTCCACAACAAGCCCCCGTGATGATATCAACTATAAGTTTTACATTGATAGTATGCCCGACAAATTGGGCCGTGCTTACTGTTACTTCTCCACAATACGGGATATATAACTTTGCATTTGTGTATGGTTCATAGTCGTAGAAATTTTTATTGTAGGGTCTAAAGGTGCAAGAACCTAAGTCGATAATACTTGTAAAATCGTTTATTCGTTCTGCTGTAACTCCCGTGTTAACACCATTACCAAATGTTATAGTTTCGCTTGACGTGTCCGCAAACTCCCCGATATCAAAAGGAAACATTTTCAAAGCTATTAGAAAATTCATAGGGTTTTCGCCATTGAGTTTTAAGCCGTCCAAAATATCCGAAATAGTTGATGCGTTATCAGTGTAAAGAAAATCGACTAAGTTATCTATATCGTAATTACTTAACGCATAATAGCGGTTAAACTTTCCGACTGCGGTCAAATTTGGTTCATTTAGTGGCGTTTCCTCTGTGTATTGATTTGGGTCAATGTCGCTCGTGTCCATTTCCTTGACATCATTCAAGGGGTTTTTACTATCAAACAATTTACGTCTGTCATCATCAGCAGGAATATCGCTAAGTGGTTCGGGGGTTTTGTCTTTTACCTCGCCCGTGCCTAAATCTACATCAGGCATATATATTTCGCCCTCATTATCTGCTATCCATTGTTCTAAATCATTAGCGTTTACATACTCTGTTGCTTTTGCAGATTTTGTTATCATAGGTAAACCAAGTTGCCCTGCGACTTTCAACAAAAAGTCGCGGTTCATATACTCCGACTTTATGACGGGAACGGGGGATAATATCCATTGACTGTCAGCGTCCGAGCCTATATGTGTTTGTATCAATGTGCTTGTGATTTCTACAAAATCAAGATATTGTAAATCTCCGACTACGCACATATGATAGATTGTTGTACGCGTGCCCCATGTGTTATTAGTGTTTATTGTGCGCCCTCTTGATAAAGCTAAATCAAGGGTTTCGGGTGTAAATGTTGTCGCTGTCGGGTAATTTGCTATATTTGGAACAAGTCCAAGCAAACACCAAGAGGAAACAAAGGGTTGGCAAAATGGTTCGGTTAGATAGTTTCCGTATAAGTCTGATGTATAATGCGGAAAACTGTCCTCACCATATCCACCCACTAATACTTGCATACCGTCCTTTTTATCAAATTCTACACCACAATCACATACACCAAATCTACCGTCACCCGACTGTTGTGTATTATACCCTTTGTTACTTACAATTTTAAAAATCAGCGCGTGACCGATTTTAACGCTGCTCCCGTCTGTATCAGGTATTATGGAGGGGTCGGCGAAATAATCGTCAAGTAATTTAGGGTTGTTGTGATAAAAATTACACCCGTCTTGATAACTTTGACTTGCTACATATACACCGCATACCATAGGTAAAACTGCGTAAGCATTCATTTGCCATTTAATGACGGGTGACATATATTGATACCTTGTTCCTTTGCCCTCATACTCATAGCCCCAGTTACTGTCACCATTTGAACCAACTCCCACTTGAAAATTATCAAATCGGGGGTCTTGAAAAACATCGGGTAGCCAGTTAAAGCCGATTTGGTCAATAGACCATCGCTCAGGAAAGTTTGACGGTTTATTTCTGCTTACGGGATTTATAACGGGTATGAACCGCGCGCAATCTTTGTCAAATACTATTGTATTTGCAATTTGTGTGCGCTCTCCCCCGTCAAGATTTATATACCCTCTTGCATACTCATATATGCGAAATTTTTTTCTGCTGTATGGTGCTTTAGAAAATGTATAAAATACATTGTCTTTTAATGGTTGCTGTCTGTAGCTGTTATCACTAAGCGGTGCGGCATACTCAACTTTTGTTTGTTCGTAGTCGCTGAATTGATACTCTCCATATTTTTCTAATCGTGCCATTTATTCAACCCCCTTTATTTTCCTGCAAGTGTCAGCACAAAGCAGGGTGTTAACTCATCAAAGTTCTTGAAAAATGGCGTATCATCAAACTGTATTACACGGGTCTGTGTGTTCGGTGCTATAGGGTAATTAGTGTCAGTGATTTCATTTAGCCCTATGTTTTCATTTCGGGTAATAAGCTGTCGGCTGTTGTAAATGCTGTCTGCAAAAGATGTTAACACATCACGTTCACAATCTATTTGCACCCGATTACCCGTCAAAATAGTTTGCCCCTTTATAAAATAATAACGGTTAAGTGTGGGAATATACACATAGTTTTTATTTAGTGTGCTATGCCCTGCAATTATCAAAGTGGGGTTTGCAATATTTACCTCGTCTTTAAATTTTGCCGTATAACTTACCTCATTTTCAAGTTGCTTTGCCACATCTTTGCGCCTATTAGATGTATTATAAAATGTTACTGTCATTTTTATTCACTCCCTTGAAAAATATCGGGGTATGGTTCACATACCCCTTTATTTTTTAGCCGACTAAAATTTTAGTTGAGTGTGAAAACTACAAAGTTTTCTGACGTGTCAGCGAAAAGCGACATATCATTGAAATAGTTATACCTTGTAACCCTCGTTGACGGGTTTGTGAATGTTGTTACATCATTTTCAAAATTGAAAATTGCAAGGGCATCCCTATCCCTAAGTATGCCGACTACATTGTTAACAGTTGTTGCTGTTTCGTCTGTTCCTATAGGCTTTGCAATGATTTTTGAACGGGCTGTGAGTGTATCGTTTGCGTCCGTTGCCTGCCAGTAAGGTATATTATCGTGCTGAGCTATTCTCAAAAAATCATCATGATATGTCTGTGAGTAAAGTTCCGTGCTGATAATACTATCGAAAATTGACAGCATTGTAAGGTACTGTTCAGGTTTTTTAGTAAAGGTCTGAATTTCGCCGTCATTGTATTTTGTACTCATCTTTTCAAGCATTGATGAGTAATCCATAATTGTCCGCGCCGCAAAGCGTAAAAATGCAGGGTCGCCATTGATAACATCATTAATTGTAATCTGATCGGCAGTTGCCCTTGTGGAATTGAAAAGGGTTAACAGCTTGACCTCTTTGTTATTCTTTGCGCGGTGAGCTATCATACCATTAACAAGGCGCATTCCCATTATTTCATATGCCATTTCAAGCTGATTTGCAACATTGACCTCTAAGGCATTTACAAAGCGTACAAAGCTATCGACATTTATCATACTTTCGCGTACCTGCTTACGACTGATTTCAAGGGGTATTCTATAAGTGACTTTGGAATTGTAGTATTTTACGAGCGCGTCATTTGGCTTGAATGTGAGAAACTCATCATACTTTTCGCCTGCCTCTAACTCCCACACAAAATTATCTTCAAAGTCACGGGGCTTTATACGGGTTTTCTCAACTACTGAACCCCACTCCGCGCCGTCACGCACGATAAATGGAAGCTTTGCTTTATACTCTCTGTCGGAGAAAATCTGCTTTGCACATTTATCCCCCAACTTTTTCATAAATCTGTCTGTATCGTCATTTGTTGCCGTTGCTGTGAATGCTCTGCCAAAATCAACAAAGTTGCTTAAGTCCTCTGATATAATGGTATTTTCACCGAGATATTCACCTTTTACATCATTTAAAAATTCTGCTATTTGTGCTACTTTCATTTTTATCAAACTCCTTTTAATTATAGTTTAGTAAGATGTAATTTGCTACATCATTCAAGAATAGATTAACCGCGGAAAAATCGCGTAATTTCCTTTCGCTCTCTATCATCTGCTGTGATGTTGTTACACCAATATTTCCTGCGCGCGTTAACTCCCTGTTTGTTGTGTCCGTTCCCGTTTCTGTTGTGGTGTCTTTTCCCGTTTTCTTGTTTTCGTCAAATCCCGTTTTTGTATTTGTTTCGGGGGTGTCATTTATTAGTTTTTCTGTTTGTGTGTCGCCCTCGCCATTGTTTAAAAGTGGGGTGATAGTCTGCTGTGTGTCGCTTTGTGTATCGTTTGCGAATGTGTCAACATCAAAGGCGGTCACTTTGTTAGTGGTTGTAGTTCCCGTTTGTATTGACACTTTAGGCTTGCTTGTTGTGGTTGTTGTGGTGTCTGTGTGATTTATAGTGTTGTTTGTATTATAGCTTATTTTGTCAGTTGTGTTATATGTTGTTTCATTCTGCAAATCGGGTTCGCGCGTTGTTTCCTCTGTTTCGGTCATTCTGTAGTTTTCAATGGGGTTATATTCAAATTTTTCACTTGCCTGCAAGCCGTCATACTTGTACTTGTAACTTTCGTAATAGTCCGTTATGATAGCAGTTAAGGCGGCTATTTCGGTATCTGAAACTACATCTATTTCCGATAGAGGGTAATTGATTACACAATCCCCATAACGAAAATTAAAAATGTCAAAAAGTGGTTTATCTTCAAATATTGTTACCCCGTCAAAAATTATGTTAGTCAGTGGGTTTGCTGTCGCCCACTCGTTCACCGTTTTCAATATCTTCATTCTGTTCACCCCCGTTCGGTTCTGTTTCTGTTTCCTCTGTTTCCTCTGACCTTTGTAGTTTTTTCCATTCCTCGCTATAGTCAACGCTGATATTTAGCCCCGTTTTTGCGTTGCATAGTTTACAACATTCTTGCAACTCTGCTATTATATCGGCTGTGTTCACTATCAGCAAATCGTCATTTGTTTTTATTTCCTCGTTTGAGATTTGCGCCCGTTTAAGGTTGTAGTTAGAGTTTACGCCCAAACAGTGATAAAACTGTGCTAAAATAAATTGACGTAATTCAACAAGCTGTTGAATTATTTCGGGTATATTTGCACCTTGCAAAAATGGATTGATTTTTATATCCTCTGTATAGTCTTGATTGACTGTGAAAACGTCCTCGCCGTTCATAATGCGTTTTATTATATCATCAATTCGGTTTTTGACTGTACTATTTTCACACGTTACTATGCTAACTATACGGGATTTTTTAACGGCTGTATCTATGCTAAAATCTATGTTAGATAATAGTGTCGCTGTTCTGACTATCAGACCCGATAAACCGCCGCCCATTCCTGCATAACTTGTCAACTCGTCAATTGATGTAAGATAAAACATTGCTATGTTTTGGCTGTCAAGTGGTATTGTTTCACTACCTAAAGCAGGGTTAGCAAGTGTAAAAATTGTGGGTATGTAATACGGGTCGGGTTTTCCCCCTCTACCCCCTATTACGGCATACCAATTAACACTATTTGTGCCATACACCTTGACTAATGCACAATGACCCGTCATAAACAACGCGGTTTTAAAATACCTTTGGTTCACGCTGTCGGGTAAGCCCTTAAAGTCAATCATTTTTGTAACTATGGGTATTAACTGTTTTAAAGTGGTATTAAAATAAAATTCACGAGTAATTTTATTAAATGCACCTTTTAAGTTTTCCAATGTTTCCAAATCGTCACCCCCTTTTTAAAATATAGTGGGGGAAAATTCCCCCACTAAAACTTTTAACTTTGTGTAGCTTATACTATCACTATGTTTGTAAATTCTCTCCCTCCCTTGCTTTTTCCCTTGATAAACTTTATTGTTATATCTCCCTCGGGGTAATAATCGGGGTTTTCCTCTGTGCCGTAGGTTTCGGTTACAAAATCGTGTAAATTTTCAAGACTCTCTATAGCTACAGAAGATATAAAGCCGTATATATTGCCCTCTGTGTCCTTAACATATCCGATTTCTTTTGTTTCGCCCGTTTCTTTGTCCTTACCCTCTGTTACTGCAAAGCCTGCTAACTTGATAGGCAAGTTAAAAGCTACTTTTACAGATGATGTGTTTGCATTGAAAACGTCCTTTGCTGTCATATTTACGCGCATTTTCATTTTTGCATTACTCCTTTTTGATTTGTCTTTTTTCGTTTCCTGCATAGTGTGAATTACAAAATAGAAAACAAATGATTACCCTTTGGATTTACCGCTGTATTTAATGAGTGTTTGAGTTTAGGTTTGATGTTTTTTTTAGTCGGCTAAATCTGCCCTTGATTATGCCCTATCAACTTACTTTGTAAATACTTTGGTATGGTATGGGGCTTTTATGGAAAAGACCCCAAAAGAAACCAAGTGAAGGAATTAAAAATAATGGAAAAATTATCTCTTGTACATTTTATAGTTTTTCTTTGCCCGTTTACGTCTGTATAGCTTGATTATATAGTCAAAATACTGATATGTCATAACTATTAGTGTTAGTGATGTGATTATCAGTGTTATTGTAAAAAATGGTTCTTTCATTTTATCACCCCCTTTTAGAATGTATACCCCATTATCCTCACATTTACAGATTTACCCTCGTTTATTATACTTATTAACGTTCTGTAAAAGCTTTCAGCGTGTTCTAAAGTCTTAATATTAATTTCAACGGGGCATTTGTTTTCCTCGCTGTCCTCGCTGTCCTCGCTGTCCTCGCTGTCCTCGCTGTCCTCGCTGTCCTCGCTGTCCTCTAAACTGTCAAGATATTCTTTTGCAAATTTGCGAATATCTTTTGCACTTTCATCGCCCGTTAGATAGTTTGTTACAAATTCGCTAAGATATGACCCGTCTGTATTATCACATAGTTTATATATATTTCTCATTTCATAGTAATGAGTTACTGTGTAGCTATCAAAGGTATCTATATTGTTTTCGGTCATATAGTTGTAAATTTCTGCACCCTTGATAAGCTGTGAAACTCTTGATTGACTTAAGGGGATATTGTAAGCGGTGATAAATTCGCCGATATTTTTATAGTCGGTGTAATTTTCGTTGTGTTTGATTTCATCTACAACAGCAGATAAAATCATACCCAACTGCATAGCCGCCTTGACCTCTGCTGTATTGATGTAGTCAACTAACTTTGTTGTATAGTCTGCTACTGTTTTAGGGTTATTAATGTTTAATTCCTGCTTACCCTCTTTGATAGATGTTAAATTGAACTTAATCATTTTTCATTACTCCTTTTCGTTTTGATTTGTTTAGGGGTGTATTCACATGGTGTGGGGTTGTTAAGGTACAGCCCCTCAAAAACCTTTATATTATTTTTTCCAAGTAACTTTAATGTAGTCATATGTTAGTGGGTGATGTATTGGAATATATTCAACACTTTCTACCATATCACTATATATTTCACTATCTAACATTTGATGTACTAAGTGTCTATAATTGCAATAGTTATTAAAATATTTGTCAAATTCCTCTTGCCATTCATTACTCGCTAAAGCTTTTACAAGTGTTTCGCCTGCAAGGTGTAACCCGTGCAAAGCGTGTTCTAATGATATCTTGTTTAATCTTTCAATTGTTTCCTCAAATGTTTTCATTTTTTATACCTCGTTTTCGTTTTTTAGTTGACTAAATTTGATTGAGTGGTTTCCCCCTCTCTCTATATACTATTATACACCCTTTTCGGGAAAATGTCAAGCGATTTTTTAATCTGTAACCAAATTGTAGCCATTTGTAATAAGTTGTAATTGTACTAAATTTCGTACTCTTAACCCCTCGCCAATTGTCCGCTTTTTTGTACTGTCGGAATTTAGGTGACTAAAAAAAATTTCGGCAGGGGTGGGTGAATTT
>JAFTTE010000172.1 GCA_017466905.1 Clostridia bacterium | reverse complement strand
GAAATGTTCGCTAAGAACATTTCTGCTAAGGTCGGGGGAAATTATTTTAAATTTATCTTTTAAAATTTTTCATCCAACTGTTTAGAATGATATTGGTCAAGACCCGCTATATTGGTGTCATTGCGAACGGCGGAAGCCGTATGGCAATCTTAAAGGCCTGCGAGTTTTGACAAACTGCAACGGAATGCATTAAACCTTTCCCTACAAATATAATTTAAGCCTCTACTTTTACGCAGAGGCTTTCGTATTAAGTTAATTGTGCATTATGCATTGTGAATTGTGCATTAATTTTCTTCTGCTTCATACGAAGTATAAATGTCACACAATTCCATATATGCACTCATACCATCATTAACGGTATAAAAGGTTTCAAAATCCTCGCCCAAACAGCAGGCGCCGTTGTCATAAATAGTAAATATACCTAACGTGGATTGATCCTCGTTATAAAAACACAAATACAGATACGATGTTCCCATTTCGGACGGTGTTTCAGTATCAATGTCAAGGCTTTTAAACTTTTCCCACAGTTGCTTTGCCATATCCTCGTCATCAATATTAGTTTCGTACTGTGTACCCCTGATACAGTCAACAACTCTTAATCCTGCCGGATCAAAATTGTCAAATTCATCCTTACATCCTGCCATACAGAACACAAAACAGAATATTAGCAGCAACGCTATAATTTTTTTTATATTTTTCATAAAGCTTCCTTCCTACATCAAAAAATACTGACCGATAACACGAAGACGCGTACCCTTTTTAAAACCGTATTTTCGTATTGTGCATATCTTTTTTAATTTATTCATTTCTTGAATTTCACAGTAAATCCGCAAAAGTTGTCTGTCGCTTTCATTTATACTATCAGCATAAATATTAAGCAAAGCCTTTGCCTGCTGATAGGTGGCGTTATAATTTTTACGCACCTCAGACAGCGTGCTAAGCTTGCGTTTTATAAACGATATGCCGTACGATGCTTTAGCGCCCACCTGATTGTCCGAGTGCTGTCGGTAAAGCATTGTTGGCTCATCAACACAAACAAGCCTACCAAAAAGCACCGCAACCAACGCTAACCACCAATCGTGCATAATACAGTCCTTGGGTATTTTTTTGCATTTTTCCTTTAACGCGCGGTTTATCATAACAGTACAGCCTGTAACATAATTTTGTACCAGCAATTTTGGCAATGTAATATCAGCTTGAATTAATTGTTGAAACTCAAAAAATGAATCTGATATTACATTTAAATCCTGATCCACCACCTTTAAATTGGTGTGAACCAAAACGGGTGTTTTTTTATCGCCCTCGGATTTTTGCATCGCTGCAAGGGTTACTTCAACCTTTTGCGGTAACCATACATCATCCTGATCGCAAAACATTATATAATCATCATCGCAAGTTTCTAAAAGCTTTGCAAAATTTTGCTTGGCGCTGCCTGTCGGCTCACCGCAAAGACGAAAAATTTTATCAGGATACTCATTACAGTAACAATTAATAATATCGACAGAATTATCGGTTGAGCCGTCATCACGAATAACAATTTTTATATCCTTTACAGTTTGACCTAGTATTGAATCAATCTGCTGCTTTAAATATTTTTCACCGTTATAAACAGCAAGTAAAACAGTAACCGTAATTTCACCCCACGATTCTCCAATAATTATTATTCGTAATCTGTATAAGACGAATTATCGTCATAATTGCCGTCGTTTCCTATAAGTCCGTCAACAAGCTCATCGCCTTTATAAGAATTTACATAAATCTTTATAAAGCTCTCAGCCGTAACGGTATCACCGTATGCTGGATCCTGTTCAAGCACAATGCCAGGCTCCGCATCAGAATCATACTTTTCAACAACCTCGATATTGCCATACAAAAATCCTTGCTTTAGCAACTCAAGCTTTGCGCTCATTTCATCAAGTCCCACAACATTTGCTACCGTCAGTTCTTTTGGTCCAAGGCTTATTGTAACCTGTATTTCGGTTTCATTTTGGACGGCGGTACCTGCTGCTACAGACTGAGCGCAAATCATACCGCGCTCATATTTATCAGAATACTCTTTGCCTTTGATGCTGAACTTAAAGCGCTCATAATCCTCTTCTTCAGCCAATTGATAATAAAATTTGCCCGCAAAATCGGGAACCTCGTACAAAATCACAGAGTTTTCAGCGCCTGGGTCAACATCACCTATAGACTCAATCTCAGGCATTGATTCAATTTCTGAATTATTAAAAATCGGCTCATCGCTACCAAAAATCTGATCCTTAAAGACAAAACACAGCACAATTGCCGCAACCAGAAACAATGCCGCAGTAATTCCTGCAGAAATTGCCGCATATTTTACACCGCTACCTTTTTTCTTCTTAACAGACGGTTTGCTATTCTGCTTTGCCTTCTGCTCGGCAACGCGCGTGTTTGCTGCGCGTCGCAGATTTTCCTGTGTTTCACCGTAAACCAATTCATTTTTAAATACATCAATATTTTCGGTACGGTTTTGTACATTCACCTGCATACCGTTTGCAATTGCAACCAATACCTGACGCGGTAATTCGTCGGCAAAACGCGCAGGAATTGAAAGGCTGTCAGCCGCAAGTCTTGACTCAGCAGACGGAGGAACCACACCTATAAGCACTCTGAACAAGGTAGCGCTTAGTGCGTAAACATCGGATGCAGCACTTAAATCAGCATCTGTTTTTCCGTATTGTTCAACTGCGGCATAGCCGCTGTAAAGCTCAGCAGGACTATCGGGCGATGCCGTGCGCAAACGCGGTATGCAGATACCGCCAAATCGCAATTTGCCGTCTCTGCCTACCATTATCGTTTCGGGTGAGATTCCGCCGTGTATGATACCGATTTCGTGTAATCCTTTAAGTGTGTCTATAAGCGGCAAAAACAATGGACGCGCCTGTTCCCAACGAAGACTGCCGCCATTACGCTCAAGAAAGCTTTGAAGTGTTATGCCTGATATTATGGGGGTAACAGCATATACCGTACCGTTTTCCTCAAACACTGTGAGCACGGGAATAACCGACTGTAGTTCAGTTGCGATAAGCTTTTTATTTATCTCAATAAAATCCATAAGACCTTCATTAAAATAAAATTCGCTACCGCTTACCACCGATACTGTTTTATCGGGATTACGTGTGGCAATACCCTTTGGGTAATATTCTTTGATATGTACGGCTGTTTCCGATGCATTATCCCAAGCAATATAGGTAATACCCTCTGTATTAACAGTCATAGCCTTTCCTATAACATATCGTTCTGAAAGCAAAAAACTTACAGGCAAACAAAAGCTGTCATTTTTGCTCGACATATCATATCCGCATATACTGCATATTTTTTCGCCGCCGTTATCATTCATACAACCAGGGCAAAGTCTGTCGGTATTCAATATAAAAACCTCCATAAATATTAATATGATTAATTAGTATATCATACTTTATATAAAATTACAAGTTTTTAGCATTTTCCACTATGGGAAGCAATTTTTTAAACACACAGGTATGATGCTCGGTAATAACCCGATCCTCGTGAAGCGAGCCAAAATACCAATGACGGTATATGCAGGACCTGCCGATTTCCTCAAGATATCCGTTAAGCTTATTGACATTATCTTTATCGCCGCGACGAAGTAATATCGCGCTTTTGACTCTCGAAGGCGGCTCGTGTGTTATTACAAAATCAACCGAACAGCCTGCTTCATCAAGCACACGCGCGCCATCAGCCATTTCGGCTGGTGTAGGCTCCTCCTGCCGCCACCAGAATCCCTGCGCCACACGCATATCCTTATCAGTACTTTCTCCTCCGCCGAAGGTGAAATAGCGGTTGCCTTCTATATCAAAAATCTGTCCTCGCATCAGATGCAGCAAGTTGCCTTTTATTCGGTGCACCTTGCCACCCTTCCAGACGGTTTCACGACAACGGTTTATTTTATCAAGATTATCATGGGTACCCTCTACAAAAGCAGTTATAAATTTGCGCTTGGCAAAAAAATTCACTACCTGTTTTTCTAACTTCGAATTATCAAATATAAAGCCAAAATCACCGCACACAATAAGAACATCACCGCGTTTTAGTTTTCTGAACTCTTTATCGTACAGACGTTCTAAATCACCGTGCATATCACCCGTTATATAAACCATTTTTTCACCGCCATTTTCAATATTTGTACTTTATTTTTGCAAATTAATAATGTATAATGGTAGTATACCATACTTTCAAGGAGATTGCTATGCTTAAAAGAATATTTTCTGCATTTTTGTGTATTTGTTTAATATTTACGCCTGTTTTCACAGTAAATGCCTATGAACCTTCTGGTGTTGAAATCACAGCCGATGCGGCAATGCTTGTATCGCTTGATACGGGCGAAGTGCTTTACGAAAAAAACGCCGATAAAAAGGTATATCCGGCATCAATCACAAAAATAATGACAACTCTGCTCATCCTTGAAAGTGATAAATACGATCCCAATGCAAAAATCGCTATGACCGAGGAAGCGCTCGACCTTATAAGCGGTACAGGCAGTAGCGTTTCGTTACTTAAAGCGGGTGAAGAAATCACTCAGCTTGACCTTGTGTATATGGTGCTTATGTCATCCTACGGCGATTGCTCATTGCTTGCCGCAATACATTATGGCGGCAGCGTAGAGGGCTTTGTAGCACAGATGAATGCGCGTGCTGCCGAGCTTGGACTTTCGGGCACGCATTATGAAAACCCAATAGGACTTCATCACGAGGATAACTACACTACTGCACGCGACACCTATGTGCTTACAAAGTTAGCTTTAGAAAACGAGACGTTTAAAGAAGTATGCGAAAGCACCCGCCATACAGTCAAAACAAGTATGTCAGGCGAACGCGTGCTTTCTACCACCAACTTTTTACAGGATAATACCACCAATTACTACTATACCTATGCAAAGGGTGTAAAAACAGGCTATACCGACGAGGCAGGCCGTTGTCTTGTAAGCACAGCAAGCTATAACGGCTACAACTATATGTGTCTGGTTTTTGGATGTCCGCCAAACGAAAAAAACCATTTTACCGAAAGTAAGGAGCTTTATCGCTGGGCATTTAACAATTTTGAATTTAAAAGGGTTGCGGACACCGCAAATCCTGTCGCGGAAATTGGTGTAGAATTGTCGCTTGATACCGATTTTGTATCTCTTTATGTAGAGGAAAGCTTTATATCAATTCTACCAAAGGATGCCGATGACTCAACTATAAGCATAGTTCCAAAACCAATCAGTGAAACCGTTGATGCGCCTGTAAAGAAAGGACAAGTTCTTGGTACAGCAGATATCATTTACGCCGAACAGATAATCGGTACCGTTAATCTTGTCGCCAACGAAAACATAGAAAAAAGCGCAATGCTCACTGCGCTTCGTGCAATTAAACAGTTCTTTACATCATCCTATATGAAGGTATTTTATGTTTTGATTGCGGTTGTTGTTCTGATTTTTATAATATCAGTAATCAAATTAAACAGCAAAAAAAGTAGAAAGCGCAAAATCAAATATGTACCGTATGATGAAAACAAAAAAAGATAACAAAAAATCCCGATCAAGGGGCACCCTTCATAAAGAAGAAAGCAGAGTGCAACGCTCTGCTTTCTTCTTTTAATACTGTCCGAAAATAAAAAAAGGATTTTGGTGTCAAAATCCGATGCTCGTTAAAATCGAGGACAAAAGTGATATTCCAAGCTAACGCTTGGAGTGATATTTTCCTTTCGGAAAGTTATATTGCAAACTTCGTTTACAGTGATATTATATTCGCCTCAAAACTCGGCGTAGCCGAATATCACACGGCAAAGCCGTATATCACTGCGTAGCAATATCACTCGCCGCCAGGCGAATATAACTGAGGCACACTTCCTTACGGAGTGTGCCTCAAAGTCGGGATTTTTATTATATTGCAGTTTCAAGAGCAATTTTAAGCATATGCTGATTGAATTCTTTTTTCATCTGAAGCGCTTCTTCGATATCATAGTTCACAACCGAACTGCCCTGATAAGCTACGACACGGTTGCCCTTACCCTGATAAAGCAACTGCACCGCCTCATAACCCATTTGTGTTGCACGAAGTCTGTCGCGTAAGGTAGGATTACCACCGCGTTGAACGTGTCCTAAAACAGTAGCACGCGAGTCAACGCCCGTACCCGCCATAATCTGCTTGGCAATTTCTTCAACTCCGCCCACACCTTCGGCAACAATTACTATAAAATGTTTTTTGCCGTTGTTTTTTGTAGTATTAATCTTACGGATAACACTTTCAATATTTACGGGTACCTCAGGTACCATAATGGCAGTGGCACCTACGGCAATACCCGTCTGCACAGCAATATAACCAGCGTGTCTTCCCATAACCTCAATAACACTGCAACGATCATGCGACTGCGCAGTATCACGGATTTTATCAACCATTTCCATAGCAGTATTCATAGCTGTGTCAAAACCTATAGTATACTCTGTGCAAGCGATATCGTTGTCTATTGTACCGGGCACACCAATGCAGGGTACGCCGTGTCTTGATAACTCAAGTGCGCCACGGAATGAACCGTCACCGCCGATTACAACCAATCCCTCTATGCCGTGCTTTTTGCAGGTAGCTACAGCCTCCAGCACACCCTCTTCCGTTCTGAATTTAGGACAACGTGCTGTATAAAGTAATGTACCGCCTCGGTTTATAACATCAGAAACCGAGCGTGCATCCATATCACAAATATCATCTTCTATAAGACCTGCATATCCGCGTCTTACACCTTTAACTGTCATACCAAGCGAAATAGCAGTTCGCACTACAGCGCGTACCGCAGCGTTCATACCCGGCGCGTCGCCGCCGCTTGTTAAAACACCTATTGTTTTCATCTTGTATCATCTCCAAAACATATACTTGAGAATTATACACTATAAATGAAAAAACTGCAACAATTTTTTCATTTTATTACCAGTTTTACGTTGTTTTCACCTAAAAACTCCGCCAATTCCTGTACAAGCTTGTCGGTTGGCTCGATTTTCAACCTGTCCGGTGCCATAATACGCTTGTTCGTATCTTCACAAACAACTATAACATTACTGGCTCCTTTATGCCTTGACAGCGTATCACAAGCCTTGTTAAACTGCGGTGAATTAAGACTTGGAATTTTCAAATAAAGCGTTGCATTTTCCTTATTACTTTGCGCGCTTTCGGGCACTAACTCTACCGTTTCACAAACAAGCTCAGGGTCGCGATCCTCTCGCTCACTTACTTTGCCGTTTATTATAACAATATTACCGGCGCTCATAATCTGACGGTAAGCTGCAAGCGTGGCAGAAAACACAATAACATCTATAGTGCCTGTGGTATCCTCAAGAGTGGTATAGGCAATGGTGTTTTTGTTTTTTAACTGCTTTAGCTTAATATCGCCTAATACTCCAATAACGCTAATTCGCCTGCCATCGGCAATTCTTTTTGAGTTTATCTGACCTATCGGTATAAATCGCGCATTGCTTGCAAAAGCACGATAGCTGTTCATAGGATGACCCGACAGGTACATACCTGTAGCAGCTTTTTCCATAGCAAGCAGTTCGGCTTTTGGCATCTCATCAATATGCGTAAGCTCAAAGCTGATATCTTCCTTACTATCTCCAAATAAATCAAGCTGGTTTTCAGACGAAAAACGCTGAGTTTCATCTATAACAGACAGCACCTTATCTATATTGTATATCATTTTGCGACGGTTATCCTCAAGACCGTCCATAGCACCACTTTTTATAAGTCCCTCAAGCGCTCGACGATTAAAATTGCGGCTATAATTGCGGCTGCAAAAATCATACATTGAGGTATATTTGCCGTTTTTTCGCTCATCTACGAATTGGTTTATAAGATTTGAGCCAAGGTTTCGCACCGCAAGAAGACCAAAACGAATGCTTTTGCCATCTGCAGTAAAGTTTTCATAGCTTTCATTGACAGAGGGTGGTAGAATTTTAATGCCCATTCGTTTACATTCTGCTGTATATTGCGAAATTTTTCCGGAACTGTCAAGCACACTTGTAAGCAACGCTGCAAAATATTGCGTAGGATAGTGACATTTTAAATATGCCGTTCGATAAGCCACCACAGCATATGCCGCCGCGTGAGATTTGTTAAAGGCATAAGAACTAAAGGCAGAAATTTCATCAAACAATTTTTCTGCCACTTGTTCGCTGACACCACGATTTACAGCGCCATCACAAATAATATTACCCTGTTCATCTTTTTCACCATAAATAAACGCATTTCGTTCGCGCGCCAAAACATCATGCTTTTTCTTTGACATAGCACGACGCACAATATCGGCACGGCCGAGTGAATATCCTGCAAGACTGCGGAATATCTGCATTACCTGCTCCTGATACACAATACAACCGTAGGTCACATTAAGTATAGGTTCAAGTAGCGGCGTATCGTATTTTACATCCTGCGGATTGTGTCGGTTGTGTATATACCGCGGTATTGAATCCATAGGACCGGGACGGTAAAGCGAAATGATTGCAATTAAATCCTCAAGAGTTTCAGGGTGAAATTTGCGCAGTACATTTTTCATACCGTCTGATTCAAACTGGAACACACCGTCAGTAAAACCCTCACCCATCATTTTAAATGTATCAGCATCATCTATGGGTATATTTTCCACACAAAAAACAGGGTTTTCTTTTTGCACCTCTTTTTCTGTATCAGCAATAACAGTCAGATTTCGAAGCCCCAGAAAATCCATTTTAAGCAGACCTAATTCGTCAAGAGCGGTCATTGTGTACTGTGTTACGACCGCTTCGTCGTTAAGTGCCAAAGGCACATAGTCACTGACGGGTCGGTCAGATATAACAACACCTGCCGCGTGGGTTGACGCATGTCTCGGCATACCCTCAAGCTTAATTGCCATATCTATAAGTTCCTTTATAACGGAGTCGCCATCGTATAGATTTTTAAGCTCCTTTGATGTCTGAAGCGCTCTTTCAAGCGTCATACCGATAGATTGCGGTATAAGCTTTGCCGTTTTATCACAGGTTGCATACGGTATGTCCATCGCCCTGCCTACATCGCGTACAGCGGCGCGCGCTGCCATAGTACCAAAGGTTACAATCTGTGCCACGTGGTCTTCGCCATATTTTTCTATAACATAATCAATAACTTTTTGTCGGTTAACATAGCAAAAGTCAACGTCAAAGTCGGGCATAGACACGCGCTCGGGATTAAGGAAGCGTTCAAACAGAAGATTGTATTTTATAGGGTCAACACCCGTAATGCCTATACAGTATGCAGCAATACTTCCCGCACCCGAGCCTCGACCGGGTCCTACAGGTATGTTATGACTTTTTGCGTAATTTATAAAGTCCCAGACAATAAGGTAATAATCAACATATCCCATCTTATTTATAACCGACAACTCGTATTCTAAACGGTCAATAATTTCTTTCTCTGGGTTATTGCCGTAATTCTTATAAAGCCCGTCATAACATTTTCGACGAAAATATTCGTAATGGTCCTCGCCGCCCGTATCAAAAAACGGTAGCTTTATTTTTCCAAATTCAAATTCCACATTACATCTGTCAGCGATTTTTTGAGTGTTGGAAATAGCCTCGGAAAAATCGGGAAAAGCCGCTCGCATTTCATCTTCGTTTTTTAAATAAAACTCTTCTGTTTTAAATTCAAGGTTGTTTTTATCCCCTATTTTATTGCCTGTTTGCACGCACAGCAAAACTTTATGCATAAAGCTGTCGTCTTTTTCGATGTAGTGAACATCGTTTGTAGCAACAATCGGTATTCCCGTTTCATTTGATAGCCGCTCAATATAGGCGTTTACTGTTTGTTGCTCTGGGATACCGTGATTTTGTACTTCTAGAAAATAGTTATTTTCTCCAAAAACTTTTTTATACCAAAGCGCAGTATCGCGCGCTTTGTCGTAATTGCCATCCATAATCGCGCGCGGTATTTCACCCGCAAGACAGGCCGACAGCGCAATAAGCCCGTTGTGATACTGCTCTAAAAGTTCACGGTCAACACGTGGTTTAGAATAAAAACCTTCGGTAAAACCCGCCGATACAAGTTTTATAAGGTTCTGATATCCCTCATTGTTTTCACAAAGCAAGACAAGATGGCTATAGTTTCCATCGGGTTGCTTTTGCTTGTCAAAACGACTTTTTGGAGCAACGTAAACCTCACAACCAATGATTGGCTTTATACCCTTTTTCTTTGCCGCTTTATAAAAGTCGATTGCTCCGTACATGACACCGTGGTCGGTAATCGCTACAGCCGACTGACCGCGTGCGACTACAGCGTCAATAAGTTTGTTTATACGGCAGCAGCCGTCAAGCAAGCTGTATTCGGTATGCAAATGCAGATGTGTAAAGCCCATGCCGTATTTCACCCCTTATCTTGAAATTATATCTTCGTATATCTCTATTATTTTCTTAAGTCTGTGATTAAGTCCTGAAACGGTGATAGGTTCAGGCGAATTTTTACATAAATCCTTTAACGAACTTTCGGGATACTGCATGCGCAAATTTGCGGCAGCAATAAGCTCGTTCGGAAGTGATGACAGCATCTCTCTTTTGATTAAATTCTCTATAGCCTTGCGCTGTTTGATTGATGCTTCAATAGTTTTTTTTATATTTGCGCCATCACAATTAAATACGCGGTTTGTTTTATTATTGGCTTCTTTCATTATGGTAGTTTCTATCATTTCAAGACTACGTATTGAAGCGCCCATAAGCGCCAACAGATTTATTATCATTTCACTGCGCTTTATATAGACAACAAAGCCACTGCCTCTGGTTGAAATATTTGCCGCAACAGAATGCTTAGCGAGTATATCACGCAACTCATTAGCAAGGCTCTCGCTTTTTACAGGAAAATCAACCCTGTAGCTTTTAGCTGGGTCACTCATCTGACCGCAAGCTAAAAAAGCGCCGCGCACAAATGCTGCTTCACAACAAGCCCGATTAAAAAACTCGTGACTGATTTTACCGTCAATTATACCAAAATCGACCGATGCCAAAATTTTCAGCCTGTCAATCTCGTCCGCCACTTCTGCGCGATAGGTGGTTTTTTTGCTATCACCCACCGTTATTTTAACACCCGCATCGTAACTTTTTTTAACCAATGCAGAATAAAGTTTTATAACCGCCCGATTTTCACTCTGCATTGATATTCTTTTAGCATTAAATGACCTGCCAAATAATAACAGACCATAAGTCATCGCCTGCACACAGCATCGCGACACCTTAACCTCGGTAAGCTCTGTTTTAATATCTGAACAAAAAGACATATTTTTAATCCTTTATATTAATATCTCTGTGAACGCAAACTACATCATAACCTTTTTGAGTTAATGCCTCACACACCATTACAGCAAAAGTCACCGAACGGTGATGACCGCCCGTACAACCGAAGGATACCGTCATTTTTTCTACGCCGTATTGCTCTTTAATAGGTATTACAAGTAAGAGCATTTCTATTATTTTTTGGAGATAATTTCTGCTTTGCGCAGAATCTAAAACATAATCGCGAACAGGCTCGTCCAATCCCGTTTTATGTTTTAAATCTTCTATGTAAAAAGGATTGGGCAGACAGCGCACATCGAAAACAAAATCCGCCTGCGCATCTGCCCCATTTTTAAATCCAAAGGATCTGCACTCTATTTTCATTTGATTACTTTCTTCCTACAAATATAACCTCAGGCTCTAAGTCGACGCCGTCGGCTAACTTCACCGTATCCTGAACTTTTTTAATAAGCAATAACACATCATCACACGTGGCGCCGCCCGTATTAATAACAAACCCTGCATGCTTTTCGCTTACCTGTGCGCCACCAACACTCATACCCTTAAGCTTATTCTTTTCGATAAGCGCACCCGCAAAATAACCTTCAGGGCGTTTAAACGTGCTGCCTGCGCTTGGGAATTCTAACGGCTGCTTATCGCGACGTCTGGCAAAAAAATCATCCATAGCCGCCTTAATTTCATCTGCGTTACCGTCTTTCAATTTAAGTCTAACACTTATAATAATTAAATCGGTGTTTTTAAACGCACTTGTGCGATAACCTAGTTTCATTTGGTCAAAATTAAATTCTTGTATGTTGCCGTCACGGTCTATGGCGGTAGCCGATACCGCCACCTGAGACATCTCGCCGCCGTAGGCGCCTGCATTCATATAAAGCGCGCCGCCAACAGTACCCGGTATACCGTAAGCAAACTCAAGCCCCGAAAGCGAGGCCTTTTGCGCCGCGATACACAAAGCTCGCAAGCTTGCCCCCGCACCGCATACAACTGTGTCCCCGTCAATTATTATATCAGCGATACCATCCAGACTTATAACAACGCCATCGATACCTTTATCCGACACCAAAAGATTAGAACCCTTGCCCAATATAAAATAGGGCATATTATATTCACGGGTTAGTGTTAAAATGGTTTTCAACTCATCGGCATTTTTAACCTTAATAAATACGTCGGCATTACCGCCTATTTTAAAGGTGGTATGGCGGCTCATAGGTTCGGACCGTACATATTCAATTTTATACTCATTTAATCTGACACACAGATTATCTATCTGCATAAAATCACCTTGTGAAAATTATTTGTGAAGATTACAAAGATATGCTGCGCCTATAATGCCTGCATCATTACCAAGGTCAGCAGTCTTAATGATAGTTTTTATTTTCATATGACGAGCATAGTTTTCACCCTCGACATACTCGTTAAGCGGGTCAGTGAGGTATTCACCCTCTTTTGAAACACCACCGCCAATGCATATCATATCTGGCTGAAAGGTATCAAGCACATTGGCAATGCCAACAGCTACGTAACGGATATACTCGTCAACAACCATACTGCCTACGCGGTCGCCAAGACGCTTTGCCTTAAATGCTGTAACACCGTTAGCATTTTCAATATTACCATCGCATATTTCCCACATTCTTGAGTTGCGGTAACGCATCATAGCCTGCTTGGTCTGACGAACAAGGGCAGTCGCCGATGCATAGGTTTCCCAGCAGCCAAATCGACCGCAGGTGCAAGGTGGTCCACTCATCTGTATAACGGTGTGTCCAAGCTCACCGCCTGCGCCGTTAGAGCCTGAATAAATTTTTCCATCTATTATAATACCGCCGCCAACACCTGTACCAAGCGTTATTGCAATAAAGTTTTTAGTGCCTCTGCCTGCCCCTGCAATATACTCGCCATAGGCTGCTGCATTGGCATCGTTTTCTACATAAAACCTTTTACCTGTTTTTTCAAATAACATCTGACCCAACGGCAGATCATAAAATTCAAGATTGTTAGAGTACGGAACATTGCCTGTATCGTGGTCAATAGAGCCTGGGCAACCTATACCCCAGCCGTCAATATCATCAGATGTAAGTCCTGCGTTTTCAATTGCCTCAAAAGCTACAGCCGCCAAATCGTCAACAATCTCTTCCGCAGGACGCGGCAGATTTGTTTTTCTTTTAGCGGTAGCAACTATCTTATAATTGTCGTCAACTACACCTGCAACTATATTTGTACCGCCTAAATCTATGCCTAATTTATACATCAATTTTCATTCCTCTCAATTTGTTAAAACGGCTTAACGTTTGTTTCTTCGGGTTTTGCAAAGTCATCGTTCATACCAAGGCGGCTCAATAAATCCTCCGCCGCATTGTAGCCAAGCTTTTTCTGACGGCTGTTCATAGCCGCAACCTCGATTATTACCGCCAGATTTCTACCCGGCTTTACAGGTATTGTAAGCGATGGAATGTTAAGACCCAGAATCTCTGTTTTTTGAGTTTCAAGACCCATACGATCATAGTTTTTATTTACATCCCACTGCTCCATATTGATAACCAAGTCTATTTTCTCGGTTAGTTTTACCGCACCCACACCAAAAATACGGCTTGCGTTAATAATTCCTATGCCGCGAAGCTCGATAAAATGACGTATATTATCGGGAGCAGTACCTACAAGTGATTTACTTGAAACACGGCGAATTTCTACCGCATCATCAGCAATAAGACGGTGGCCGCGTTTTACAAGCTCAATTGCTGTTTCGCTTTTACCTACACCGCTTTCACCCAGCAACAGAATACCCTCACCGTAAACCTCTACCAGAACACCGTGACGAGTAATGCGAGGCGCAAGATGCAAATTCAAAAAAGCTATAAGTGCCGCCTCAAAATCAGAGGTAGCCTCGCGTGTTACCATAAGCGGTACACCGTAAAGCTGCGCCATTTCTTTATAAACATCATCATTAGCAAGGTTTCTTGCAATTATCACAGCGGCAGGCTTTTTTGCAAAAAATTCGCCTACGCGCTGATGAAGCTTTTCTTTGGTAAAGCGCTGCAAAAAGCCTATCTCATTCATACCGAGAATCTGTATTCTTTTATCATCAAAATATTCATAATAACCCGCAAGGTGAAGACCCGGACGGTTGGTTTCTGCCGAAGAAATTAAAATTTCCTCAGCATCACAAGGCATATTAAGAACGTCTAACGAAAATTCTTTGATAATTCGGGATAACGCAATGGTGCAATCGGTTTTCATAACTACTCTCCCACTTTTTACTTTAATCTATATTATAGCATAGTATTAATGATTTTTAAATATCTTTTTGTTATTTTTGTAAAAAATACGCACCTCCAAAAGTGTCTAACTTTTGGGGTGCATATCACAAAAGCGGTATTTTTTGTTTAATTCCATTTAAAATCGCTGCAAAGCAAAGTGGTTTTATCCTGCGCTACGGTCAAAATTCCGCCGCCGATTGTAGCAAATTTTTCGCTATCATCAGGCAAAACAATTTTACATTCGCCCGCCTTTATAGCGGTTATAAAGGGTATATGCCCTGCCATTACGGCAAGCTCACCCTCGGTGCCACGAACAACAAGCATTGCCGCCTCGCCGTCAAATACGCTGCCGTCGGGGGTGGAAATAATAAGTTTATAGGTGTTCATTATTTACCACCCTTAGCTTTGGCAACAGCCTCATCAATTGTACCCACGAACAAGAAAGCGCTTTCGGGTAGGTCGTCATGCTTGCCCTCAATGATTTCTTTAAATCCACGAATTGTCTCGCTAACCGGTACATAGGTACCCTCAATACCGATAAACTTTTCAGACACGTGGAACGGTTGAGAGAGGAAACGCTGAATTTTACGCGCGCGACCTACAAGCAATTTATCGTCGTCAGAGAGTTCATCCATACCCATAATGGCGATAATATCCATAAGCTCGTTATAGCGCTGCAAAATTCTTTGTACCTCGCGGGCAACATTATAATGCTCTTCACCTAAAACCTCAGCCGACAAAATACGGCTTGTTGATTCAAGCGGGTCAACCGCGGGATAAATACCCTGAGAAGCTATATTACGCGACAAAACGGTAGTAGCATCAAGGTGAGCAAAGGTGGTTGCAGGTGCGGGGTCGGTAAGGTCCTCGGCAGGCACGTAAACCGCCTGAATAGAGGTGATAGAACCCTTTTTGGTAGATGTAATTCTTTCCTGCAAAGCGCCCATTTCGGTAGCAAGAGTCGGCTGATAACCAACGGCTGACGGCATACGACCAAGAAGCGCTGAAACCTCACTACCCGCCTGTGTGAAACGGAAGATGTTGTCTATAAACAACAACACGTCCTGATTTTCTTGGTCACGGAAATACTCTGCCATTGTAAGACCCGAAAGACCAACACGCATACGCGCGCCTGGAGGTTCGTTCATCTGACCGTATACAAGCGCAGTTTTTTCTAAAACGCCTGATTCCTTCATTTCGTTATAAAGGTCGTTACCCTCACGGGTGCGCTCGCCAACACCTGTAAACACCGACCGACCGCCGTGTTCTTTCGCAATGTTGTTGATAAGCTCCATAATAAGAACGGTTTTACCAACGCCTGCGCCGCCGAAAAGACCGATTTTACCACCCTTTGAATAGGGGCAGATAAGGTCAATGACCTTGATACCTGTTTCAAGTATTTCGGTACTGGTTGACAGCTCGTCATATTCGGGAGCGGGGCGATGAATATTCCATCTGTCTTCTGTTTCGGGCGCCTCAATGTTATCAACAGGCTCGCCCAACACATTGAATATTCTTCCCAAGGTTTCACGACCAACAGGCACACTGATTGCCTTGCCTGTATCAGTAACATCGGTACCGCGTTGCAAACCGTCGGTAGAAGCCATCGCAATACAACGGGCAACATTGTCGCCTATGTGCTGCGCTACCTCAACGGTTAGTGTGCGTTCACCCACGGGCATTGTAAGCGCGTTATAAATAGCCGGTAGTGCGCCTTCTTCAAAACGCACGTCTACAACAGGTCCCATAACCTGTGATACTATACCGGTAGTTTTGTTAGACATTAAAGTTCATCTCCCTAAAATGCACAATGCATAATGCACAATGCACAATTAATCATTTAACGAAGTCTTTACTATACTCGTAAGCAGTTTGTTGATTT
>JAFTTE010000171.1 GCA_017466905.1 Clostridia bacterium | reverse complement strand
TGTTTCATCTTTTTGCTCGGGTGCACCGTTAAGCGCTGTGCGGCTTGAGTCATTAATACCAATCATAATTACTGCGTGGGTGGGGTTGTGGGGCAAAATATCCTCATCAAAAGAATTAAGCGTGGTGGTAAGTGTTCCACCCGAAATACCGCAGTTGTAAAATTCAACTTTAGCCTCAGGAAAATGCTCACGGTAGTATGCTACAATGTGCGCTAAAAATCGGTTGTTGTGGGTGATGCTGTCGCCAATAAAGCAAACACGCGCGCAGTCGGGAAATCTATTCATAATTAAAACCACTCCTTTTGATTTATAGTATAGCATAACAAATTTTAAAATCAAGAAAAAATTTACATTTTAGTGCCTTGAAAACGGCTATATAGTTGATATATAATGTTAGTGTATTTTGTGCAGTTTAAAAGAGGCGTAAAAAATGAATAAATATAAAAAATACATAGGGGAAAACTGGTACTGCTTTATATTAGGTCCGCTTTTTATGACCTTGGAGGCGTGCGGCGAATTTATTATACCGTTTATAAACGCCAATATTATCGACAAGGGCGCGGCAAACGGTGATATACCCTATATTTTGCAAAACGGTTTTTATATGCTGCTGATAGCCATTGGTATGTTGATTACCGGTGTTCTTGGCGCATTTTTTGCCGTGCGCGGCTCTTCGCGTCTGGCGGCAGGGGTAAGACAGGATACCTTTGACAAAATTCAGACCTTTTCTTTTGCAGATATTGACCGTTTTTCTACAGGCTCGCTTATAACCCGTGTTACAAACGATATTACGCAGATACAAAACTTTACGCAGTCGTTGCTTCGCGGTTGCTTCCGCAGTCCGATTATGCTTATCGGCGCGCTTATAATGTCATTTAAGTTAAATCCCGATATTGCGTGGATAATACTTATCGTTATGCCCATTCTGGCGCTTGCCACATTTTTGATAATCAAGACCGCTTCACCGCGTTATAACGCTATGCAGAGTCAGCTTGATACGCTTAATACAGGCATAGGCGAAGCGATTACCAACGAAAAGGTTATAAAATCCTTTGTGCGTGAAGAGCACGAAAAGGGTAAATTTAAGGTTATTAACAGCGCCTTAATGCAAAAATCTGTAGCGGCGCTTAAAATGATGATGTTAATGCAGCCTGTATCATCATTTGTTGTAAATGCTACAACGCTCATTGTTGTGTGGGTGTCGGGCAGACAGATTATGATAGGCGGGATGGAGGTTGGCACTCTTACAGCCTTTATTACATACTTGTCACAGGTGTTGACATCCCTTAATTTCCTTGCTCACATATTTTTGCAGGGCACTCGCGCTGCCACATCTGATCGCCGTATTTCAGAGGTTATAAAAACCAAGTCTGATATCAGCGACGAAAACGCTGCGCAAAAAGACCATAAAATTGCTTCGGGTGATATTGAGTTTAAAAATGTATCATTCCGTTATTTTAAGGACACTTCAGCACCCGTGCTTGATAATATAAGCGTAAAAATAAATTCTGGCGAACTTGTGGGTATTATAGGCTCAACGGGTTCAGGCAAAACGACTTTGGTGTCTTTAATTCCTCGCCTTTATGACGCAGACGAGGGTGAGGTTTTGATAGACGGTATCAATGTCCGCGATTTGTCACTGTACGAGCTGCGTGACAGTGTTGCCGTGGTTTTGCAAAAAAATACGTTGTTTTCGGGCACTGTGGCAGAAAATCTGCGGTGGGGTAATGAAAACGCCACCGATGAAGAACTTGTAATGGCAAGTAAAATTGCGCAAGCAGACGGCTTTGTAAGCTCTTTCCCCGACGGTTACAACACCGAAATCGGTCAGGGCGGCGGCAATCTTTCGGGCGGACAAAAGCAGCGTTTGTGTATCGCGCGTGCACTGCTTAAAAAGCCGCGTATTATGATACTTGATGACTCCACAAGCGCTGTTGATACGGCTACAGATGCATCTATCCGTCACGCTTTTCGTGAGCAGCTACCAAACATCACAAAACTTATTATTGCGCAACGCATATCCTCGGTTATGGATGCGGATAAAATTATCGTTATGGATAATGGCGCGGTTGTGGCAGTAGGCACACACGACGAGCTTATAAAAGGCTGCACCGCCTATCAGGAGATTTATTATTCGCAGAAGGACAGAGAGGGGGATGCAGTGTGAACGAAGCAAGAATTGCGCGTATTGAAGCCAAATACAGCGGCAGTAAGGTAGAAAACAGCAAAAAACAGATGGAATTCGGACCCCGAGGCAGAAACCGCGCGATGAACGCATCGGGCAAGCCTAAAAATTTAAAAAACGCCATATTGCGTCTTGCAAAATATCTGTTTCACGAACGTTTTTTGATTATAACGGCTCTTTGCTGTTCGGTAATTCATACGGTATCCACTTTGGCTGCTTCATATTTACTGCGCCCTATCATAAACAAGTTTATATATTTTGACGCGAGTGAAACCGATTTAACTCAGAGAATAAAAGGGCTTGCCGCGTGGCTTGTGTTTTTGGCCGCAGTTTACGGTATTTCGATACTTACCCAGTGGTTGCAGCAAAGATTGATGTTAAGCGCCTCACAACGCACCCTTGTGCGAATGAGGTCAGAGCTTTTTTCAAAACTGCAAAGTCTGCCTATAAGGTATTTTGATACACATCAGGCGGGCGACATTATGTCACGCTTTACCAATGATGTTGATACCGTGGGCGAAATGCTTAATACGACATTGATTCAAATTATTTCAGGTGCTATTACCATTGTGGGCACTATTGCGCTTATGATTTATACAAGCCCGATTTTAAGCCTTATTACCATAGTTGCAACACCGATTTTGACATACCTTAGCAAAACCATTATGTCAAAGGGCAGAAAGGCATATTCCGAGCAACAAAAAAATCTTGGAATGCTTAACGGCTTTACCGAAGAAACGGTTTCGGGTCAAAAGGTTGTAAAGGTATTTAATCACGAGGAAATCGCCCGTGATGAGTTCTCTTATCTTAACAAAAAACTCTGTCGCACTCAGGAGATGGCACAGTTCCGCTCGGGTATAATGGGTCCTGTTACTCATCAGCTTTGCAATGCTGTTTACGCTATTGTTGCCTGTGTCGGCGGTATACTTGTAGCGCTGGGTCGTTTTGATATAGGCGGTCTTACGGTATCTCTTAACTACACGCGTCAGTTTAACCGCCCTATAAATGAGGTTTCTATGCAGCTTAACACCGTGTTTGCGGCTCTTGCAGGCGCCGAGCGAGTTTTTCAGGTGCTTGATGCTGAGCCCGAAAAGCCCGATACAGATACCGTGGCTATGGACAAAATAGAAGGACATATAGTACTTCAAAATGTCAATTTTGGTTACACACCCGATGTGACGGTGCTACACGATATTTCACTCTATGCAAAGCCGGGGCAAAAAATTGCATTTGTAGGCTCTACGGGCGCGGGTAAAACCACTGTAACAAATCTGCTGTCACGTTTTTATGATATACAGGACGGTACTATTACCATTGACGGCGTACCAATTGAAAAAATTGACCGCGCGTTTTTACGCAGTAATATTGCAATGGTTTTGCAGGATACACACCTTTTTACAGGTACCGTGCGTGAAAATATACGCTATGGCAGACTTGATGCTACCGACCAAGAGGTTATAGAGGCTGCAAAAATAGCATCGGCGCATTCATTTATCGAGCAGCTTGAAAACGGCTATGACACAGTTCTCACGGGTGACGGCGCTAATTTATCACAGGGTCAGCGACAGCTGCTTAACATTGCGCGCGCCGCGATTTCTAAAGCGCCTATATTGATACTTGACGAGGCGACAAGCTCGGTTGATACCCGAACAGAAAAGCATATCGAGCAGGGTATGGATGCGCTTATGCAAAACCGCACAACCCTTGTTATTGCGCACAGACTTTCTACCGTTCGCAGCTCGAACGCGATTATGGTGCTTGAAAAGGGCAGGATAATTGAGCGCGGCACACACGAAGAATTGCTCGAACTAGGCGGCAGATATGCTGATTTGTATAATGAAATAATAGAGCTTGAATAAAGATGAACACTGCACGCGGAGACACTTTGAAAAGAAGAGGTCTCCGCTTTTTTTATGAATTGCGACTTTGTCGCATGAATTGTTGCAATTTTATATTCCTCTTTTATTTTTATTTTATCTGTGGTATAATACATATATGTCAAAATATGGGCGGATTTGTCTTTTAAAATAAGGTTGTGTAAAGTTATGGAATCAAAAAGACAGTTGTATATTGTAATAAGCCAGACGGGAACAATTTTGTCACGCATTCTCAAGCTTTTTACAGGCGCCGAGTATAACCACGCGTCTGTAAGTCTGTCATCAGATTTGCAGCAGATGTATTCTTTTGGACGATTGCATCCGTATAATCCGTTCTGGGGCGGATTTGTCAAGGAGTCGCCAAATACGGGAACCTTTAAACGATTTTACAAAACCAAGGCGGTAGTGTTAGCGGTTGATATAGACGAGGAAAAATACATAGAACTTTGTGAATTTTTAAGAAAAATGCACCTGCAAAGAAGAAATTATAGTTACAATTATCTTGGTGTGTGCCTTGCCGCTTTTCGCATAACATACAGACGCAGAAATTGTTATTACTGTTCAGAGTTTGTAAGGGATATGTTGCTCAAAGGTGAGGTTAACGGTGCCGAAATGCTCAAATCTATCGTTCAGCCGATACACTTTTTCACTTTGCCGCATAAAAAACTGTTTGTTGGCAGATTAAGCGAGTATTCTGACGATTTGTTACATAGTCACATTTAAAACAACATACACTAAAAACACTAAAAGGAGGGCTGTGTGCCGTGGATAAATTTGAATTAGTATCTAAATACAAACCTACGGGCGATCAGCCCGAAGCGATAGAGCAACTTACCGAGGGTGTAAATAAAGGACTAAAAGAGCAGACACTCTTGGGTGTCACGGGTAGTGGTAAGACATTTACAATGGCAAATATTATTGCAAATGTCAATCGTCCGACACTTGTTCTTGCGCACAATAAAACACTTGCCGCGCAACTTTGTAGTGAATTTAAAGAGTTTTTCCCTAACAATGCAGTGGAATATTTTGTCTCATACTACGACTATTACCAACCCGAAGCGTATATACCAGGTACTGATACCTATATTGAAAAAGACAGTGCCATAAATGACGAGATAGATAAACTGCGTCATAGCGCTACCTGTGCTTTGTCCGAGCGCCGCGACGTTATAATTGTAGCATCCGTTTCTTGCATATATTCACTCGGTAACCCGATTGATTATCGCAATATGGTAATATCTTTACGCACGGGTATGGAGAAAAGCCGTGACGAGCTTATACACAAGTTGGTTGATTTGCAGTATGAACGCAATGATATTAACTTTGTCCGCAATAAATTCCGCGTGCGCGGTGATACGGTAGAGGTGTATCCCGCTTACGCTTACGGCGATGCCTTGCGTATAGAGTTTTTTGGTGACGAAATTGACCGCATTAGTGAAATAAACACCGTAACTGGTGAGGTAAAGCAGTTTTTATCGCATACCGCAATTTACCCCGCGTCACACTATATTGTGCCGCAGGACAAGTTAGAGGATGCGCTTACCGACCTTAAAAATGAGATGGAAGAGCGTGTTGCTTTCTTTCAGGAAAACGGCAAGCTGATTGAGGCGCAGCGTATTCGTCAGCGCACCGAATACGATATTGAAATGCTCAGGGAAATAGGTGTCTGCAAGGGAATTGAAAACTACTCTCGTGTTTTGTCGCGCCGCGCGCCCGGCAGCACACCGTCAACGCTGCTTGACTATTTTCCTGATGATTTTCTGCTTTTTGTAGATGAGTCACACGTAACGCTCCCTCAGGTGCGCGGTATGTTTGGCGGTGACAGGGGCAGAAAAGACAATCTTATTGAATACGGCTTCCGTCTGCCATCGGCTTACGATAACAGGCCTCTTAATTTTGATGAATTTTACAGCCATATAAATCAGGCGATATTTGTGTCGGCAACGCCTGCTGATTTTGAAAAAGACCACTCTGCGCAGATTGTTGAGCAGGTGATACGTCCTACAGGTCTGCTTGACCCGCTTGTGACTGTAAAACCGAGTGAGGGGCAGATTGACGACATCGTATCGCAGATAAATATGCGTGTTGCCAAAAACGAGCGTGTGCTTATTACCACCCTTACTAAAAAAATGGCTGAAGACCTTACCGAATACCTTGAAAACCTTGATATTAAGGTCAGGTATATGCACTATGATATTGACACTATCGAGCGTATGGAGATTATACGCGACCTTCGACTTGGTGAGTTTGACGTGCTTGTGGGTATAAACCTGCTGCGTGAGGGTCTTGACATACCCGAGGTATCACTTGTCGCAATACTTGATGCTGATAAAGAAGGCTTTTTGCGCAGTGAAACCTCACTTGTGCAGACAATAGGCCGCGCCGCGCGTAATGCTGACGGCGAGGTTATAATGTATGCCGACAGTGTCACTCGCTCTATGGAAAATGCAATCCGCGAGACCGAGCGCCGCCGCAGCATACAGCAAGCCTATAACGAGGCGCACGGCATAACGCCTAAAACCATTGTCAAGGATGTGCGCGATATTATTGAAATAGGCACTAAAGCAGATGGAGAAAAAGCAGACCATAAGCTATCGCGCCCTGAAAAAGAAGCGCTTATCAAGCGGCTCACCAATGAGATGCGTCAAGCGGCAAAAATTCTTGAATTTGAGCATGCGGCATATCTGCGTGACAGGATTGAGAAGCTACGAAAAAAATGATGAATATTGCCCAAGTATAATTAATTACTAAAAAAAC
>JAFTTE010000170.1 GCA_017466905.1 Clostridia bacterium | reverse complement strand
TACCCGGTATTTCAACAGCACAAGTCTCTTTAACCTCGCGCGCTGTCTGCAACACACGCACCATAGTATCGTAATCGGTAGCGCTGATTGTGGGGTACATAACGCGTGTACCGTGAGATGCGTGAACCTCGCAAGCACGTTTAAATGCTTCGGGTGTGGCGTCGATAAATTCATATCCCCCGCCACCGTGACAGTGAATTTCTATAAAACCGGGGGCTATATAATTCCCGCCAAGGTCAACCTTTTTACCGCTTACTTCGGCGGTTGGCTTTAAATCGGTAATTTTGCCGCCATCAAGGATTATGTCATAGCCCTCAATTATTTTGCCTTCGGTAACTATTTTACCGTTTGTTAAAATTTTCATTCTACAACAATTTCTTTCTTTTCTTTGTATGAACGCTCGATTGCGTCAAGCACCTTTACAGGATATACAAGTTCTTCGTAGCTGTTGTGCATTACGCCGTTTTTAACCATCTCAACAAATTCGTCAAACTCGTTTACATATGTATAGGCGACATCATCGCAGAAAGTATCATAAATCTGGTTGTCAGCGGTGCGAAGACCTGCTGAATATCTGAAAGCGCTGGTATAAAAACCGCAAACGTCAAATTCACCAAAGTTGAATATAACGGTAAGACGGTTTGCCTTTTCATCGGGGCAATATGCTGTAACTGATTTTACATTTCTACCGTAAATGGTAATAAGCATTTCAATAAGATGCTGGGTATAGAACCAGAAACCGCCGTATTCGTTATCCATATTTACAGGACAGCAGATATGACCGCTTACTACCTTTTTATTCTTTGCTATACGAGCAAGGGGCTTTAACTCATCAATAAATTTAAGGCAAGAACCACCGCAAAGCAAAGTGCCGTTTTCTTTAGCGGTATTTGCGAGTTCGTGCGCTAAACCTAAATCAGCACAAAACGGCTTATCAATAAAGCAAGGGATACCTGCCTTAACGTAAGGCATAGCATATTTGTGATGATTATTACCGTGACGGGCGGTTATCACAACACCGTCAACCTTGCCAACAAATTCATCGGGTGATGCAGCGGCATAGGTAGCATAACCTGCGTCAAGTATGCGCTTTACAGCCTCTTCGTCGTCACTGTAAATACCAACTATTTCAATATCGCTGTATTTTGGGTTTTCTTTTACTAACTTGCCAAACGCGTCAGCGTGAGAATTTTCTACACCAAGAATTGCAATTTTCATAATTTTTCTCCCTCGATTATACGGTTATTGTGTCAAGCGGATTCTGCGCACGTATTGTGTCAATTACCTTAAACTGCTTGAGTACCTGATAAGGTGTAATTTCCATTTCCTTACCGTCTACGAGATAAGCGTAAATCATATCATAGTATTTTTTAACACCAACGGTAAATACTGTACCCTCAACATCAACGTGTTCTTCGGTCCAGTCAAGAGTTTCTGAGCAGTATGCAGGTGTGCGGTCCTCTTTAAAGAGAGGCTCTAACGTAAGCTTTTGTTCGGGAGCGGTTTCAGGGTTAAAATACTTATAATCAATAGCGCTCATTGTCGCCTTAAGTGAGCCATACTGACAGTGAACAACATATATAGGACCTGCATAAGCGTTGCACTTTGAAAGGTCAACGTCAATAAGTGGTTTGCCGGGAGCAGTAAGAATAATCTTTGCATAGTCCTCAGCATCACCAAAGGTGTTAACACGGTCAAGCTTTGAGAAAACGGTAATATTGTCATCAAAACCTAAAATATCAAGCGCCTGGTCAAGCGGATGAGGACCTGTATTTCTTACCTCGCCACCGTTATAGCCTTGGTATGTCTGCCAGTCCCAACGACGAGCAAAGCCAGAGAAAGCAATGCTGTACTGAACGGGACGGCCAAGTTTGCCGCTGTCAATAATTTTTCTGATTTCGGTATAATATGGTGCAAAACGTGACTGTTGGAATACGTTGAGCATTTTTCCGCTCTTTTCATAAGCCTTTACAATGCGGTCACATTCTTCATAGTTTTTAGCAAAAGGCTTTTCGCAAACTACGTTAAAGCCGTGCTCTAAAAGGTCGATAGTAATATCAGCGTGCATATGTGAGTATGAGCTGTTTACAACAAGGTCAATATCGGTTCTGCCAAAAAGCTCGCGATAGTCGGCATAAACATCACAACCCCATTCCTCTTTTGCGCGGATGCGACGCTCCTCAAGCAATTCTACAACTGCTATTACGTTAAAATTTTCATTGAATTCACTTTTGAAAAACGCGCCGTGAATATCGCGGCCGCTACGTCCTTGACCAATAATTGCAACATTTAACTTTTTCATAATTTAGTCCTCCTGACAAGAGTTAATAATTTTTATAAGTTCTATGATACTTTCTTCGCTTGCCTCGTAAGCACCGAGTGAAAATGTACTGCCACCCGGACGTTTTAGCTGTTCTTCGGTAAGCTCAACATTTTTACGGTAGTGTGTTTCAAGCATTACATTACCGCTGTAGCCGTCGGCGATAAGGCGAGCAAAAAGTGTTTTATAATCCACAAGTCCTGCACCTATTTTTACGCCGTCGGGCTTGCCGTCTATAATGTCAGCATCCTTTATATGTATGTGGGCAAGATTTGACTTTACAGCATCGTAAGCATCGTCACTTGCTTTGCCTGTAACCCAAATTTCGTTACCTGGATCAAAAAGCACCTTTATATAGGGGCTGTTTATTTCTTTTACAAGCTGTGCAGTCAGCTGCGGTGTATTACTGTGAACCGATGGATCCGCTTCTATAACACAAATAATACCGTACTTTTCGCAGATTTCTGCAATTTTTTTGTACTTTTCCGCGCGCTTTTTAATATCTATACCGCTTTCCCAGAAGTCAAAGCCACGTATCATTTTAGCGCCTATTCGGTTGGCTCTTTGCGCGCACTTTTCAAAGTTTTCAATATGAGTGGCAACCGCTGCCGCATCATCAAAATCGCATTTGAAAAGCGGAGCTGAAATAGCGCATACCGTAAGGTCGTATTCTTTTGCCGCAGCGTTAATATCAGCAATATCCTGATCTGTAAAATCAAAGGGCGAATGGTCGTTTACCGAACGCACCTCCATACACTGCAGACCATGTTTTTTACAAAAGGCTGCCGCTTCAAAAATATCCTGTGTTACCTCATCGGTTATAACACCGAGTTTAAAGGGTATGTTCATAATTTTTCTCCTTACAGCAACTTTTTGCCGCTATCGGTATCACAATACATAATTGCGTTATCGTGTTCACGTAAAATAGTTGCAGGACACATATCGGTAATTTCAAGATTTACAGTATTATAAACTGCATTAGCCTTTGTTGCGGCAGGCACAACGCAGAACATATAGTCAGCGCTTGTCATTTGCGGAATGGTAAGAGTGTATGCATATTCGGGTACATCGTCAAAGGTCGGGAAGCATCCGTCGTGTACCTGCTGCATACGGCAAACGTCATCAAGCTTTGCTTTTTTAATTCTTACAGGGTCGTTAAAATCGGCAACCCCCGGGTCATTAAAGGCAATGTGACCGTTCTCGCCTATGCCAAGGCACACAATGTCAATGTGATTTTCAGCTAGTAATTGCTCATAATCAAGACCATAATCTGCGACATAATAAATGTTAGCAAATGGCACCTTTTTAAAGATATGCTCATTAAGGTAATTACCAAAGCTTTGAGCATCTTCCTTTTTAAGACCTACATACTCATCCATATGAAAAGCATTTACACGATTCCAATCAAGCGGTTTTTTGAGTAGGCTTTCGAGCACATCGTTTTGTGACGGCGCTGCCGCAAAAACCATATTGATGGTATCTTTCTCACCGAGAAGTTTTTGCATACAAGCAGCTATATCTTCGGCTGCCGCCTGTCCCATAATGGTGCGGTTTTCATAAATGTTAACCTGCAACTTGTCTTTTTTCAAACTTTTTACCATAAAGATAACTCCTATTTACAATTTATTGTACCTTTATTATATACTTATTCTATTTGCAATTTAATTGCAAATAACAACAAATATATTGCAAAAAAGAACATCATATGCTAATATAGATGCGGTGATAGTATGAAAAAGAAAAAATTGTTTGTTTACCGTGATGATTCGCTTTACTTACATCACACGCTAACCCTCCAGCCTGCCACCGACGACTTCTCTTTTAAAAGCCACTCGCACAATATGGTAGAAGTGTATTACTTTCTGCGCGGCAACGCGCGTTTTGTGGTAGAAGGCAACATTTTTCCGCTTGAACGCGGCAATATTTTGGTTATGGCAAGCGGACAGACCCACCATCTGCTGCTTGAGCCTTCAGCCGCATACGAGCGTATGGCTCTGCTTATAGACACCTCCGCCGTACCTCCCGAATTTGAAGCTTTGAGCGAACAGGTTTATGAGGGCCGTAATCTTTTTGAGCTTACTAAAGCAGAGCAAACATGGTTTGAAGAAAGCTTTCAGCTTGTAACCAAGGTTACAGAGGATATGCAAAAAAATCTTATTTTTTCTTTTTCGGTGATGATTTTTTCATTGCTTTCTACCAAACTTATTCGTACGGCAGAGTCTCATATTGAAGATGATATAATCAAAAAAACCATAAATTATATAAACAAAAATTTATCCAAAGAATTAAGTCTTGAAATCATCGCCAACGCTCTTTATTGCAGCAAGGCTTCCCTTAACCGAAATTTCCGCGAAATTATGGGTTGTACCGTTTGGGAATATGTGATTCGACGCCGAATATACAGTGCCAGACAACGGCTTTTTTTAGGCGATAATGTTACCGAGGCATATGAAAAAAGCGGTTTTGGTGATTATTCATCTTTTTTCAGAGCATATAAAAAAACTGTTGGCGTCTCTCCTAGCGAGGACCTGAAAAAAAGGCAGAGTTAAAAATACAAGCGTTAAAACTGCGCTATAATGTATTTTTTATGTTCAAGTTACTTATATTTTAACTTTTCCATTGAAATTAATGTACAATAGTGTTATAATAGTATCTATAAAATAGTTTACTTTGTGAACTAAATTTTAAATAAGGTAAGTGATAATTATGGACTCTAAATACGAGGCGCTGTTTACCCCTTGGAAAATAGGAAATGTCGAGATTAAAAACCGCATAGTTATGTGCCCAATGGGTGGTACGTCGCTGTTTGGTTGGTTTGAGCTTGGCGGTTGCCATTTTGACAAGGAAGCAGCAAAGCTTTTTCTTGAAAGAGCAAACAATAATGTAGGTCTTATAATTCCGGGTATTGCGCCGCTACGCGATACATTCTGGGGTAAATGGCTTTGGCAAAATCCAAAGATGTTTGAAGAACTCAAAGAATTTATGGATGAAATCCATAAAACAGGAGCAAAGCTTTTTATTCAGCTGACCGCGGGTATGGGCAGAAGCTGGGCTATAACCGAGCTTGTGGCGCCCTTACATAAAAACAAGTTAACCCGCGCTATTATTAAGCCGATCATTGATACATCACACGAACTCGCAAGTCCGAGTCCGCAACCGTCGCGTTGGGCGCACGATATCGAGTGTCCCGAAATGACCAAGCATCAGATTCACGAGATTATCGAGGCGTTTGCAAAAACCGCAAAGCTTTGCAAAGAAGCAGGTGTTGACGGCGTTGAGGTTCACGCTGTACACGAGGGTTATTTGCTTGACCAATTCAGTATAGAATTCTTTAACCAGCGCACTGACGAATACGGTGGCAATTTTGAAAACCGTTACCGTTTTGCGACCGAGGTTGTGCATGCTATCAAAGAGGCTTGCGGCGATGACTACCCCGTATCGCTTCGTTACTCGGTAGAGTCTAAAATGAAGGGCTTTTGTGAAGGCGCTATGCCGGGTGAAGATTACACCGAGGTAGGAAGATGTATGGAAGAGTCAGAAAAAGCGGCAAAATACCTGCAGGATGCAGGTTATGATATGCTTAATGCCGACAACGGTACATACGACTCTTGGTACTGGGCGCATCCGCCTATGTATATGCCGCAAAACTGCAATCTCGATGATGTTGCTCACATAAAGCAGTTTGTTGATATCCCTGTTGTATGCGCAGGCCGTATGGAACCCGATGTTGGCGCCCGTGCAGTAGCTGACGGTAAAATTGATGCTATGGGTGTAGCCCGTCAGTTCCTTACCGATGCCGAGTGGGTTACCAAGATGATTGAAGAACGCGAAGAGGATATCCGTCCCTGTATTTGCTGTCACAATGCTTGCTTTAATTTCTCGTCATCAAAGGGTCACTCAAATACGCAGGACCTCACAGACACAATGGGTCTTTCGCGTTGCGCGCTTAACCCCGAGACTATGCAGTCTAAAAAGTATTATATCGCACCCGCTAAGAAGGCTAAAAATATCGCTGTTATCGGAGGCGGTATCGGTGGTATGGAGGCGGCAATCGTTTGCGCTAAGCGCGGTCACAGCGTTACCCTTTATGAAAAGAGCGGTGAACTCGGCGGCGTGTTTATAGCCGCAGCGGCGCCCTCATTTAAAGAAAAAGACAAGGCGCTTATCGCGTGGTACAAGCGTGAGCTTACTAAATACCCGATAACCGTTAAAATGAATACTGAGGTTACCGATGTTAAGTCTTTGGGCGCTGATGAGGTAATTGTTGCAACAGGCGCCAAGGCGAAGCAAATTCCAGTTAAGGGCGCTGAAAAGGCAATAGAGGCTTGTGATTACCTGCGAGGCATTAAGACAGTAGGCGATAATGTAGTTATTATCGGCGGCGGTCTTACAGGCTGTGAAATCGCCTATGACCTTTATCTGCAGGGCAAAAAGCCTACTATTGTTGAGGTTCAGGACGACCTTATCACAACAAAGGGTATCTGCCTTGCGAACACAAGTTATTTACGTGATTTCTTTAAGACAAATAAAGTTCCCGTTCACCTTGAAACCAAGCTTTCATCAATTGATGATGACGGTGTTTGGGTAGAGGATATAAAATACGGCAAGCAGTTTAAAATTGATGCCGACAACGTAATTTTATCTGTTGGCTACAACCCCGCGCCCATTGCCAAAAAGAGCAATCACGTTCATATTATCGGTGATGCCGACAAGGGTGGTCATCTGCGCACTGTTATCTGGCAGGCATGGGACGTTGCAATGAAACTTTAAGTTTCATTGCAAATGAAAAATGAAGAATGAAAAATGAAAAGTTAATGTGTCGCAAAGCGACATATATAAATTGTCGGCGAAGCCGATACCGAAATTATTCATTATTCATCATTCATTATTAATTATTCATTAAATAAAAAAGGAGAATGCCTTATGATTTTAACCCCTGAACAGCAGGCGATACTTGACGGCGCTAAGGGAGAAACCATGGCAAAGGTTATGAAAACCATGGTTATGTACGGCGATGCCTTCGAAGCCGAAAAGTTAGTGCCTATCACCTCAAAAAACAATCACCTTGTAACCTCGTTTGGTCTCAAGGTTATGTCACCCGTTTATGACCTTATGCAGCAGCTGCTCGACTCTGGCGTTATGTCAGGTCAGAAATTTTCGGTGGATCCGAGACCGCTTGATAAAAATGTTCCTGCAAGCTTTTTACAGAACTTTGTTTTTAACAAGATTATGTACACAAAGCAGGATTTTTATGAAGAGCAACTTAAAAAACTTGGTCTTTTAAACGACGATGCTTTCACTTGTACTTGTTATATGGACGAGGTAGGCAACAAGCCACAAAAGGGCGAGGTTCTTTCCTGGGCAGAGTCTTCGGCTGTTGTATATGCAAACTCGGTGCTTGGTGCTCGTTGTAACCGAAACTCAGGTATTATTGACATTATGGGTTCAATTGTAGGTTATGTGCCATACTTTGGTCTGCTTACCGATGAAGGAAGAAAGGCTGACTGGATAGTAAAGATTGAAACTACCAAAAAGCCGGAGGCGCAACTTTTGGGTTCTGCTATCGGTATGAAGGTTATGGAAGATGTACCCTATGTAGTAGGCCTTGATAAGTGGATAGGCACCGAACTTGACGATGCCGCCTGTACTTATCTTAAAGACTTTGGTGCGGCTACTGCATCAAACGGCGCTGTGGGTCTTTACCATATCGAAAACCTTACACCTGAAGCGGTAGAACAGGGACAGTCACTTATAAAAGAAAACGCAAAGGTTTATGTTATTGACGACGCCGAGCTCGAGCGTGTTTACCGCGAGTATCCTGTTGTGTGGAAAAACAAGGATGCCGAACCTAAGCTCTGCTTTATGGGTTGCCCGCATATGAGCCTTGAGCAGTTAAAGTCCTGGACCGATAAGGTAGAGGCGGCGCTTAAAGAAGCGGGCAATAAAAAAGTTGTTATTCCTACAGTATTTACAGCAGCGCCAAAGGTATTAGAACAATTTAACAAGACGGACTATGCCGCAAGACTTAAGGCTACAGGTGTTATAACCTCTTACATTTGTCCGCTTATGTATATGAATAATCCGCTTTGCAAGAAAATGCCGGTTATAACTTCAAGTAACAAGCTGCGTACATACACAAGTGCGCGTTACTATACCGATGATGAAATTCTTGTAGCAATTACCAAAGGAGGTAACAAGTAATGAAAGAGTTTAAAGGCAGAGTAGTTACCCCAGGTACTGTTACGGCTAAAGCAGTTGTATCAAAACAAGGGTTTAACACTTTAGCTTCTATGCAGATGGCGCTTCAGTTCGGTGACAAGCAAACCAAATGCGGCGACCAAAACAACCCCGATATTAACGGTAAGCCACTTTGCGGTGCGGCGCTTTGTCTGCCGCAGACCATTGGCTCTACCACCGGCGGATTGGTGCTTTATTGCGCTTGCGCTATGAAACGTCAGCCTGCTTGTATGCTGTTTGCAAATCATATTGACTCACTTGCAGCAGCGGGAGCTGTACTTGCAGACGTTTGGGTAGACGATATTACAATGCCCGTTATTGATTGCCTCGGAGATGAATTTTTAGATTATGTTAAAGACGGTATGACAGTTACTGTCAAAGAAGACGGAACAGTTGTAGTTGAATAATTAATACACAAACGCCCGATTACTCGTTTGAGTAATCGGGCGTTTTGTTTAGATTGTTTTCATATAATATTAGTATTTCTTATAGAGTGGGCCGTATGCCTGACAAGCGCGGTAGTCCTGACCCTCTTTATCCATACCGAATGCATTCCATGCAGCGGGACGATAAATATCGTCCTCGGGTACATTGTGCATACAAACAGGAATTCTGAGCATTGAGCACATTGTAATAAGGTCAGCACCGATATGACCGTAGCTGATAGCACCGTGGTTAGCGCCCCAGTTCATCATAACCTCATAAGCGGTCTTAAAG
>JAFTTE010000018.1 GCA_017466905.1 Clostridia bacterium | reverse complement strand
TAATCGTCTTGCCCTATAACAAACGGATATCGCACTGCTATAAACTTTTTATCTCCATATTTTTGCCATAATGCACACTCTGCCTGTCGCTTTATTTCATCATAAGGAAAATCAAACCTGCCGCACCAGATAAGCTCTTTTGATAAAGGATTAAAATCATCTTCTTTTGTATTGATATGCTTTGGCTCATAAACCGCAGTAGATGACATCACGATATATTTATCACAATCAAGTGCGTCAAGAGCATATTTTATGTCGTTAGAGCAATATGCAAGTTTATCGATTACTACATCAAAATGTTTATTGCTTAACGCAGTTCTCATACTTTCCGCACTTGTACGCTCAACATTAATATAAGATACCCTGTTACCAAAAACATCTTTTGTGTTTCCGCGTGTTGCGAGCGTAATATCGTGTCCCTGTTCTAAAAGGGCATTGACGGTATGAACACCAAAAAATCTTGTTCCGCCGATAACTAATATATTCATTTGCTCTATCCCCTGTTTTTATATTTTAACTCGGCGTAGCCGAATATAACTGCGTAGCAATACAACACGCACAAAGTGCATATAAAACTACCCGAACAACCATAACGGTTGTTCGGGTAATATAACTTTTAATACATTCCGCCTTGGGCTGCGGCAGCGGCAGCTGCTGCGTTTGCTGCGGCGGCATCCTCGGGTTTGTCGGCAACAAGGCTTTCGGTGGTGAGCACCATTGCGGCAACACTTGCTGCATTTTCAAGCGCTGAACGTGTAACCTTTGTAGGATCTACAATACCTGCGTCTATCATATCGGTATAGGTCTCGTTGTAAGCGTCAAAGCCGTAATTAACCTTACCGCTGTTTAAAATCTTATCGATTATAACAGAGCCTTCGATACCTGCGTTGTAGGCAATCTGACGGATAGGTGCTTCCAAAGACTTAAGAACAATGTTAACACCTGTCTTTTCATCACCCTCGGTCCTTGCTGCAAGCTCTGCAACTGCGGGGATAGCGTTAAGAAGTGCTACACCACCGCCTGCAACAATGCCCTCTTCAACGGCAGCCTTGGTTGCGGCAAGAGCATCTTCTATGCGGAGCTTTTTATCCTTCATTTCAATTTCGGTAGCAGCGCCAACCTTGATTACTGCAACACCGCCTGCAAGTTTAGCAAGGCGCTCTTGCAATTTCTCACGGTCAAACTCTGATGTTGTAACGGCAATCTCATTTCTTATCTGTGCTACGCGGTCTTTGATAGCGGTCTTATCGCCAGCACCGTCAACAATAACGGTATTTTCCTTTGTAACTTTAACCTGACGAGCGCGACCAAGCTGCATAACGCTTGCATCTTTAAGTTCAAGACCCAATTCCTCAGTAATAACCTCGCCGCCTGTAAGGATAGCGATGTCGCGAAGCATTTCTTTACGTCTGTCACCAAAGCCGGGAGCCTTTACTGCAACACAGGTAAAGGTGCCGCGGAGCTTGTTAACGATAAGGGTTGAAAGCGCTTCGCCTTCGATATCCTCGGCAACAATTACAAGCTTTTTACCCGACTGAACGATCTGCTCAAGAAGCGGTAAAATCTCTTGAATGTTAGAAATCTTTTTATCGGTGATAAGAATGAAAGCATCGTCGATTACGGCTTCCATCTTATCGGTATCGGTTACCATATAAGGTGTGATATAACCGCGGTCAAACTGCATACCCTCAACAACCTCTGAATAGGTTTCAGCAGTTTTTGATTCTTCTACAGTGATAACACCGTCTGCAGAAACCTTTTCCATAGCCTCGGCAATAAGAGAGCCGATTACAGCATCACCCGAAGATACGGTTGCAACACGTGCGATATCGTCACTGCCGCTAACCTTTTTAGAGTTGTCAATAATTGAGGCAATAGCGGTATCAACTGCAGTCTTAATTCCCTTTTTAACTACCATGGGGTTTGCGCCTGCGGCAACGTTTTTCATACCCTCGTTAATAAGAGCCTGAGCAAGAACTGTCGCGGTTGTGGTACCGTCACCTGCGGCATCGTTTGTCTTTACAGATACCTCTTTTACAAGCTGTGCGCCCATATTTTCAAAAGCGTCTTCAAGTTCAATTTCCTTAGCGATTGTCACACCGTCGTTTGTAATAAGCGGTGAGCCGTATTTTTTGTCAAGAACAACGTTTCTGCCCTTGGGACCCAAAGTTACTTTAACAGCGTTTGCAAGCTTGTCGACACCTGTCTGCAAAGACTTGCGCGCCTCTTCACCAAAAATAATGTTTTTTGCCATAATAAAAATTCTCCTTACTCAACTATTGCAAGAATATCTGAAAGATGAAGAACTGTGTATTCCTCATTGTCAACCTTGATATCGGTGCCTGCATATTTAGCGGCGATTACCTTGTCACCGGGTTTCACGGTCATAACAACCTCTTTGCCGTCAACAAGACCGCCGGGACCTACTGCTACAACCTCGGCTATCTGAGGTTTTTCTTTAGAAGCGGATGTAAGAACAATGCCGCTTTTGGTTGTTTCTTCTGCTGCTGTTGCGCGTATTACAACATTATCAGCCAAGGGTTTAATTGTCATAATAAAATCTCCTTTTCACTGCATTGCAGTTGTTTTACAATTACCTATTATATCCAATAAAATTTAAAAGTCAAGTAAAGTCAAAAACATTTAAACTTTTGTTAACAGTTTATTTGCAATACCTTTCGGCACTACAAATTTCACCGCTTTTTTTACAAGCTCAAATTTCATATGGTCGGTTTCGATTATCTCGCCGTCAAGATTTACAGGAATAGGCTTACTTGAAGTAAATTCCATACTTGTGCAGTTTTTAAGCGTGCAACAATCAAGCGATTTGTGTTCACCCTTTTTATAAAGGCCTAAAAATTTAAGTATCTTTAATTTTGAGATATTATCTACCAAAGTAAAATCAAGTTTATTGTCATACGGCACAGCATCGGGCGCACCCATAAAGCCTCCGCCATAATAAGGCGCATTTGCAATTACTGCAAAAAGACAGTTTTTGCGCTCTGGCGCTTCACCATCGACCGATATATCCGCCGTGATACCAAGCTTGCCTAAAAAGGTTTTAACTATTGCTAAATTATATGCAAGAGAGCCGTTAACTCCCGGCCAGTTTTTAAATATAGACATATCGCGTGCGACTACCGCATCCATACCTACAGAGCAACCGTTAAGGCAATAGCTGTCCCCTGCCTTAATCAAATCCATTTCGACTGTTTCTCCGTCTATTTGCTCGTCGATATTTAAAAAGTTATCACGCGACTCAAAAAACTTTAAAAAGTCATTTGCCGAGCCGCAAGGTATTACACCCAGCTCAACATTACTGTGACCTGCTATACCGTTAAGCACCTCAAAAACCGTGCCCTCACCACCACAGGCAAACATACGGATATCGTCGCCTGTTTCGGCTTCGCACTTTGCATCTGCCTTGGCATCGCCTATAGCTTTGGTAATATGTATTTTAAATTCTTCTGCTTTATCGGCAAAGTAATTTTTAATAGAATTTATTATGCCCTCTTGAGAGTCCCCTTTGCCTGCCGCGGGATTGACGTAAAAAACGTATCTCATTTATTCTGCACTTCCCTGTTTTAAAGTTTATTTTTAAAATACATAAACAACTGACATTTTATCATACCGTTATAAAGCTTGCGGCGTTTATCGGCAGTAGCGCCGAAATGCTTTTCAAACTCATCATGAGGACTGATTACAAAATATTTTTTGCCGGGTACTCTTTCGAAACGCTCACCCATAATTTTATAAAGCTTTTCGGCTTCACGCACATCAAGCAAACGCTCGCCGTAAGGTGGATTTGTGATAACAAGCAAACGCTCATCAGGTGTTTTAAAGTCGCGTATATCACGGACTACCGCTTTAACATATTTTTCAACACCTGCTTTTTTAGCATTAGCAAGCGTAAGTTCTACACTTGCGGGGTCAATATCATAGCCCTGCGCTCTGAAATCCACATTTTTAATTATAAGGTCTTGCGCGCGCATACGCTCTTGTTGCCACGCGGTTTTTGGTATGCTCGCAAATCTCTCTGCCGCAAAAAATCTGCGAAGACCTGGCGCGGTTTTGGTAGCCATTAATGCCGACTCTATAAGTAACGTACCGCTACCGCAAAAAGGGTCATAAAGCTGTGTATCAGGGAATATACGTGCCAAATCACACATAGCCGCACCCAGCGTTTCTTTAAGTGGAGCATCATTAGAATTTCGGCGATATCCACGCTTGTGAAGTCCCTCACCCGATGTATCGATGCTAACCGTCACATTGTCTTTGATTATTGTAAAACGAATTTTAAATTCAGCGCCCGTTTCATTAAACCACTTGATGCCGTATTTAGATGAAAGACGGTCAACTATCGCCTTTTTAATAATTGACTGACAATCAGGAATACTGAAAAGCGCCGAATTTATACTTGAGCCGGCAGCCACGGGAAAAGCGTCGTCCTTTCCTATAAAACGCTCCCACGGCAGCGATTTTACACCGTCAAAAAGCTCGGTAAAGGTGGTCGCTGTAAACTGCCCCATATTTATTAGTATACGCTCGGCAAAACGAGAGTTTATGTTTGCGCGCGCCAGCATATTAGCGTCACCCTCAAGCAACACTCTTCCGTTTTCGGCAGTAACCGATTCAAAACCCATACGCTTGAATTCATCAGCGGCACTGCTCTCTACGCCAAACAAACACGGCGCTATCATTTTTATGTTATCCATATTTTTATATCTCCATAGATGCGTGTCTTGTTACATGACATCCTATATTTACTGCCACAGGCAATCCCGCAATATGTGTGGGTGCGGTTTCAACATTTACCGCAAATGCTGTAGTTATTCCGCCAAAGCCTTGCGGACCTATGTCAAGCTGGTTTATTTTTTCAAGTAATTCATTTTCAAGCTCTGCATAAAACGGATTGCTGTGCCTTATCTCTGTGCTACGGCAAAGCGCTTTTTTTGCAAGATATGCGCATTGCTCAAAATCGCCGCCGATACCAACACCCACTACCATAGGCGGACAAGGATTGTTTGATGCCGCTTTAACGATATCGAGTACCGCGTTAACCACCCCTTGTCTTGCGTGAGAAGGGGTGAGCATTTTTATACCGCTCATATTTTCACTGCCAAAGCCTTTAGGCGCTACAGTAATTTTAATTTTATCGCCCTTTACTATACTTGTGTGAATTACAGCGGGTGTATTGTCGTTTGTGTTGACACGGTTCAGTGGGTCTGCCACTACCGATTTACGAAGTAGTCCATTTGTGTATCCACGGCGAACACCTTCATTTATCGCATCAGTCAAATCCCCACCTGTTATATGAACATCCTGCCCGATTTCTAAAAACACTACCGCTAACCCAGTATCCTGACAAATTGGTATGTCATACTCTTTTGCCGCTTCAAGATTTTTCTCCAAATCGCAAAGCACGCTTTTGCCCAAAGAGTTGGTTTCACACTCAGCACAACGGTGCAGACAGTTTTCAATATCAACGGGTAGTTCTTTGTTTGCTTTGATACACAAATCTTTAATAATGTCCGTTATTTTATTTACGCTTATTTCTCTCATAAAATCACTTCTTAAAAACAATAACAACTGTGGCACGCTTCTTACGAAGAGTGCCACCATATCCGCCCTGATTTATTTATCTTGCGCCCGAACCGCGTTTGGTGCGGTTTGCATCGGGATTTTTGCGTTTGAGGTCTGAAAACTTTTCATCACTTGATTGCTTAAAGCGATTCATCATTTCCTCAAAACTTGCGGGCTCGCTCTTTTTGGGAGTCCATGTATATGTAGAGTCTATACTCTGCTTTACGGGCGCGCTTTTGCGCTCGCGGCGAGGCGCGTCATCACTCTTTTTCTCAGGTGGAAGCGCGCGCTTTATGCTAAGTGAAATTTTTCCGTCTTCCCCGATGCTTAAAATTTTCATTTTAACAACATCGCCAACCTTGACGTGTTCTTTTATATCACTTACATAATTTCTTGCCACTTCAGATATGTGCACCATACCCGACTTGCCGTCACCAATGTCCGCAAAAACACCAAATGATGTAATTGTTGTAATTTTTCCCTCTACAATGTCGCCGACCTTAAAGTCCATAAATTTAAAAAGTCCCCCTAATTGCCTGATATATCAATATATATTTCTTCATCAGAATAAACAAACCCGAGTCTTTCTCTGGCTGCTTTTTCAATTATAGCCGCATGTGAATCGCTTTCAAGCAGAGCCTTATATTCACTTATAGTAAGCTGCAAAGAATCACGCTGATTTTCGTAAGCCTCAAGCTCAGCTTTAGCTTTGTTTAATTCGTTGCCAAGACCTATAAGTGTTGCAATCATATAAACAGAAACGCCCAGAACAATAAGCCGCACAATTACGCTTTTTTTACGCTTTGGTTTTTGTTTCATTTAAAGCCTTCTCCGTATCTGCAATATTTTTATTAGTATACAACAGTTTGAGTGCATTTTTCAAGAGTTTTTTTGTACTTTTAAAAAATTTAGATATGCTCTTACCTATTTTAAAAACAAAAGCCTCGAATTTAATATAAAACCAGCCTATACACTTTGTAACTTTTTTCTTTACAGCCGCTATTTTTATAAACACAAAGCGCAAAGACGGAAAAAGCAATCTTGAAAAACTGATACGAAATAAAATGAAACCTAAAAGCTCACCCGCAAGCACATAACCTCTTATCTCACCGTTTGTTCGCGCGACTAAAAATATAAATGTAGTAAAAGCATAAAGTACCCAGATAAAAATATCGGTAAACGTAACCGACCAAAAGGAATTCAGGCACACCTTACGCACAGCACGTATTACGTCATACAACACGCAAAACAACGCGCCAAGACCCAACGCTAATAAAAAAGTGATTGTTTGGTTATAATTATTTATCTCCCACATAATTTATCTGAAAAGGCGTGATAAAAAGCCGCCCGATGTCTTTGCATCAGACATATAAACCACCGCGTGAACTTTACCGACGGCTGTAAGGTCCCCCGTCACCGTATTAAAACTTTCTATATGTAACCCCTCGCCCTTTACGGTCATTCTGCCAAGCGCAGTGTCAAGCAAAACGGTTTCATCGTCAAAAGACGTCACATCCTTTACACCCGATATATTAAGTCGCTTTCGATTTTCGATTATCACATTCTGAACAGTAGCTATATTTTCTTCCAAAATAAAACACCTCAATAAAATATATTTATGAGGTGTTTTTCTTATTCAATAATTTTATACATCAGCGCTGCATCATCTTTGCGGACAGTTTCGGCAACATTCAAAACCTGAACTTTAACATTTTTCGCACCGAAAGATATCTCTATAATATCATTAACCTTAACATCAAGAGATGCGCGCGCCACACGCCCGTTAACCGTTACCCTGCCCGCATCGCAAGCTTCGTTTGCAACGGTGCGGCGTTTAATAATACGCGATACTTTTAAATATTTATCTAATCTCATAAAAATCCTTTTTTCAAAAAACTATGAGCCGCCAAGTTGGCGGCTCATCTTTTACTAATTTTAAATTAGTTGATAGCGTCTTTAAGAGCTTTACCAGCCTTGAAAGCGGGAGACTTTGAAGCAGCGATCTTAATCTTCTTACCGGTAAGAGGATTGATGCCTTCACGAGCTGCGCGCTCTTTAACTGAGAATGTACCAAAGCCTACGAGAGCAACCTTGTCGCCTGCCTTAAGAGTATCTGTGATAGCGTCAACTACTGCTGCTACTGCCTTTGCTGCATCTTTGTTAGAAAGACCTGCTTTCTCTGCAACTGCTGCTACTAATTCTGTTTTGTTCATTGTTAGAACCTCCTGAATATTTTTGGTTTTCTTAAAGTGTTTCACACCAGAATAGCAAGCGTTTAAAAAACATTTCAAACGTCTTAATTAATTATAACTTATCTTTTAAAAAAATCAACTGATTTTAATAGATTTATTAAAAATATTCAAATTATGCTGCATACTTTTGTGCAAATTTTACCATATTTATCTTATTACTTTAAGCTTTCTAAATACTTTTAATATTTTTTCACCCTTTGGTAACGATAATACATCATCGGGTTCAAAGGTATTTAATATTATAAGAATCACGAGATATACCACTGCGGCAACGCCGATTTCAAGCACTGTGCCGATTTTACCCATAGCGCTTAAATCCAAAACGACCGTAGACAAACCGCAGGCAAGCGCCGCTATAAACGGCTTTAAAATTGTTTTATAAATATTGGGTTTAACACCCGTGTATTTAATAAGTGACGAAAGATTAGAAATAAAGATAAACAAATATGATACAAATGTTCCTATTGCCGCGCCCTTAATATTTATTGTGGGTATACCTACAAAAACAAAGTTTACTATAACCTTTAGTGCTGCGCCAATTGCCACATTTCGCAAGGATATTTTTTCTTTGCCTATCGCCTGCAACATACTTATCATCGGTATCGCAAGTCCCGCAAACATAGCGGCTAAACCGTATATGCGAAGCATAACGCCGCCAATCTCTACTGATGCTACCGTATCATACATAAGACCCATTATTTCAGAGCCCAGAAACAGAAAACCGAATCCTGCAGGCATAGCAATTAAAGCTGTAAATTTCATAGTTGATTCTATACTACGCTTTACAAGAGTCTTATCTCCCTTGCCTTTTGCAAAGCAGGATGTAAGCACTGGTAACGCACTTACGCCCAAAACTGAAGTTATTGTGGGCACAAGATTATAGAGTGTAAATGCCTTGCCGCGTATACCGTAAAGGAATGTTGGAAGCTCTGCATTGGTAAGTGCATTTGTGCTGAAGCTATTATAATCGACTATCGAAGACTCGTACATCTTTCGAATGTCATCGGCAAACTCACCCATCATATTTGTCAGTTGCCATTTTACCATAGATACATCAACCAGCGATGAAACGCTGTTCGCAAGTGAAGCAAGCACTACGGGAATAGCAATCATTATAATGGTTTTTGCGATTGTTTTACTGCCTTGCGGTTCCGGTGCATCGGTAAACTCCTGTTCGGTAATTCCGTCACCCTTAAGCTTATAACGCAATGTTAAAAAAGTCGCAGAAGCCGCGCCGCCCACCATAATACCAAGCATCGCACCTGCAGCTGCCAACGCCACATCACCGCTTATTTTCATTATGATATATGCAAAACCGTAACCAAGTATTAACTTGCCAAGCGATTCAATAACATCACTTGCTGCTGTGGGATACATATTACGAAGTCCTTCATAATATCCCCTGTAAGCCGACATTATACAGCAAAACAATAATGAAGGCGCAATTGCAAAAAGGCTATATACTGTTTTACCCGTAGCATCTGTAAAATGAACAAACGGATAAATCAAAAGCAGCATAACAACAAATCCTGTTAATCCTGTTATTAAAAAAATCTTTTTGGTAACCTTAAGCGATTTCCTTACATCACGGTATCTTTCCTGTTGCATACGCTCTGCAACCACACGTGATATTGCTATCGGTAAACCCGCCATTGCAAGTGTATAAATTGGGGTGAAAAGTTGATATGCCGAATCAAAATAACCAAAACCCAAATCACCTATAAGACGGGAAAGCGGTATTTTAAATATGGCGCCTATTATTTTAACCAGCATTGTAGAGCAAAGCAGTATTATTGCGCCATACTGAAAGCTTTGTTGTTTTCTTTTATTTTCCTGCATTATAAATTTACCTCGTTACACAAAGCGTTAAGCACCTTTAAAAACACTTCTGAAAGGGTCTGACCCTCACCTGTGTTCATATCGCTGTAATTAGCATATGCATCGTCGCCCGCGTCATCAGACACACGGCGAAGACTTAAATATGGAATATTTGCTATATCACATACAGAGGCTATCGCCGCGGTTTCCATATCACAGGTAGTAGCGCCAAATGTTTCACGCAAAAAGTCGCGGTCGGTAACAGAACATACAAATCTGTCACCGCAAACGGCGGTACCGTGCTCACACTTGCCTATTGCGGCTTGCGCTGTTTGCAAAAGCGTTTTGTCTGCATCGTAAATATACTTCTGTGATGGCTTTTCACAAGGCTTATAGCCTATGCCCGTTAAATCAAAATCGTGCTCTAAAAATTTATCAGGCAGTACAACCTCGCCACGCTTTACACCGCTGATACCTCCCGACAGACCGAAGTTAAGGATGTATGTACAGCCTATGTCTGCAAGGTGTGTAGCGGCGGTAGCGGCATTTACCTTGCCAATACCGCAGTTAATGCATATAACGCTCGCGTTCCCCATATCAAAGGTAACAGCACTACGGTTAAAATATTTATATTCCTTTGGATTATATATGTTTACCGACTCTAAAAACGGCGAATATTCGTCATAATCGGCAACAACAATACCTATTTTAAAATTCTTCATTTTTATTCCTTAATCAAGCTTTGTACCGCAACTGTTGCAATAAGACGAATTAACATCAATATTTGCATTACACTCAGGGCAAACACGCTTGTTTTTTATGCTTTGAATATCTTCGTTAAGACGGGCAATTTCTTCATTCTTTTCAGTTATTGCATCTACAAGATTTCTTGTTTCATCGCTAAGGTCAGCGCTGTCTTTTACAAGTTCATAATAGATTTTTCCAAGGTCGGCATAATCCTTTTCACGCTTTGATTTAAGCGAAGCGATGTTGAACTTTTGCTTTTCTACCGTTACAACCTCATCGGTTTTTTTGCAGGCAACGTCAAATACCTCTTTTGTCTTGTTTATAGCATCATCTAAAAATCCCATTTTGTAATACCTCCAAATTTTTATATTTTAAGATCGCCGATAAATTCACGTATAAGAGAATTTTCGGGAACTAATGAACTGTCTATTGCGTCAAAACGCTCAAGCGCGTTTGCTGTATCAATAAAATACTCGTAGCAGGGCGCATTTTTGTTGACTGTGCTTCTCATCTTACAAAAACGTTCACGGTAAATACCGAGCTCATAGGGATGAAAGGTCACAAGCTTAACATCCGCAGTATCTTTAAAGCAATACAAATACTTACGTTCACCGTCGATAACATTGTTCCAGAGATGAAGTGTTTCGGTGGCGGTGGCGCCTCTGAAACGGTCATCGCGAAGCACTCGGCGAATGAGCCTTATCTGACGGCTCGAGAGCATCTGCACGCCGTTATTATCGTCAACCGAACGGTTTACGCTTATATAAATTTTTAATATGTTTTTTCGCGGCACTAAATCGGCTATTAGCGGATTCATTGCGTGAAGGCCCTCGACTATAACAATACCGTGGTTTCCGATATTAAGCCTTTTAGCGTCAGGTATTCTCGACTTGGTCTTAAAATCGTATTCGGGCAAATTTGCTGTGCCGTTTTCTATTATTTGCTGAAAGCACTCTTTTATAAGAGCTATATCGAGCGAATTTACCGACTCGATATCCGCGCTACCGTCGGGCAATATCGGCAATTTATCGGCAGGCAGATAAAAATCATCAAGCGATACCACTGCGGTGGTTTCACCCAGAGTTTCTAATTTGTCCTGTAAAATATGCGCCGTTGTGGTTTTGCCTGAGCCCGAAGGGCCTGCTATTGCCACAATTTTAATATCGTCATCGCTTTCTATTCGTTTTGCGATATCTGTTATATTCCTGATATATTCATCGTTGCACGCTTTGATAAATTCCTTTGGGCACTCTTTTGCCATTTTGTTAATCTCGTTTAAAGTATTTATCATAAAACTCACCTATTTCTGTTTTGCGTGATATAAGCTCTGAAAAGTCACTTATATATTCATAAGGGTATTTAAAATTAAAAATTCTTTTTATATTTTTTTGACTGTTATCTTTAAGTTTTGTCACAGCCGATGCGCCGCAGGCAAGTATGGTGTGTGTTTCATCCATTATATATACATTATAAAGCCCTTCAAAACCCTGCTTTGCATAACCCACGTTTTCAAGGTTGCCTACAGTTTTGCTTTGCCTATACATATAATATGGCAAAATGTTGTTCTGAGCAAGTATATCTCTTGCAAAATTCACCATTTCTGAGGCTTGTGCGCCTGACTGTATTTCAGAATGCTGACCGCTTGTGTTGAGCGTAGACGCGCGTTTCATTGAAAGCGAGTGTACCGTTACACTTTCAGGGTCAAGCTTCAGTATTTCATCAAGCGTATTTTTAAAGCTGCCGAAGGTATCGCCTGGCAATCCTGCAATCAAGTCCATATTGATATTATCAAAACCGATTTGACGTGCAAGGTTAAACGCATTAACGGTATCTTGTGCTGTGTGCTTTCTGCCGATATTCTCAAGCACACTGTCGTTCATAGTCTGAGGGTTAATGCTGATACGGGTAACACCGTTTTTCTTGATTGCCAACAGTTTATCTGCATCAATTGTATCGGGTCTGCCTGCCTCTACGGTAAATTCGCGGACGGTGGACATATCAAAGCATCTGTTCACCGTACTAAGCACGCGGTTCAACTGCTCAGCACTCAAAGTAGTGGGTGTTCCGCCGCCCATATATACCGTTTCAAGCCGAAGTCCCAGTTTTTTAGCAATTTCTGCGGTTATTTCAAGTTCACGGCACAAAAGTTCTACATAACGCGGTATTATATCCTGCGCCTTTTCAATAGAGTGTGATACAAAAGAGCAATATGAGCATCTTGTCGGGCAAAAAGGCACAGATAAGTATAAACTAAAAGAATTATCGTTTGATAATCTCACAATACTTTCTTCACCGGCAACCGCTTTTTTGCAAAGATCAAGTTTTTCTTCATTTACCAAAAACTTATTTTTGAAAAATTTTTCTGCATAATCGTTGCCGTAATCGTTGCAATAACGGGAAAACAGTTTTGCAGGTCTTACACCTGTCAGTATTCCCCAATCGGGTCGATAACCTGTAATTTTTTCAAAACAATAAAGCAATTGTCTGCCAAGCTCGTGTTGGGTTTCTTTTCTGGTGTCGGGTATTTCTTTATCAACCGTTGCAGAAAATTCTGCCTCGCCGTTTTCTAAAACCAATTTCACGCGGACAATAGTATTATCGCCGTTTTGTTCAACCTCGCAAACGGCACATCTGGTATCGGCTTGTTCTGTGTGTAAAACCTCGATTTTTTCAAAAGGAAGAAACAACCGTATTAACTTTTCCATTTCATAGTCAAAGTTGTGACCTATGTTACAAAGCTTCATTTTTTACCTCAGATAAGGATTATATTCGCGCTCGTGACCTATGGTAGTCATTTCTCCGTGACCTGAGTAAACCTTTACATCATCATCAAAAAGCCACATCATTCGGTCAAGAGACTCTTTCATATCACCCATATTACCGCCTGGTAGGTCAACTCTGCCCACCGTTTCATAAAAGAGCATATCGCCGCTGAAAAGGCAATCATTTATCAGATAACACATACCACCAACCGTATGACCCGGTGTTTCAAAAGCCTTTACGGTGATATCTCCTACGGTAAATTCCTCTTCGTCCTCAATGGTATAATCGGCATTAAAGGCGGGTATTGCGGGTGTAAATCTGCCCGAAAGATTAAAACTACGGTCAGACAGCGCAAATTCCTCGTTTTTACCTATAGCGATTTTAACACCTGTATCCTCACGCAACTGCAACGCTCCGCCTATATGGTCGTAGTGCGCGTGGGTTATAAGTATAAGACGGGTTTTATCGGCGTTATCTTTTAAAAACTGCGCAACTTCTAATGTATATTTACCCGGGTCTACAACAATTGCCGCTTTATCGGTAAGTATACCGTAACAGTTAGCGTAGGTGGCAAGATGCCCTGTAAGTAAAAATTCTACCTTCATATTCTATCCCTTTTTATTCCATACATCTGTATCTAAAATAATTGTAACGGGTCCGTCGTTTGTGAGAGTTACCTGCATATCGGCACCAAACTCACCTGTTTCTACATTTTTAACCCCATTCGTTTTAAGCGCCTCACAGTACATTTTATAATACTTTTCTGCGGTTATTGGCTCCATAGCATTTATAAATGATGGGCGGTTGCCCTTTCTGGTATCTGCAGCTAAAGTAAACTGTGATATGCATAAAACCTCACCGCCTATATCAAGTATAGACTTGTTCATCTTGCCTTCATCATCTTCAAATATGCGAAGATTGGCGGTTTTTCTGGCAAGTAGATCTATGTCATTCTGGGTGTCACCGTCTACCGCGCAAAACAGTATCATAAATCCTGTGCCGCATTTTCCTACTACTGCACCGCCAATCTGCACATTGGCGTTCTTTACTCTTTGAATTACGGCTCGCATACTACTGCACCACTCTTTCCACACTGAAAACGCCCGAAATTTTTTCCATACGAGCAATTATGCTACGCAGATGCTCAACACTTTCGGCGCTGATATTAATGTGTATAACGCTGTTACCGCCCTTTAACTGACGGGCGTTTATCTGATGCACAGCAAGACGCATATTGTAAGCGGTGTTCATAACATCGCCTACAAGTCCTTCACGGTCAATAGCAGAAATCTGCAAAGTAGAGGTAAAGCTTTCACTGCGAACATTATCCCAATGGGCGTTTACCCAACGGTCAGGCTCGGTGCTTTTTGAAATATCGCGCGGAACATTGCTGCAATCGCACTTGTGTATTGATACACCGTGTCCGCGGGTTATAAAGCCTATAATATCGTCCCCAGGTAGTGGCGCACAGCATTTTGAAAGCTTTACAAGGCAGTTGTCAATACCCTCAACAATAACACCCTCAGAGGACACGTGCTTTCGGGGCGCAAGCGGTTTAATTTCTACTGCCTTTGCGGCGCTTGTACGCTTTGCATAATCTTCGCGCATGCGGGGCAATATCTTTGAAATAAGCACACCGCCGTAGCCGATTGCTGCGTAAAACTCTTCGGCATCGGCAAAACGCATACGTCGCGCCAGATCACCAATATATTCTTCGTACTCTTTTTCACCAAAAGTTATATTGTTGCGGCGCAGCTCACGCTCAAGGTCATCTCTGCCCTGTTCAATATTTTCGGCTCGTTTTTCCTTTTTAAACCACGAACGTATTTTTGCCTTTGCAGAGTTGGTAACGGCAATATTCATCCAGTCACGGCTGGGACCGTGTCCCGCCTGATTGGTGGTAAGTATCTCTATTATCTCGCCCGTCTTAATTTCGTGGTTTATAGGCACAATTTTTCCGTTTGCCTTAGCGCCTACCATCTTTATACCCACAGCCGAATGAATAGCAAAAGCAAAGTCCACCACAGTAGAACCTACAGGCAGATTTATAACATCGCCGCGGGGTGTTACGGCAAAGACATCTTCCTGACTTAAATCTACCTTTATGGTGCGCACAATCTCTGACGCATCACCCGAAACATCAGAGGTTTCAAGCACCTGACGAATCCACGCAAGGCGGTCCTCCATATACTTATCGGTGCCGGTAATTCCCTCTTTATATTTCCAATGCGCCGCGATACCGAATTCTGCCGTGTGATGCATTTCAAAGGTACGGATTTGTATTTCAAAAGGTACACCCTCACGGCTGATAACGGTGGTGTGAAGCGACTGATACATATTGGGCTTTGGCGTAGATATATAGTCTTTAAACCTATTAGGAATAGGTCTGAACATATCGTGCATAATACCCAGAATATTGTAACAGTCAGCCACGGTATCTGTGATTACACGGATGGCGTAAACATCATATATCTCATCAAAATCGCGGTTTTGAACATACATTTTACGGTAAATACCGTGAATAGATTTCACACGTCCCTGAAAAGACATTTTAACATTGGGCAGTTCTTCTTTAAGGCGGGTTTCTATGCGCTTTTCAATATCCTCAAGTATCTGTACCCTTTGATGCTTTCTTACCTTTAAAAGCTCCTCAATCTCATTATATGCAATAGGGTCAAGATGCTTAATTGCAAGGTCTTCAAGCTCTTCTTTAACAGGACGAATACCAAGTCGGTGCGCAATAGGCGCATAAACCTCTAAGGTTTCAAGCGCCTTGTCACGCTGTTTTTGCTCTGGCATAGCGCCCAAAGTACGCATATTGTGCAGACGGTCGGCAAGCTTGATAATAATTACACGAACATCCTTACCCATAGCAATAAGCATTTTACGAAGACTTTCAGCCTGCTGCTGCTCTTTTGAGGTTATAGACAATCTGCCGATTTTAGTAACGCCGTCAACAAGCAAAGCCACATCGTCACCAAAAAGGCGCTTGATTTCATCAATCTCAACATCGGTATCCTCTACCACATCGTGAAGCAGCGCCGCCGCAATGGACTGACTGTCCATGCCAAGACCTATGATTATTTTTGCAACATTAAAGGGGTGAATATAATATTCTTCATTTGTAAGGCGCTTTTGACCAAGATGATGATCTACGCAGTAATTAAATGCTTTTTCAATAAGCTGGGTATCATAACTGCCGCCCTGATTTTTCATACACTCTAAAAGCTCGTGATAGTCACGAACTGCTGCTTCATTCACCTATACTCACCCTTTCATAAAGTTTTTTATATGTATCCGAATTCATTAAATCGGTCTTTTTCTGTGTATTGTGGCTTACTAGAATGCCGTTATTAAATGATATAAGACCCAATTCACAAAGCGTTTTTATTGCTATCTGTGTTTTTGCATAGCTAAGTTCTGTGCTAGTATACTTTAATCGTTCAAATTTTACAGGAGCTGCAGTTATCTGCTTATACACAGCGCCAACCTCTACCCTGCTTGGAAAGATTGAGGCATAATCGGTTGCACTGCCCGATATAAAATCATCAAACTGCTGCTTGCTTTCAAAATATGCATTTTGGTCAGCATCGCTCATCTTAATAGCCTTAATCTGCACCGAAAGTGTATATTGCCCCTGATACAAATTGGTATCAAGTGTAACAGCCAAGTCAATGGTATCACCTGCAATAAAACAAAACTGATCAGGTGTAACCCCAAAAAGCAAGGCTTGAAAAGCGCTACCGTTTTTGCGGCATAACAATTTTAAATGTCTGCCCCCGCCTATTGCTGTTATTTTTTCAAGTGTTACACCAAATATACCAAAAATTGGCGTAGGATTGCCTTGACCGAAAGGCTCGAGTGATTTTATAGCAAAAGCCATATCAACACTCATACCGGCGGGATTAAGACGAAAATCTATATTAAGACTCGGTACCGCTGCAGGCTGTGTAGTTGCATATTCGTTTATCCTCTGTCTGAAGACAGCGACATTATCATCGCTCACACTGACGCCGGCCGCTAGCTCGTGACCGCCGTATTTCAGCAGAATATCGCTGCAGGAATTTATTGCATCATAAAGATGAAAGCCCGAAAAACTGCGTCCGGAACCGTGCGCAACACCGTTTTCTTTTGACAGAACGATTGTAGGTTTGCCATAGCGTTCACAAATGCGTGAAGCCACGATGCCAAGCACTCCAAAGTGCCAATCTTCTCCGCAAACTACTATAACGCGATTATATTGATAGCCATTATCCTCTATCATTTTGATAGCGTCCTTTAAAATATCCTTTTCTATCTGCTGACGGCGAACATTATCATCATCAATGGGACCTGCTATTTTAAGAGCATCCATAGCATTGCTTGTAGTAAGTAGCTGAAATGCGCGGTAGGCGCTACCCATTCTGCCTGCTGCATTAATGCGCGGCACAATACCAAAAGATATTTTACCTGCATCAATAGCCGTACGGTCAATACCCGCCATATTAAGTATAGCGGCAATACCTGTATTTGATGCGGTTTTTATCTTTTTTACACCCGCTTTAACAATAGAACGGTTTTCATTAACAAGCGGCATTACATCACCAATAGTGGCAACCGCCAAAATATCGGCATAACGCGACAGCATCTGTTCTGGCTCTTTATCATCAAGCACGCAAGCAAGCTTAAATGCAACCTCTGCACCACAAATTTCTTTAAATGTAGAAGGGCAATCCTTTCGATGTGGGTCAACAATTGCCACCGCCTCGGGTAAAGCTTCCGGTGGCAGATGATGGTCAGTAACAACCGTTTTAATGCCAAGTGTATCGGCATAAGCAATCTCATCGGCGCAAGATATGCCATTATCCACCGTTATAATAAGACCTACACCCTGTGCGGCAAGCTTATCTACAGCCGTCTTGTTCATACCGTAACCCTCTTGGATGCGATCCGGTATATAGGCTATAACCTCAGCTCCCCTACCCATAAGATAATCATACAGCAAGGATGTCGCAACAACACCGTCACAGTCATAATCGCCAAAGACTGCAATTTTTGTGCCGTCTGCGATGGCATTGTTAATATAATCAGCAGCAATTCTTATATCTGCAAGCTCTAACGGGTCGCAAAGTATAGGCTCATCGCTAAGCAGAAGCTCAAGCTCGCCCTCTTCATCAACACCGCGACCGACAGCAATAAGCGCCGCAAAAGGATCAATGTCGCACTCGGCAGCCAAAAATTTAGCTCTTTCTCGGTCAGGCGCACCAACAACCCACTTTTTAACAGACATAATTTCACCACCATTGTTTTAAAAATAATTATTCAATTTATAATATCACAAACACAAATAATTTTCAATATTTTTATATATAAATATATTTATACTTACGGCAATAAAAAAATGGGCTTAAAACAGTAAACAAATACTGTTTTAAGCCCTGTATTTTTAAATTTGTCAACTCGCCTTCAGATTCAGACGTATTTTATCACTAATCATAGCAATAAATTCGGAATTTGTTGGCTTTCCGCGATCGTTCTGAATTATAAATCCAAAATAAGAATTCAGTATATCTATATCTCCTCTGTCCCACGCAACCTCAATTGCATGACGAATAGCGCGCTCGACACGTGACGATGTTGTGTCATATTTCTTTGCTATGGTAGGATATAAAATCTTAGTTACCGAATTTATCATCGTAGGATCTTTTATCGTCATCATTATGCCCTCCCGCAAATAATGATAACCCTTTATATGTGCAGGCACGCCTATCTGATGTATAATTTCGGTTATATGTATTTCAAGCTGTATATCTGTAGCCACGTGATTTTTATTTACAACAAGTGGCGCCCTCTCGTTTTTCCAATCTGAAAGCTTTATTATTCTTTGAGCCATTGTGTTAAAGTCTATAGGCTTTAAAAAATAATATGACGCCCCGGCATCAAGTGTTTCTTTTTCAAGCCGTCCGTTATCAAAGCTTGACATTGCCATTACCAATGGTTTGTCCTTTGGATCAATGTCCTTTATACTGTTCAGTACGCCAAGTATGTCAAGATTTGGCATAAATACATCGGCTATAATCACATCAGCGGCTTTTCTTTCAACCGCTTTTACTACCTCATAACCGTCCTTTCCGCACAGTATGACATTCATTCCGTAGCTTTTTAAAATTTTGGCACAATTCTGTCCAAAATCTGCCGAATCATCGGCAATTAATACATTTAGTTGTTTCATACTACAAAACAACCTCCTTAAATAAATTTTGTGCCAACATTTTACCATATTCTCATAAATATCAGAAATTAAAGCCGAATTTTTTCTTCTTTTTATGCTTTCTATACAACTTAATTATTTTTTAAATTTTTGTTTTTTAAATTCTATTTTTTACAAAATTTGAATTTTGTTTGAAAATTATACAATATTATTATTTAATGTCAACCGCTTAAGATAACCATCCGCCGTATTCTAATTTTGAATGAAAAAACGATAGACAAAACTGTCTATCGTTTTTTCATTATCGTATAATCGACAACGCTTCCTTAATGTTTTTTACACCGATTAGTTCTATGCCGTCAGGTTTTTTGGTGATTTGTTTTGTGCAACTTTTGGGTAACACACACTTCGTAAAACCAAGGCGCGCCGCCTCGTTAACACGGGCCTCAACACGCGACACACTGCGTATTTCACCCGAAAGACCAACCTCGCCAAAAGCGATTAGTTTTTCGTCGAGCGGTGTATCGCGTAGTCCCGATACCAGCGCCATACAAACAGCAAGGTCGCAAGCAGGCTCATCAAGTCGCATACCGCCTACAACATTCAAATATGTATCAAGATTTGAAAAATAAAGTCCCTCGCGTTTTTCAAGTATTGCAAGCAACAAATTCAAACGGTTATAGTCAAAGCCGTTTGACATACGGCGCGGATTGCCAAAGCCTGTTGTTGTAACGAGAGCTTGTACCTCTGAAAGAATTGGTCTTGTACCCTCAATAACACAGGTGATACACGCGCCCGAAATATTACTCATTCTGCCCGAAAGCATCATAGCAGATGGGTTTTCAACCTCCGCAAGTCCTGTATCTCGCATTTCAAAAACACCGATTTCGTTGGTAGAACCGAAACGGTTTTTGATAGCGCGTAAAATGCGGTAGGACTGATTGCGCTCACCTTCAAAATAAAGCACGGTGTCAACAATGTGTTCTAACACCTTTGGTCCAGCTATATCGCCACCCTTGTTCACATGACCGACGATAAATATCGGGATGCCCAACGCTTTGCCTGTGCGCAACAGCATATTGGTTGATTCACGCACCTGCACTATACTGCCTGCAGATGACGACAGTTCGCTTATTTGAAGCGTCTGTATAGAGTCAATCATGACAAGATCTGGTTTTTGTGACATTATATATTCGCAAACC
>JAFTTE010000169.1 GCA_017466905.1 Clostridia bacterium | reverse complement strand
TACGCTTTGCCGCCCTTCCTGTAGGAGCCGCAAGCTGTATTGTAGCATTACGTTGTTCAAACAACTCTATAATCGCATTAAGTGTTGTTGTTTTGCCTGTGCCCGGACCGCCTGTCAGGATGAAAACACTGTTACTAAAGGATTTTCTAATTGATTCGCGTTGTAGCTGTTCAAATTTAATTCCTATTTTATTTTCAACATAATCTATCTCTAACTCATCAACAATATTCGATGAACTGATATAATTTTTCGCAGCAAAAAGTCGCGCGGCTATATATTCCTCTGCATTATAATACTCAGGCAACATGAGAAAATCATCGTCAGTAACGGTTTTATTTCTTAATCGAAAATTTTCAATCATCTTGTCGCATATTAAATCAATACGCATCTCGTCATTTTCGAGTAACGATGCTGCTACGGGTATTAATTTTTTTCTCGGCAAGCAGGTGTGACCATTGAGCAGATTTTTGCGCAACACATATTCTATGCCTGCCGCAAGTCGCATTTCATTATCGGCAGATATTCCTAAATCAAATGCAATAGCTTCAACCTTTTCAAACGATAAATCAATTTCATCAGTACACAAAATGTAAGGATTTTCTTTAATTTTTTCTAACGCATTTGTACCAAACCGTTGATAAATACTAATACATCTTTCCAACGAAATATGATAAGGATTAAGCATTAGCATTAAATCACGTATTCCAAATTGCTTTTTATATTCTTCGGATATATTTTTAGCCTTTTCCAAGGAAATCCCCTTAATTGTAGCCAAATCCTCGGGTGTGTTTTGTATTACCTCAAGTGAAGCGGAACCAAACTTTTCAACAATCCGTTCAGCAGTAGCAGGGCCAACACCCTTTATAATACCCGATGAGAGATAACGCAAAATTGCCGCAACGGTTTTGGGCGCTACTGTTTCATAATAATCAGCCAAAAATTGCTCACCATAGATGGCATGAACCGTATAGCTACCGGTAAATTTCACATTATCGCCAATAGCTATAAAAGGCAAAGTACCTACAACGGTTATATGCTCTTTACCTGCCCTCACAGTACATACTGTATAACCGTTTTGCTGATTTTTGTACGTTATCTTTTCGATTATTCCACTTATCTCTCTTTTGTCGCCTGTATTAGCGATTTCCATTTACTTATCTCCCTTGTAGCTGTTGGCATTCTGAAAGTGAAGATGATGTACACAATGTAATGTTTTTTCCTTTAATAAAATTGTTACAGTCCAAAAATTCTTTTGTTTCAATACAATCTGTAATGGCAATTATACCCAAAGAAAATTCCTCACCGTGCCATCTTATTTTTTGCCAGATATAGTTTAACTGCTTTACGGCATAACCTTTTTTTAAAATAACTAAAGAATAATTTTGCACGAAGGTACTTGGAAAATAAAAAAGCATTCTTAATATGTAAATAAATTCACAAATGCCTGCAACAGCAAAAATAATCAAAAAAATCAATAAAAACGATTTAACCAACGATACCACCTCATTACATAATATGCAATAAAGGCGGTATCTGATAAAATCATATTTTAATATAAGGTAATTGATGTGCTGTAGGTGCCGATTTGCCATATATTGTCGTAAATATCTGATTTAATAACAGCTTCAACGGTATAGTCTCCGGCTGATTTGTCGGTTAAATTAACAACAGCAAACAGGTCACTTGCTTTGATGCTATTAATAACTTTAGCGGGACCGCAAATCTTAACACGTATGCTCTTGGCAGTTTTCGCCTTAAGGTCGGTATCTAACCCTAAACAGCGTATATTTTTGATATCAAATGTTGCTTCCAAATAATCCGAAGTATCAATTTCCACCGTAAAGAAGTCGATGCTGTCAAGCAATTTTACGCCATCAGGTAAACTTGGCGACACCTCAAAAGGCTTACTGGTTGTTGATACTTCCCTAAAATCAATAGCAGAAAGTGAAATGTTTTCAATTTTATCAACAATTTCAGGAGTACCTATTATCGTAACCTTACTTTGATTAATTTTGTAAGAAACATCATTTTCGGTCATACCTGCAGGCAAATTGTTAAATAACACCTTACAACTGACAGTCTTTTTCTTAGAAATCGGTTGAGTAACCTTAACATTAGTAAAAGATAAACTAAGATACGAATTGGTTACAATGTTTTGATTTGCATCATAAACTGTACCGTCTGCGGTGTAGCGATATAAAACATCATCATTGCTATCGTATAAAACAACATCAGAATTAAATGTCTGTGATGTTGCCAAAGTGTCATTAACCTCGGCAATCGTGCCGACTGATGCGATTTTATCAACCGTAGATCGCGGACCCTTTACTGTAACCGTGTTTTGTTGCGAGTCAGATATAACAGGTGATTCGGCGACAAGCCCTTCTGCAGCGCTGACTCCGATTAGTTTAGGTGTCAATGTAAATTCTTTGGTATCAATAAAATCGAAAGTAACATCAATGGTAGACGGTGAAATCGACGTTATTGTATAACCGGATTTATTGTTGTTGTTTGTAGCAGCAATGTCAAGATTAAATGTTCCGGCAGAATTAATATCAACAGTAGAAGCAGACAATGAAAAATCTTCTGCTTTAAGTGCGCTCACAATATAGTTTGGTCCGCTTACAGTAATCGAAAATTTTTGCGAAGCAACATCTGAAATAATACCTAATCCCAAATCTGCTGCCGCAGTACCCTCCAATGTTACCGAAGCGGTAAGATCGGTAAATGTATGCTGACGAACAGGATTTTCGGTCATTGCAATACCTAGCCACAATGCAAAAGCAAGTACAACCGAAAGCACAACAGTAAATTTTTTGTTGTATAGTAATGTTCCAAGTCTGTATTTAGAAGGAATTTTAAACTTCATTCTCTTTTTCCTCCTCAACAGTATTATCAGCATTTTTATTTTTAAAAACTTTTTTATAAATACGTTTTAAAAGCGACTCCTGCTCCTGTTGGTTATCATTAACAAGCTTTTCTTTAATTTCTTCAAAAGCAGACTCAACTGTGTGATTTCTTGTAATCTGACCGTTAAACGCAACAGAAATAATACCTGTTTCCTCGGAAACTATAAGAACAATTGCATCGGAATTTTCTGTCATACCAATAGCGGCACGATGTCGGGTTCCAAGTTGTGAAGAAAAGGCTGTACTTTGGGTGAGTGGTAAAATGCACGAAGCGGCATAAATTCTGCCGTCACGAACAATAACTGCACCGTCGTGTAACGGAGATTTTGGAAAGAAGATATTATTAACAATAGATTCACTTGCTTTAGCGTCAATAACTGTACCTGTATTTATAATTTCTCCAAGCTGGGTTTTTCTCTCAAAAACAATAAGCGCGCCTGTTTTGGTTTTTTGCATCTGCCCTGCAGATTTGCAAATTTTATCAACAGCATCAATAACAACCTCTTGCTCGCTGTCGCCAGACTGTAAATTACCAATATTGGTTTGACCGACACGTTCAAGAAGGCGGCGTAATTCGGGCTGAAAAATGATGGCAATTGCAACGATTGCAGAACCAAATACGGCAGACAGCAACCAACGTAAAACCGCGAGTTTAAACGCAATCGCAAAGGCATACAGAGCCAATAAAAACACGATGCCTTTTACAAGCTGTCCCGCTCTTGTTTCGCGTAAAAATTCAATTGCCTTATAAACAATAAAAGCAATTATTAAAATATCAATTATATCAAACGGTATTCTCAAGTTTGAAATTGTATATACAAACTGATTCCAAACCGTATATATGGTATCTAAAATCGCGCTCAAAATATCAGTCCTTTGCTAATAATATATATTATCAACTATATTTTAGCATAATATTTCCGTTCAATCAATAGTGTTTTTGGTAATTTTTAAAATTTTTTAGTTGTATTATTAATTCGTCAACCTCGTTTGCATTATTAAAAACTGATGGAGAAAAACGTACCGTCCCCTGCTGTTGTGTACCAATTTTTTTATGAGCTGTAGGTGCACAGTGAAGACCTGCCCGAAGCGCAAAGCCGTTTTTGCTCAGAATATCCGTAACTTCATCAGACGAATAACCATTTACATTAAAACATATAACAGGAACATAGCCGGTATTATTAGGGTTTGTATAAAATACAACATTACTTCCCTGCAATCCATTATAAAGCTGTTTTACAAGGTTGTTTTCATATTTTAAAATGCAGTTTTTGCGTTTTCTAACAAAATCAATTCCCGCACCTACAGAAGCAATTGCCGGTAAATTCACCGTGCCGCTTTCTAACATCTCTGGCAAGATATCGGGTTGAATAAAATTTACAGAATCAGTACCCGTTCCTCCCTCAATAATTGTCTTTTTTATAGGTCCTCTTGCAATAAGTATTCCAAGCCCCATAGGACAATATAAGCCCTTATGCGCCGCAATACACAAATAATCGATGTTCATATCCTTCATATTAATATCCATCACACCAGCACCCTGCGCGGCATCCACACCAAACAAAATACCATTTCGCTTACAGATTGCACCAATGTCTTCAAGCGGTAAGGCTTTGCCAAGAACATTTGATGCGGCAGTGCAAAAGACCATTTTTGTGTTTTGATTTATTGCTTTTTTAAAATTCTGTAAGGTTATATTATCATCTTCTAATGATACCTGTGCCATTGTAAAATCTATATTCATTGACTTAAGCGGTCGCATAACAGCATTATGCTCTAAATCCGATATGACAATATGGTCATTACGACCCAAATCACCTTTTAATACATAGTTAATACTCTGTGTGCAATTAGGTGTAAAAACGACCGTTTCAGGTCCGTCGCTGTTAAAAAAATCCGACACCTTCTCACGCGCTTCATACACAGCAATTGCTGCTCGCTGTGATGGTTTGTGTCCGCTTCTGCCTGGATTTGCAGATAAAAATTTTAGTGCATTGTTAACGGCATCGACAACACTTTTTGGTTTATGTCCTGTTGTTGCCGCGTTATCAAAATATATCATAATTTCTCACCTTAAATTTCTCTTTTTTACAAAAGCAGCCCCATCGGGCTGCTTTTGAATTACCTATACAATACTGTTAATTTCTAAAATCTTAACACCAGAATTCATTAAGGCGCCTGTTATCTTTTGTCGATTGCCTTCTGCGACAATAACGTATCCACAGCCGGCATTACCGTTTTGATTAGTTTTACGCTCTATATACGCCTTAATGCCTTGCTTGCGCAGTAAGTCCCTGCCCTTAATTGCATAGGTTATTGAGCTTACCGAAATAATATGGCGTTGCATAAAAAACTCTCCAACTAAAAATAGATAGATAAAATCTACACTACATAATATGCAAACATTGCCGTAACCGTCAATCACTATCTGAAAGTTGTCGTCGGAAATAGGTAAATAAAACTGTAAATGTGATTGGCAATACAATCATACCGATTATTCCGCCCAAACGAAGTCCTAAAAAAATAAAAAGCAATGTAAAAAGTGGATTAATTCCAATTTGACTGCCAATGATTTTAGGCTCAATAAAATTTCTTACTATGGTAATTATCAGATAAAGAATAATAAGTCCTATTCCCAAGCTATATTTGTTTTGTAAAAACATAAAAACCGCCCATGGCAGTAAAATTGTACCTGTTCCAATAACGGGCAATAAATCCAGTATGGCTACCAAAAAGGCCAAAAAAATAAAATTTTTAATTTTAAGCACCATAAATCCAATTATAAGCTCAAAGAAAGTGATAATAAAAAGCCAAAAATACCCTGTTGCAAATTTTAAAAAACACTCGGTAAAAATATTTTTTATATCGGTAATAAGTCTGTAAAAATTGTCACTTAAAAATCCCTTTACAAATTTTAAAAGTCTGTTATAGTCCTTTGAGATATAATAGGTCGCAACAACCGTAACAACACAGCTTATAAGCAGTGTAGGCAATTTTTTTAAAAAAACAGTAACTAAATTTGAAAAATAGGTGCTGATTTTTGCAATAAGGGTGTTAAATGTATCATATGAAAATCTTTTTAATGTGCTTTGAAACTCGCCGTCAATATCTTTAAAAAAATTTTCAAAATAAGCGTAAATGCTTTCAATATATTGCTTTATACTGCCACCGTGATTTGAAAGATAAAAAATCAAGTTGCTAATCTGTGAATATAGGAACCAACAAAGTAATGCTACAAAAATAATTACGGCAACAAATACGACCACCGATAAAACAGCCGCGCAATTTTGTTTTTTAATTTTTGTTTTTTGGGATAAAAAAACCGCAGGTTTTTGTACAGCATAAGCAATAATAATTCCAATTAGAAAAGGGAAAAAATAAACAGCAGCCATTTTAAATAATAAATATAAAACAATTGCCCAAACAGCAAAATAGGTGAAATTTATAATAAATTTTTTCTTTTCATCTAAAATCATTTGTAAAATCACAGCCTTTTAATAATAATATCACCAAATTTTTCATTCATATATAATTAAATATTGATTTTTTAAAAAGTGTGTAGTATACTTTAAAAATGTCGATTTATATTTTAAATCGTGTAGCTTCAGGAGGTTTAAAATGATTTATACTGCGATTATGGGGCACGGTGTTGTTGGCTCGGGTGTTGCCGAAATACTACTTGGTCACAACTCTCTGATAAGCCAGAAAATCAAAGATGAAATAGACGTTAAGTATATTCTAGATTTGCGTGACTTTGAAGGACTTACCTATTCTGATAAGTTTATAAAAGATTTTGAACTTATTGCAAATGACGATGAGATACAAATTGTAATTGAGGTTATGGGTGGCGTGAATCCTGCCTATGATTTTGTAAAAAGATGTTTACTCGCCGGTAAAAGCGTTGTCACCTCTAACAAAGAGTTAGTTGCAGCAAAGGGCGCCGAGCTTTTAGCAATCGCAAATGAGAAAAATGTCAATTTTCTTTTTGAGGCAAGCGTCGGCGGTGGCATACCGATACTAAGACCATTAGCACAATGCCTTGCCGCAAATGAGATTCTTGAGGTTAAAGGTATTCTCAACGGAACAACAAACTACATTTTAAATAAAATGATAGTGGATAATATGGATTTTGACTCTGCTTTATCACTTGCTCAGGAAATGGGCTTTGCAGAAAAAAATCCCGCTGCAGAT
>JAFTTE010000168.1 GCA_017466905.1 Clostridia bacterium | reverse complement strand
GTTATGCATACCTTATTCTAAGGAGGTCCCGATTTATGGCACTTATAGTTAAAAAGTTTGGCGGTTCGTCTGTAAAAGACGCCGAACACGTAATGAACGTTGCCGGTATTATTGTTGATGAATACAAAAAAGGTAACGATGTCATCGTAGTTGTATCCGCTCAAGGTGATACTACAGATGATTTGATAGAAAAAGCAGTTGAAATTAATCCTTCTACTCCCCTCAAGCGTGAGATGGATATGTTGCTTACCGCAGGCGAACAAATTTCGATATCACTCCTTGCAATGGCTGTTGATAAGCTCGGTTGCCCTGTTATCTCGCTACTCGGTTGGCAGGCAGGCTTCAGCACCGACTCACATCACGGCAAGGCAAGAATTAAGAAAATTAACACCGAGCGTATGAAGGCTGAGCTTGCAAAGGGTAACATTATTATTGTTGCAGGCTTCCAAGGCTTAAACAAATATGACGATCTTACTACACTCGGTCGCGGCGGTTCTGATACAAGCGCAGTTGCAATCGCGGCTGCGATGAGCGCAGATCGCTGTCAGATTTATACCGACGTTGACGGTGTTTATACCGCTGACCCACGCAAGGTTAAGGGCGCTGTAAAGATGGATGAAGTACAGTACGACGAAATGCTTGAGATGGCAACCTTGGGCGCACAGGTACTTAACAACCGTTCGGTTGAAATGGCTAAAAAATATAATGTTGAACTTGAGGTTCTTTCAAGTCTTGAAAGAAAACCCGGCACTATTGTAAAGGAGCACGTTAAAATGGAAAAAACTTTAATTCGCGGCGTAGCAAAGGATACAAGCGTTACAACAATCTCTGTTGTAGGTCTTAAAGACCAACCAGGTGTAGCGTTTAAACTGTTTAATAAACTCGCACAGTACAAGGTAAATGTTGATATCATTCTGCAGTCTGTTGGCCGTCATGGCACAAAGGACATCACCTTTACCGTATCGCACGAGCAACAGGATGACGCTATCAAGGCTATGGAATCAATGAAGGGTGTATTTGAATATCAGGACCTTAAGGTTAACAATGGTCTTTCAAAGATTTCTATCGTGGGTGCAGGTATGGAAAGCAACCCAGGTGTTGCATCCAAAATGTTTGAGGCTCTTTACGATGCCGACATCAATATCCATATGATTTCAACCAGCGAAACCAAAATTTCGGTACTTATCAATACCGACCTTGCAGATAAAGCTGTTCAGGCAGTTCACGATGCGTTTATCGGTTAATTATATTTAAAAATTTTAATACCCCACATTGTCGGCCAGACAACGTGGGGTATCTTTTTATATTTAAATCATTTCTCCAATTTTTAAAAGAACAGCCTCTTGCTCGGGATCAAACGAACCGTCTGCATAGCACATAGCATCTATTGACACGACGCCGCCTACGGTGTTAGCCGCATTGATATAGTCTGCCATAAATTTTTCAGGATGTCTTATGCCTGGCGCGCCCCAGCCATAGTCGTTAGGCACAGGATTATATCCAAGCGGCGCAAGTGTATGCGCTAATGCGCCATTTATAATGCCCTTTCTTGGCAACTCGTCAAAACTGTTAAATTCACCGCAAATAAGCGTTTCCTTACTGTAATTCTTTGTGTGAAATTGTTTTACACCGTCATTAAATCCAACCAAAGCATTTGGATTTGCTTTTAAAATTGCATTGTGATATAGTTCATACATTTCCTCAGTATAACCAAAATAATCGCGATAACAGCCGTCTATCCACCAAGCTTTTACTTTATCGCCATATCGTTCGGCATATTCCGCCAATACGGATGACCATTTTTGGCAAAAATCCATAGAAATATTTTTTCGTGGGTGAACAAATCCAAATTTGCAGCCAATCTCATCATTGGTCCACGGACCGTCACCCGTAAAATAGAGACATAAGTCAATATTATATTTTGAAAGCGCCTTAAAAAGTTCATCAGGTAGGTCTCTGCGTGCACAGGCTTCACCTGGCTTGGTGCCCGCAATGCTATCGTACGTTGCATTAGGAGCAAGCATAGCGTTAGTACCTTGCATCAGAGTAATAAAATAATAACCAACATTCATTTTATAAAGAGTAAAGGCGAGTTTTTCGACATCAAACTTATCTACAATATCAGTCCACGGCAACTCCCCTAGTCCTTGATTGTGCGGCTTTTGCACGTTGCCCTGAAGCCTTGACAAATAATGATGAAAAACACCCCATTTTTTTGATGCAAAATATTCTAAATTAGTCATAATGCGCTCCTTTGTATATTGTTTCTATTATTATTATAATGCTTTCTTAATTTTTGTCAACAGATTATATTCAATACTTTGCAACAAAAAATGCTCTGCTTTTTTCAAGCAGAGCATTTAAGTTTATCCAATTTTAAATTAGATTTCAGCGAAGTACTTAATTGTACGAACCATCTGGCTGGTGTAGCTGTTTTCGTTGTCAGACCAAGAAACAACCTGCACTTCATAAAGGTCATCAGCAACCTTTGATACCATTGTCTGAGTAGCATCAAAGAGTGAGCCGTAACGCATACCGATAACGTCTGAAGAAACGATCTGGTCTTCGTTGTAGCCGAATGAATCGCTTGCAGCAGCCTTCATAGCAGCGTTGATGCCTTCCTTAGTTACGTCTGTACCCTTAACAACAGCGGTAAGGATAGTGGTAGAACCGGTAGGAACAGGAACACGCTGTGCAGAACCGATAAGCTTGCCGTTAAGCTCAGGAATAACAAGACCGATAGCCTTTGCAGCACCGGTGCTGTTAGGAACGATGTTAGCAGCGCCTGCGCGTGCACGGCGAAGGTCACCCTTTCTGTGAGGACCGTCAAGAATCATCTGGTCGCCGGTGTAAGCGTGGATTGTGCTCATGATACCGCTCTGGATTGCAGCATAATCGTTAAGAGCCTTAGCCATTGGAGCAAGGCAGTTTGTTGTGCAAGATGCAGCAGAGATGATAGTATCTTCTTTAGTAAGAGTGTCTTCATTTACGCTGTAAACGATTGTAGGAAGATCGTTGCCTGCGGGAGCAGAGATAACAACCTTTTTAGCACCTGCATCGATATGAGCCTGTGACTTTTCTTTTGAGCAGTAGAAGCCTGTACACTCGAGAACTACATCTACACCCAAGTCACCCCAAGGAAGATCTTTAGCGTCTTTTTCAGCATAGATTTTGAGAGTCTTACCGTCAACTGTGATGGTACCAGCCTCATCATCTGCAGAAACAGTGTGAAGATTTTCACCGATATAACCGCAGTAACCGCCCTGTGCTGTGTCATACTTTAAAAGATTAGCAAGCATTGAGGGCTTTGTGAGGTCGTTGATAGCTACTACATCGTAGCCTTCAGCACCAAACATCTGACGAAATGCGAGACGACCGATACGGCCGAATCCGTTAATAGC
>JAFTTE010000167.1 GCA_017466905.1 Clostridia bacterium | reverse complement strand
CCTTCACCGTGGTCCTTTTCTTCTTTACGGTTAAAGAAGAAAGGCACGTCAAGACCGTTTTTGGAAAGAGCGCAAGCAACAGATACAGCAATCGGAATACCCTTGTATGCAGGTCCGTAAAGAACTGTACGTTTGTTGCCTACCTTTTCAAAATAAGCCTTTGCATAAAATTCGCCAAGCTTTGAAATCTGGTCGCCTGTTTTAATATCGCCTGCGTTTATAAAATACGGAATTTTTCTGCCTGATTTAGCGGTGAAATCACCAAATTTTAAAACACCTGCACCTTCTAAAAACTGTATAAATTCTCTTTTATAGCTTTCCATTTTTTATATCTCCCTAAAATAACAATAATACAAAAATTGTACCTATCACTGCGACTGCAAGTGAAATAATACTCAAAATTCTACTCCAAACAATGCTTTTTGTTTTTGTTCCTTTTTTTATAGAAAAGTGTGCAAACATTAAAGAAAGTAATGAAGAAACCAAAATTAAAAATATTGCCAAAAAGTGAAAAGAATTATATTGAATTACTTCTGGATTTGGAACCAAAAGAAATGCGATCTTCGTTAATACAATAGAAAAAGCGAAAGTAAAAGCATAAAAGCAAGATAATATTCCAAAAATCAAGGAAAAAACATTGCATTTATTTGATTTTTTACTCATTTAAAGTTCCTCCGTTATTGAACATTATCCTACAAATTCTGTCACACAACGCTCATATGCTGCTACAGGGTCGGCTGCTGCTGTAATAGGTCTGCCAACTACGATGTAGTCAGAACCGATTTTATTAGCCTCGGCAGGTGTCATAACGCGCTTCTGGTCGCCTACATCACCGTCAGCAAAGCGAACACCGGGTGTAACTGTCAAAAAGTCTGCGCCGCATACCTCGTGAACTTTTCCTGCTTCAAGCGGTGAGCAAACAACACCGTCAAGACCAGCGCGCTTAGCGTTTGACGCATAGTGCATAACAACCTGGTCAATCGGCTCTTTTATAAGAAGGTCGCTTTCAATACTTTCTTGACTCGTAGTTGTAAGCTGTGTTACAGATATAAGAAACGGTCTTGTGCCGTCGGTTCGTGTAAGACCTTCAATTGCGGCTTCCATCATTGCAACTGTACCGCTTGCGTGAAGGTTACAAATATCAACATCAAGGTTAGAAAGCACTGCCATTGCCTTTTTAACAGTATTAGGAATATCGTGCAGTTTTAAATCCAAAAAAATTTTATGACCGCGCTTCTTTATCTCTTTTACAATTGACGGACCTTCTGCATAGAAAAGCTCCATACCTATCTTTACAAAAGGCTTGCGACCTGTGAACTTATCAAGAAACTCGAAGGTCTTTTCTGCGCTCGCGAAATCGCAAGCAATAATTACATCCTTACCCATTACTTAACTCCTCCTATGATATCCTTTAAATTATCTATTCCGTATTTATCCATAGCTGCCGGTAAATCATTTATAATATCGCGGCAAGCGTAAGGATTAATAAGATTTGCAGCACCTACTTCAACAGCAGTAGCGCCCGCAAGCATCATTTCAATTACATCCTCGGCAGTTGATACTCCGCCCATACCTATTACGGGAATATTTACGGCATTTGCCACCTGATATACCATTCTGACAGCCACAGGGAAAATTGCAGGACCCGAAAAACCGCCCATTTTATTGGCGATTACGGGCTTGCGTGTTTTAAGGTCAATTCGCATACCAAGCATTGTATTTATAAGGCTGATGCCGTCAGCACCCGCCTCTTCACAAGCCTTTGCAATAGCCACAATGTCGGTAACATTGGGTGAAAGTTTAACTATTACAGCCTTTGTTGTAACCGCCTTTACTGCGCGAACAACCTCTGCCGCAGCCTCGGGGCTTGTGCCAAAGCTCATACCGCCACCGTGAACATTAGGACAGCTTACGTTTACTTCAAGCCAACCTACTTGACTCTGCTTATCGAGTTGTTCACAGGTATAGGCGTAATCTTCTACAGCAAAACCGCTTACGTTTGCCATAACCTTTTTATTAAAGCACTTTTTGAGTTGTGGCAATTCTTCGCTTATAACCTTTTCAACACCCGGGTTTTGCAGACCTACGGCATTTATCATGCCCGCAGTACATTCTGCAATACGCGGAGTTGGATTGCCAAAGCGCGCGTCTTTTGTAGTACCCTTGAAAGAAAAAGTACCAAGGCAATTTATATCGTACAGTTCTGCAAACTCATAGCCAAAACCAAACGTACCCGAAGCAGGAATTATAGGGTTGTCAATTTCTAATCCGCAAAGATTAACACTCAAGTCTCCCATAAAATTTCCTCCTTTTGCATCACGGGTCCGTCTTTACATATACGCTTATAGCCTGTCATCGTTTTGCAGCTACAACCCATACACGCACCAACTCCCCAGCCCATACGTTCCTCAAAACTCATTTGACCGCTCGTTTTAGCAGTTTTGTATATAGCCTTTAGCATTGGCTCAGGACCACAGGTATAAAAGTATGTATATTCATCAGGATATGCGTTTGTTACAAATCCTTTAACACCGTAACTGCCGTCAACAGTTGTAACTGTAACATCACAACCAAGCGCTTTAAATTCATTTTCATAAAACACTTCGCTCGCGGTATTAAAGCCTAAAATTACGGAAACTTCTTTACCCTGTTTTTTAAGCTCTTTAGCAAGCATATAAAGCGGAGGCACACCAACACCGCCTCCCAAGAGTAACGGCTTATCACCCGAAAGGGATAAATCATATCCGTTACCAAGTCCTGTAAGCACATCAACAGTTTCGCCTACAGCCATTTTTGACATCTGCTCTGTACCCTTGCCTACAACCTTATAAATGATTGTGACAGAAGTATCATCGCAATCACAAACAGATATAGGACGGCGCAGATAAAGACCGTCAAGCTGAATATTAATAAACTGTCCGCAAGCGGTGATGTCGGATGTATCTCCGACAAGCACCATCTTGTAAACATTTTCAACTAATTTTTCATTTTGTGATATTTTAAAAATACCTTGTTTCATTATAAATTAATCCTTTATGCATCTATAGTTGATATAGTAAGTGTGGTTTCCTCCATAACATCGAGAAGAACTCTTACAGTATCAAGAGATGTGAATATAGTCACATTATTTTCGGTAGCCAATCGGCGTATTTGCTGACCGTCACTAAGCTCTACTGCTGCGCCGATATCCTTTGTGTTAATAACATAAGCGATGTGACCCTGTCTGATTGCATCAGGAATCTCGTCGGGATCTTCGCTGATTTTTTTGAGTATGTGAGTACGGATACCGTTTTCTTTAAGGAAAGCCGCAGTGCCTGCCGTTGCCTGAATGTTAAAGCCAAGGTTATAGAAACGACGAATAAGCGGCAATGCCTCCTGCTTGTCCTTATCGGCAACGGTAACAAATACGGTACCGTAATTCTGCAGGTGTGTACCGGCAGCCTGAAGCGCCTTGTATAAAGCGCGATTAAGTTTATCGTCGTAACCTATCGCTTCACCCGTAGACTTCATTTCGGGTGAAAGATAAGCATCAAGACCCTTAATCTTATTAAACGAGAATACCGGAACCTTTACATAGTAGCGGTTCTTTTCCTCAGGATACAGGTCAAATATACCCTGCTCTTTAAGTGATTTACCAAGAATAACTTCTGTAGCAATATCGGCAAGACTGTAACCGGTGGATTTTGAAAGGAATGGCACTGTACGAGATGAACGGGGGTTAACCTCTATGATATACACATCGTCTTTTTCATCAACGATAAACTGAATATTATAAAGACCGATAATGCCAATACCCAGACCTAACTTTTTAGCATACTGTAAAATTGTGCCACGTACCTTGTCGGAAATGCTGAAGGTTGGATAAACACTTATAGAGTCACCAGAGTGAATACCGGTACGCTCAACAAGCTCCATAATACCGGGCACAAATACATCCTGACCGTCGCAGATAGCGTCAACCTCGACCTCTTTACCTTGAATATATTTATCAACAAGAACCGGCTTGTCCGCATCAATTTCAACGGCTGTTTTAAGGTAGTGACGAAGTTGAGCCTCGTCAGCTACAATCTGCATAGCGCGACCGCCCAATACAAAGCTTGGACGAACAAGCACAGGATAGCCTATTTCCGCAGCAGCTGCAACACCGTCTTCAATCTTGGTAACGGCTCTGCCTTTTGGTTGCGGAATATCAAGTTCCTGCAAAATCTTTTCAAAGCTGTCGCGGTTTTCAGCGCGCTCAATAGCAGCGCAATCTGTACCGATAATCTTGACACCGCGATCCATAAGAGGCTGAGCCAGGTTAATTGCAGTCTGACCGCCAAGAGAAGCAACAACACCCTCCGGCTGTTCAAAGTCTATAATTGCCATTACATCTTCCGGTGTAAGCGGCTCAAAATAAAGCTTGTCAGCTGTTGTATAGTCGGTAGAAACAGTTTCAGGGTTGTTGTTGATGATGATTGCTTCATAACCGTTTCGCTTGATAGTCTGCACGGCGTGAACGGTAGAATAGTCAAACTCAACACCCTGACCTATACGGATAGGACCTGCGCCCAAAACTACAATTTTACGCTTATCGGTAAGGCGTGATTCATTTTCTCCTGTATAAGATGAATAAAGATATGCAATATATTTACCTGTGTGTAAGGTATCAACCATTTTGAAAATCGGTATAATTCCGTTTTCTTTGCGGGTCTTGTAAATATCAGTTTCGGGCTTATTCCAGACCTTTGCGATATACTCGTCAGAAAAGCCCATAATTTTAGCATTTTTAAGGGTTGCAACATCGCCGATATTGCCTTTGACGGCTTTTTCCATTTCAACAATACGCTTGAAAGCATGGAGGAACAATGGGGTAATCTTTGTTACATCGTGCAATTTTTCAATTGAAATACCGCGGCGAAGCAATTCAAATACCGCGTAGATATTATCATCCTGGAATGTACCAAGATATGCAAATATTTCATCATCTGTCATATCGTCAAACTTTGCGATATGGAAATGACATACGCCTGTTTCGAGAGAACGAACAGATTTAAGCAAGCATTCTTCCAAAGTAGAGCCAATGCCCATAACCTCGCCTGTTGCCTTCATCTGTGTGCCGAGTGTATTAGGCGCATCGGCAAACTTATCAAATGGAAAACGTGGGAATTTTGCAACAATATAGTCGAGTCTTGGTTCAATTGCAGCCGTACCGCCCGCAACGGGAATATCTTCAAGTGCCATACCCAAGGCAATTTTAGCAGTAACTCTGGCAATCGGGTATCCGCTGGCTTTCGAAGCGAGAGCCGACGAGCGTGATACACGCGGGTTAACCTCTATAAGATAGTACTCACTGCTGTAAGGATTAAGCGCAAACTGAACATTGCATCCGCCCTCAATTTTAAGTTCGCGGATAATCTTAATTGCGCTGTCGTTGAGCATCTTCAAATCGTGGTCATTGAGAGAAAGTATAGGTGCTACAACCGCAGAGTCACCTGTATGAACACCAACAGGAGCAATATTTTCCATACCGCAGATGGTTAGAGCGTGGTCGTTAGAGTCGCGCATAACCTCAAATTCGATTTCTTTGTAACCTTTAACACTCTTTTCAATAAGCACCTGATGCACGGGAGACAGTTTAAAAGCGTTAAGTCCTGTTTCAACAAGTTCCTCCTCATTATATGCAAAACCGCCGCCTGTGCCGCCCAAGGTAAACGCAGGGCGAAGAACTACAGGATAACCTATTCTGTTTGCTGCTGCTTTTGCCTCTTCAATACTGTATGTGATTTCAGACGGAATAACAGGCTCGCCGATTGATTCGCACATTTCTTTAAACAATTCGCGATCTTCAGCGCGCTCGATACTCTCACTCGAAGTACCAAGAAGCTCTACACCGCATTCCTTAAGAATACCCTTTTCCTCAAGCTGCATAGCAAGATTAAGACCTGTCTGACCGCCAATACCGGGAACGATTGCGTCAGGGCGCTCATAGCGCAAAATCTTTGCCATATATTCAAGGGTCAGCGGCTCCATATAAACCTTATCTGCAATTGAAGTATCGGTCATAATTGTAGCGGGATTAGAGTTACAGAGTATTACCTCATAACCCTCTTCTTTAAGTGCCAGACACGCCTGAGTACCTGCGTAGTCAAACTCTGCCGCCTGACCAATTACTATAGGACCTGAGCCTATAATCAAAACCTTTTTAATGTCTGTTCTTTTAGCCATTGTTTATTTCCTCCTGAATATATATCGAATTATCCTTATATGCTATTTTCCCGCCGCAAACCGTAAGGTAGCATTTACCGTAAAGCTCATAGTTTTCAAACGGCATTGCTTTTCCTTTTGAAATAAAATCATCGGGATTTACGGTGATTTTTTCATCAAGGCACCATACAGTGTAATCATTGTTGTTTAGCGGGATATAAAAACGCTTGCGGGCGTTCAAAGATAACAAATCAATTAATCTTTCCAAGGTAATTATATTAGTTTTTACAAAATACGTATACATAAGCTGGAAGGCTGTTTCGATACCCACAATGCCAAAAGCGCTTTTTTCTAGTCCTTTACTCTTTTCTTCTGCGCTGTGCGGTGCGTGATCGGTAGCAATCATATCGATAGTGCCGTCCTTTATACCCTCGATAAGCGCAAGCTTATCTTCGCGAGAGCGCAACGGAGGATTCATTTTAAACTTACCGTCTTCTTGCAAATCACTGTCATCAAGTATCAGATAGTGCGGACCCGTTTCACAGGTAACATCAAGACCTTCTGCTTTTGCCTGACGAATAAGCTCAACACTTTCTTTACAAGAAATATGGCACACGTGATAAGCGCAGCCTGTTTCACGCACAAGCTCCAAATCTCGTTTAATCGGTCCCCATTCGCTTTCTGAGCATATACCGCGATGACCGTGTGATTTTGCATATTCACCGTCGTGAATATAACCGCCAAAAAGCTTTGAATTATCTTCGCAATGCGCTACTATTATTTTACCCAAAGACTTTGCTTTAAGCATTGCCTTGCGCATAAGTTCACGCGATTGTACACCGCGACCGTCATCTGAAAAAGCAACACAATTCTTTGCCATTTTATCCATATCAGAAAGTATTTCTCCATTCTGACCTATGGTTATTGAACCATACGGGTAAACATTAATAACGGCATCGTTTTCGATAATTTTTAACTGCTCGTTTAAATGCTCTGACGTATCGGGTACGGGATTAAGGTTTGGCATTGTGCAAACTGCGGTATATCCGCCGTGCGCCGCCGCGCGACTGCCTGTAGCAATCGTCTCTTTATAAGAAAAACCCGGCTCACGAAAATGCACATGCACATCGCAAAAACCGGGAAAAATAAAATAACTATTTTGTGAGTCAGCAAAAAAAGGTGACAAAACCGCCTTGTGGGTAGCGGGGACAAAATCGTTTAGAAATTCGGGTTTATACACATTGTTTATCTTATGAGTCGCCATTTTAAACCGTCCTTTCAACAAATAAATACATAAGCACACAGTGGCTCATTTTTATCTAATATATATTACCATAATCAAAATATCTTGTCAATCAAAAAAGCGTAAAAATTTTGCATAAATTTAAATTTTAAACAAGCCCTTTTTCATATAAATTCGATAAGGAGGATTTTATATGTTTTTCGAACTGCTGGCACAAATCGTTTCAAATCTTTTTTATCTGGCGCTTCACGTTACAAGCGCAGGATCTTTTCCGCCGCCATTATCATCAAAAAAGGAAGCAGAGCTTTTAAAACTTAAAGAGCAAGGCGATGAAAATGCCAAAAACAAGCTTATTGAGCATAATCTGCGACTTGTGGCTCACGTAGTAAAAAAGTATTACACCGCCACAGACGAGCAGGATGATCTTATTTCAATAGGTACAATCGGTCTTATAAAGGCGGTAAACACATTTAAGGCTGATAAAAAAATAAGGCTTGCCACATATGCGGCGCGCTGTATCGAAAATGAAATTCTGATGCATTTCAGAAACAACAAAAAATATGCGCAGGATGTTTACATAAGCGACCCGATTGATACCGATAAAAACGGTAATACCCTCACCCTTATAGATATTATTGCTGATGAGGGTAATATTGAGGACGAAATTGATACCAAAATAAAGGTGCAAAAGCTACGTGTTATTTTAAACGGCACACTTGACGAGCGCGAGCTGCAGATTATAAATATGCGTTATGGACTTGGTGGTGAGAAAGAACTAACCCAACGCGAAATTGCCAAAAAGCTTGGAATTTCCCGCAGTTATGTGTCACGGATTGAAACCGCCGCGCTTGAAAAGTTAAGGAAAAAGTTTTAAATTTTATATTACGGATTGCTTCGCCACTCTGTTCCTCGCAATGACATACATAAAGATGTATAAAAAATCGTTGTCATTGCGAGCGACGGTAGTCGCGTGGCAATCCGTTTTTAATATTTGTCGGCAGCGCCGACACCGTAATTATTCATCATTCACTATTCATTCTTCATTAAAAAATCAGACCCCGAGGGGTCTGATTTTATTGTTTTTACCAGCGTGTGTTACTGTTAAATGCCTCTGTTTCAGGTGTTACGATATCACGAGCACCGTCTAACTGATAAAGACGTACATATTCGATTGTCATTGGCATATCCGAAGATATTTTTGCGCCGTCCTTTGTGTAATAATGGTTATCTATTAAGAAATACGCATATTGCTCTGCCATAACAGAACCGCCATCATAGCCCAAATCTGCACAATTAACCGTAACACTGCTTAACAAATTATCGCTGGTGTCTTTTATAATGAAAGTCATTTCATCCTCAGTCCACAAGAAACCATACCTGTATTCAGTAACAGTGGTACTATCGCCAATAGAAGTTACCATATTAACATCAAAAGGTTCTTTTTCCCAAACACCTGCTAATATATCTTCCAAAGTTATATCGGTATCGTCAAACTTACCATAGGTTGTGCCTGAAGCGGTATTAGTACCAAATTCATTTATGGCAACGTTAATCTGTCCACTTTCTGCATTAGAAGCATGATATTTAATTGCAGCATTAGAAATGCTATAAGTGCCGGAATCGTAAGTTGCATCAAGAAGCTTGTTACCTTCATCATCAAAGTCCGAAATGGTACCGTCCTCAAGAGCATCCCAATCAAGCTCGTAAACAGAAAATCCTTTTGTACTACCCTCATATGTTTTTGAATAGGAGTACCATTTATGAATATTATAGAAAATAGTATCACGTTTGCCTGAGCCGTTGGGATTGTTAATAATTTCAAACAAATCAATTTCAAAATAACTAGTAGGTAGCTTGTATTCGTAGGTTGTGTAATCATCGGAACTATAGTATAACGAATTACCGTCAAAGCCTGAGTTGCGTTCATATACCTTGCTGTAAAGCGAGCTTGAAACTTCAAGGTTGTTATTGCCGGCGTATGTCACCAACCACCACGCAGGGAATGCATAATCATCATTAGGAAGTATTGCCTGCATCTCAATATATCCACGCTTAAACAACATGCTGTTTATACTTGTAAGTAGACCACTCGAAGACATACTGTTACCGTCAAATGCAATATAAGCGCCGTTATCATCGGTAGAACCGCTTAAGGTACCGCTTGTGGGCGCTAAGCTACCTACACCACGGTGCATAGTAAGCTTGCCGCCGCTAACAACATTGAGTTTTGGTAAATCATCAGCATTTGCAAGATAAAGGTTTGTAAAGTCATTACTGCCGTTACCATGACCTTTATCACGCACAATCCAAGTATCGTATAAAACTGTACCGTTTACAGCGGTGTTAAACTCATCACCCCATACATAGTAATAGGTACCTTTATCTACTATTGAGCTCGAGTTTGTCAAATAACCATTCTCATTGCTTGTGCTGTAAGTTTGCACATTGATAGCCTGTTTTTCAGGAGCGAGTGAACCGCTACCTGTGTAAACTGTGCCGTTTAAAGCATTTGAGTTTGCAATAAAGTTAAGAACACCCTGCTCAACGGCTGTGAAAGATCCACCGCTTATTGTAAGCGTTGCTGTTTCTAAATCGTATGAAACAGAATAGTTGTTTGCGCCAAGAGTATCATCTGTTACTATTCTGATTGTAAGATTTGCTGTTGTTGTGCCTTTTGTCTTTAAAATATCTACGCCTGTTGTCTCTTCAATATAAAGCTCCATCTTGCGAGCAAAGTCATAATTGTCGTTTTCATCATAATAAATGCTAAACTTGCCCGCCTTTACGTTCTTCCAAAAGCCGTCAAGAATTTTCCACTCAGCCGTGGGGTCACTTGCTGACATTGCAATTATTTCACGCTGCAATATAACCATATCGCGTATATCCGTTTTGCCGTTACGGCTTACGTCGCCGTAAATATTAGCGTAATCCGGAGCGCGAAGCAGCTTTGACTTTAGCGCGGCAAGGTCTCTTGTGCCGTATTCATAACCGTCGCCATCACCGTCTGCATCGGCATATGGCATAGCGTCTGCACGGTTTACAAGCTTAGGTGCACTGCCGTCAGCGCCGCCCTGATACCAAGTAACACCGTCAACTGTGGGAGTGCCTGTAGAGCCACTATCAAGGTAATAGGTTGTGCTGCCGTCAACAGTGATGTAGCTGTTTGTGATTGTAGCAGCGTTGCTGCCTACAATTTTAGCGTTTTCGCTGTTTTCGATTGAACATCCGATTATCTGCGAGCCGCTCGCAGCAGTACCTGCGATTATACCGTAGTTGCCGCTGCTTGTGTATGCGTAGCAGTCACGGAAATGCAGATTCTTTACAACACCCGTAGCGGTAAGCTCGGGTATAAAACCTGCGTTTGTATCAGCAGTTGCGGTAAACATACCTGTAACAGTATGACCGTCACCGTCGATTGTACCCGCAAAAGGTTTATATGCATAGTAACTTATTCCGTATGTATCGTTGCGATCAGCATTGGTCTGATAATTAACCCACTGAATACCGCCGAGGTCAACGTCGCAACCGAGCTTGAAATACTGCGGAACACCGCGGTGTGTGCCGCCTGATGCAATAATTTCAAACAAAAGTTGTGCGTTGTCAATGATGTATGGGTCTGCCTCGGTACCGGCACCTACAAGCTCATCATATTCTGAGAACACACCCTGCTCATAGCCTGCGCCATTTACACTCGCACTATGACCATAAGGCAAATTATCGTACCAATTAGAGTTTTTGTAAGCGTCCTTGTAATAACGGTAACCGAGCGCTTCCCAACCGTCAACGAGTTTTGGCATTGGTGTGCCGTACTGAGCAATTGTTTCCTCACTGTTGTCCCAAGCAGTCCAGTTAAGCATAGGCATACCGTCTACGGTAGTGTAATCAGTTGTGTTAAGTGTGCCATATGTGCTTGTTACACCGTATGCATAAGAGTTGTGAATAAAGTCATAGGTATCATCGAATGTACCGCCTAAATATGCTATATCATAATTATTAGCAGTATCAACAACT
>JAFTTE010000166.1 GCA_017466905.1 Clostridia bacterium | reverse complement strand
TTTCAAGAAGAAATTTTGAAATGGTTGAGTTGATTATTAGAGAAGATTCAAACCTTGACGGTATGAGCCTTATTGATTTGCGTAAAAAATACAAGGCGAACTTTTTGATTTGCGTAGTAAAGCGCGGCGAAGAAATATATATTCCTGACGGTAATTTTGTTCTTAAAAACGGAGATCATATATGCCTTACCGCTAATTTTACCGAAATTCAAAAATTGCTTAAAATGTTGGGTCTTTCCAAAAAGCACTCAAAAAACGTTATGGTCCTGGGCGCTACGACAACAGCATTTTATCTTTCAAAGATGCTGCTTAAATCAGGCAGTGATGTTACAATAATTGATAAAGACATAAGCAGATGTAATCAATTTGCTGAAAAACTGCCAAATGCGGTTGTTATCAACGGTGATGGCGCGCAGCAAGAGGTTCTTATGGAAGAGGGAATAACCTCAGTCGATGCTTTTGCCGCGCTTACCGGTATGGATGAAGAAAATATACTTATTTCTTTCTTTGCACAGTCACAAAATGTGCCTCGCGTTGTAGCAAAGGTAAACCGTAATGAATTGTCTTCTATGGCTGAAAAATTAGGTCTTGACTCTATTGTGTCCCCCAAAAAAGCAGTGTCAAATGTTATTACAAGCTATGCCCGCGCACTTCAAAATTCGCTCGGCAGTAATGTTGAAACAATGTATAAGTTGATGGATGGTAGTGTAGAAGCGTTGGAATTTAATGTTCAGGCAGATTTTAAAGGTCAGCGCATTTCTTTGAAGGATATACAACTTAAAGACGATGTTCTTATTGCGGGAATAATCAGAAAACGAAAGGCCTTTATTCCTACAGGTGACGATGAAATTGTTGCAGGGGATAAAATTATTGTAATAGCAAAGTCGCGCGAGCAAAAAATGAATGACCTTGCAGACATTTTGAGGTAATTTTTATGAATAAAAAAATGGTGTTCAGGACGGTTGGAAGACTGTCTCAGATTGTGTCTCTTTTGTTGCTTGTTCCTGCGATAGTAGCAATTATATACGGAGAAACAAAGCAGCTTTTTGCGTTTATTATAACTGCCGCTTTGGCTTTTGGCGCGGGTGCTTTAATATCTTTGCTTACCAGAACCAAAAACCGTGTAATATATGCAAAGGATGGCTTTGCAATTACTGCGCTTGCCTGGATTGTTATGGCGCTTATAGGTGCAGTTCCTTTTGTGGTTTCGGGTGATATTCCGTCTTATGTAGATGCTGTTTTCGAAACTGTAAGCGGTTTTACAACGACAGGTGCATCTATACTTACAGATGTAGAAGCTATGAGCTATAGCGGACTGTTTTGGCGCAGCTTTACACATTGGATAGGCGGTATGGGTGTGCTTGTTTTTGTTATGGCGGTCATACCAAATTTTACTGACCGATCAATTCATATTATGCGCGCCGAAATGCCGGGTCCCATTATCGGTAAACTTGTACCTCGTGTTAAAGATACTGCAAAGATTTTGTATCTTATATATATTGTTCTTACTGCGGTGCAGATTATTCTTCTGCTTGCAGGCGGTATGTCACTTTTTGACAGCGTTGTGCATTCATTGGGCACGGCAGGTACGGGCGGTTTTGCTATCAAGGCTGACGGTCTTGCTTCTTACAGCCCATATTGTCAGTGGGTCATAACAATATTTATGCTTATTTTCGGCGTAAACTTTAATCTGTATTATCTTATACTTATGAAAAAAGTTTCTACTGCCGTAAAAAGCGGTGAACTGTGGGCATATATTTCCATTGTTGGGGTAAGCGTTGTGCTTATAACAGTTAATATAATGCCACAATACAGCGGTTTTTCAGAATCATTGCGTCATTCTGCGTTTCAGGTTGCAGCAATAATTACAACCA
>JAFTTE010000165.1 GCA_017466905.1 Clostridia bacterium | reverse complement strand
GAACAATATACTTTTGGGTGTTGACTTAGACGGTAACGGCACTTATGAAAACAACGAAAAAATATCTTACGATGCTATCGGTAACCCCACAAAATACCTTGGTAATGACCTTTTATGGACGGGCAGAGAACTTTACCGCTACCAGAACAACGATTTCCGCAATACATATTACTATGATTCCGAGGGCTTGCGAAGCCGAAAGAATATTTATGTAAGTAACGGAAACGGTGGCTATACATACAACGGTAAAATAGTGTATCAATATTTGGGCGGTTTGCTTACATACCAGTGTACCTACAATGCTTCGGATGAACTTGATACAGAAATGTATTTCTTCTACGACAGTTACAATAAACTTACGGCTATCCGTTACATAAATGGCTCAACCAACCACTATTATTACGTAACTACCAATATGCATGGTGACGTTCTTGGCATTTACTCTGCTTCGGGTGCTTTACTTGCATCCTATGATTACGATGCTTGGGGTAACTGTACGGTTAACACCGTAAACTCCAACTACACCATAGGCTATGACAACCCCATAAGATACAGGGGCTACTACTATGATAACGACTTAGGGCTTTATTATCTGAAGTCAAGATATTATAATCCTGAAATTGGTAGATTTTTGAATAGCGATAATGTATCTGACCCGTCGGCAAAAATTTTAGGCTATAATTTCTTCGTTTACTGTGGTAATAATCCTGTTATAAACTCAGATCCTACTGGTCACGGTATTATAAAAGATGTTCTAAAGTGCGCTTATAAAATTGTTACAGGTGCAGTTAGAAGTTCTGTTGGCAAATTGAATGTAGCAGTTAACATTTCACAAAACATAAATCTGCAGATAGGAAATGTTACTGTTGGAGTTGCTGGTGGTATTTCTCTGCATGCGAACGGAGATGTTTCAGGTAGTTTTAATTTCAGTGCAGGAGGAACCGCTTCAACTTCACCTGGTGGAGGAGGCGTTTCTTCACAGACTTGTGTTGGATTGGATTTTGTTCCTGATTTTGATGATGTTTTAGACAGTGGTACACATGTGTCTGTTGGTGTTTCTGCACCAATTCCTTATACACCAATTTCGGGTGAAGGTTCATTATCATTTAATGATTATGATGGTAAAAATGAAATTTACAACGGCTTTTCAATAGATGCAGGAGCCTCTTTTCCTAAAGGTGCGCCAAACCTGAATGTGTCTACAGGTTTTGATAATACCATAAGTAGCAAAAACTTTGATAATGTTTATGATATGTGTGATGCATTTTTTGTTGCGGTTATGGGGGAATAATAATGAAAAAAGTATTTGCGTTAATTTTATTGTTGCCTGTTTTTACATTGCTTTTATCAGTGTCATCTTTTTCTGCGAATGAGCCTTACATAAGTAAAGATAACTATCTGCGAATGCAAATCGTTGAATATAATTCTGTGGATTTTGAACGAGCCTGGGTGTATTCGGTGGCGGTTTCTGACGACGAAACTCTTGCTATTGGTTTCGATAACAATATTATATTGATAACTGATAATAAATTTAATGTTAAGAGTGTTATAAAAGTAGAGCTTGTGTTACATCCTGATGAAAGCATAGTTGTTGATCTTAATTGGGATAAAAATGAAAATTTACAAATGAACACACCGGGCTTAGACACAGTTTTGTTGGTTGATGTGAACGGTAATTTGTTGGATGATTATCAAGTAGAGAATTTTCAGGCCAGTAGTGCTGTAGGTACAGTAAACGGAATTACTTATGGGAAAAAGGTAAGTAATTTTTTGATGTATATTGCACCCGATGATGCTTGCGATGAAGTGTTTAAGGTTGCTGCAGACGGAACCGAAACCATTTTGTTTAAGTCCGAGAAGAATGCTCCGTATCTTGTTTTAGTGGGTTTGGCGTTTTTTATCGGCGGACATATTTTTATGGGCGTAGGTATTTATTCCGCGTATGTTAAGCAACGAGGCAAAAAATCAATTTTTAACAAACTATACCAAAAGAAATTTTTAAGCAAAGTTTATGCGGATAACCGTGCTACAAACATTTATAAATTCAGGTACGGAGTCCGACCTTTTTTGATATCGTTTTTATCAATACCTTTTGCGGTTGTTCTTATTGCTATCGTTAAATTGGTTTTTGAGTTTGAATTGAATTTAATGTACTTTGTATTTATTTTCGGTATCATTAGTGCAGCTATAAAGTCCGTTTTATATATTGAAAGATATAAGATTGACGGCAATTTGATTTTCAGAAAGAAACTGTCAAAAGCAAAATCAATTTCAATTCCCGATAACGCGGTGTTCATTGTTACTTCGGCATTGGAAACTAATAATCAGTTGACAGATAATTCACTTGTTGTTCATGTTGTAGAGGGGGATGTGCACGATGTGGTTAATAGACTGCACGAATTGCCTGAACCGCTTGATTATTTCGCAATGCTAAAAAAAATGTTGCGATTGGAAGTTTTCGATGATTATTACATCAAAGGGAAGTATCAGGATAAGTGGATTTATTCATTCAAATACGATGAAGTAACTACCCCCGCAATTTTTGAAGAACAAAAAAGAACCGTCATTATACCGCAGTCTTTGCTTTATAAAATAGACCTTGATAACGTAAAATATGATCTTTTTGTTGATGATGAACAGTCATATAACGGTTAGGTATCACTGGAAAATCTGACTAAATTATCTCTCAAAGGGTGATTCATTCGCGTTTCGCCATTTGAGAGATTTACCGCACAACTCAGCTCAGTACGGAGTTTATTGCCAACGATTCATATACTTACTACTACGACGAGCTTGGTAATATAACGTCGGTTAAAAAGGGTCAAAGAACTTCAACCGACCCCACAAGTGCAGACTTTAAAACCGTAACCGGTGCAGGGGCTTACCGTTCATATACGTATGACAATTTAAGTCAACTCACAAGGGAAAACAACAAAACTGATGATCGCACAAGCGTGTGGACATATGACCGTTTAGGTAATATTCAAACAAGGACTGATTACAGCTACACCGAAAGCAGCCTTGGAACCGAAACGAAATATATTGACTACCAATACGGTGACGATGATAACACATCCTTCAATAAACTTTTGAAGAATATAGATGTGTATAGCAGCACTTCGGCTAAGAAATCGACCAGATATGTAATTACCTATGACGCAATAGGTAACCCTACAAAGTACGAAAAAATATCGTACGATACAGACGGTACAACTCCGCTAAACACAACAACTGCCGCAAACCTTAGTTGGCGTGGCAGACAGTTAATGAGCCTTACGGATAACGTGAATTCTAATACAATCAGTTATCTGTATGGTGCAGATGGTTTAAGACGAAGCAAGACGGTTAACGGTGTTAAGACTCAATACTATTATGTCGGTGACAGCTTAGCCTACCAGATT
>JAFTTE010000017.1 GCA_017466905.1 Clostridia bacterium | reverse complement strand
GTTATATTTTAAACGCAATAAATGAACCTGTCCCTGTGGATATGCTTGCTAATGTTTTACATTATGAGGGTTTGGTAAATGCCTTTGAGGTTAGCGATGCTGTAGTGTCACTTTCTGTCAGTGGACAAATTATTGCTACAGATGATGCAGAACAGACATATACCATAACCGATAGCGGCCGCAATACAGCAGACACCTTAAAATCATCGCTTTCTTCTGTGGTAAAAGAACGAGCATATCTTGCGGTTATGAAAATGTTTGCAAAATTTAAAAATGCAAAGGATAATATCTTTGAAATAACACACGAAAACGGAGCAACATATTTAAGTTGCTCAGCTATCGACGGCGGAAAACCGTTCTTGACCGTTAAGCTTCTTATAACTGATGAAGATCAAGGAAGTTATATCCGCGAAAGGTTTTTAGAAAACCCTGCAAAGATTTATTCAAAAATAATCGAGATGTTGACACAATAAACATTATAAAGCTAAATTCGCCTTTGGCGAGCTAAATTGACTTACAATCAGCTAAATTCCTACGGAGCTAAATGTGTCTTTCGACACGCTATACACGAATTTTATTTAGCTTCACATAGTGATATTTAGCTATGCAAAGCATAATTTAGCTGTTGCGATAGCAACAATTTAGCTTTTTTATATATACTTTTTATGTTTGTTCCGGTTTACACCCATTATACCGCCAACTATTGATGCGAGCATCATAATTATAAAATGAAACAGCGTGTTAAGTGACAAGCTGTTGCCCATTATGAGTGACAGCGCAGTAATTACAACGAAAACAACGGCACCTATAATTAGCCCAATAAGATACCCCTTATCCCCTATTTTTTTAGCGGTATGGCGGCCGGCACAAAAACAACCAATCGCTACGCTTATGGTAGCAAAGGGCGCGGCATAGGCGCGGTCAATATTTAAAAACAGCAAAACGGCTGAAAATACAAGCATTGCCGCCACTGTTGCAAGCACACCAATTATTGCGCCCCAAAGGTACGCAGATTTTTTATTAACATTATCTTTTTTTGAAAATTCGCCAGACATAAAAATCCCTCCGCTTAAAGTATATTCAAGCGGAGGGATAATTTATAACAATAATTATTTTGTTGCGGTATCATCGTGAACGGTGAGATTCTGCTGCATAGCCCAGCGAGCGATTGTCATTTTACTGTGGTCACTTTTTGACTCGATAACGATTGAGTCTTCCTTTAAAGAAATAACTCTGCCGTAGATACCGCCGATGGTGAGAATTTCGTCACCAACCTGCAAATTCTCACGCATTTTCTTTTCTTCCTTCTCCTTCTTTTTCTGAGGACGGATGATAAAGAAATACATAGCAGCTACCATAATAACAAGTGGTAACGCCGTCATAAGCATTGATTGCCAACCACCTGCCTGAGCTGCTTCGCTTGCTGTGCTTGATGTTGCGTCAGCCGCAGCATCTAATAAAAGCCAATTAAAATTCATAAGATTTAAACCTCCAAAATTTATAACAAGCACATTATACCTAATAATAAGAATAAATGCAAGAAATATTTGTAAATTCTTTATTAAATTCGATTACCTAATATTTTCTCTTTTTCTGCCTTGAACTGCGCAAAACGGTCTTTATCAATGGCTTTGCGGATATCCTCCATAAGATGATTATAAAACCAAAGGTTATGAAGCACCAAGAGTCTTTGAGAAAGCATTTCGGTGCTTTTAAGCAAATGGCGGATATATGCCTTGCTGTAGCGCTGACACACGGGACAGCCGCACTCGTCATCAATAGGTGTCATATCGTACTCATACTTTTTGTTGTTGATATTTATAATTCCCTTTGAAGTAAACAAATGACCGTGGCGTGCGTTGCGGCTGGGCATTACACAGTCAAAAAGGTCGACACCGCGCTCAACAGCGTTTAGAATATTAAGCGGTGTGCCAACACCCATAAGATAGCGGATTTTATTCTGTGGCATATGGGGTGTTACGTGTTCGATAACATCGTACATAACCTCAGCAGGCTCACCAACCGCCAAGCCGCCTATTGCATAGCCGTCTAAATCAAGGTCGGCAATTTCTTTCATATGATTTATACGCAAATCGTTATACGTGCAGCCCTGATTAATACCAAAAAGCATCTGCTCGCGGTTGATAGTAGTTTCAAGTGAATTTAATTCCTGCATCTTTGTCTTGCAACGCTTAAGCCATCTGGTAGTGCGCTCGCAAGAGTCTTTTGAATATTTATACTCGGCAGGGTTTTCGACACACTCGTCAAAAGCCATAGCAATCGTAGAGCCAAGGTTTGACTGAATTTGCATACTTTCTTCAGGACCCATAAAAATACGCTTGCCGTCCACGTGGCTGTGGAAGGTTACGCCCTCCTCCTGAATATGACGTAAAGCCGCCAGAGAGAACACCTGAAAGCCGCCGCTGTCGGTAAGGATAGGACCGTCCCACGTGGTGAATTTATGAAGTCCGCCACAGTCACGAACAACCTCGTCACCCGGTCGCACGTGTAAGTGGTAGGTATTGCTGAGCATTACCTGACAACCGATTTGCTTTAAATCCTCGGCAGATACTGCGCCTTTTATTGCTCCTGCCGTTGCAACGTTCATAAAAGCGGGCGTTTGAACGGTACCACGGTTTGTGACAAACTCACCGCGACGGGCACCGTTTTCTTGTTTTAATAATTTGTACATAAAATCTCCCTAAATATTGAAAATTCCTTTTAAGAGTATAAACTATTTTTTTAAGAATTGCAATGAAAACAATATTTAATCTTGAAACAAAAAATTTTATATGATAATATAAAATAAAAATGGGTGATATAAATGCAGATTTTACTTTACATACTTTTAGTAATTCAAATTATTAACGGTACTATTGGCTTTTTTGCGTTGGTGACAAATTTGTGGTATGTTGCCATAATTTATTTGATTTTGTCCATATTGCAAGCTGTGCTAACAATAGTTGTTATTGATAGCAAAAACCGCATTACAAATTTGGAACTGAATATTGATAGTATTTTTTCTAAACTGAAAAAACTTGAAAAAACCGATGAAACCCTCTTTAAAGAGGAAGAATTCATACCTCCTGCAACCAAAAACCGTCAAGCATCTATTGGGGCGTGGGAATGTATTAAATGCGGCACCATTAATAAAATTGGAAGCACACATTGTTCAAACTGTAAGGCTGACTATTCGCCGGAAATAAACCCAACGGTTAATCCAAATGATAAAAAGAAAAAGATAAGCCGATGGATTAAATATAAATAGTATAAACCCCAAGCGTAAAATGAGCGCTTGGGGTTTTAAGTTAAATAAAATTTTATACTATTAACATTGCATCGCCGAAACTGAAAAATCTATATTTTTCTTCTACGGCAATTTTATATGCGTTCATTGTGTTTTGGTAGCCTGCAAATGCAGAAACCAGCATTATAAGCGTGCTTTCGGGCAGGTGAAAATTGGTGACTAAAGCATCCATACACTTAAAAGTGTAACCGGGGTAAATAAAAATACCCGTATCGTCACTACATTCACACATCTCGCCGTACTTCTGGGCAACGCTTTCTACCGTGCGGCAGCTTGTAGTACCAACGCATATTACCCTGCCACCGTCGCGCTTGGTTTGATTTATTGTGTCGGCGGTTTCACGCGGCATATAGTAATGCTCGGTGTGCATTTTATGTTCGGTAATGTCATCAACCTTAACGGGTCTGAATGTGCCAAGCCCTACGTGAAGCGTTACATATACCACCTTTACGCCCTTTTGCCTTATTGTTTCAAGCAGTTCGGGGGTAAAGTGTAATCCTGCTGTGGGCGCGGCGGCAGAGCCAAGCTCTTTTGAATACACCGTTTGGTAACGCTCGCGGTCGGCAAGTTTTTCTTTTATATATGGCGGCAGAGGCATTTGACCGACCTTGTCAAGAGTGCTAAAAAACTCACCCTCACACTTAAATTCTATAACGCGGTTGCCGTCAGGCAAAACCTCACGCACAACAGCCGACAGCTCATCGCTGAAAATAAACTCTCGGTCTACCTTTGCCTTTTTACCGGGACCTGCAAGGCATTCCCAGGTATAAAGGTCATATTGCTTTAGCAGCACAAACTCAACAACTGCGCCTGTGTCAGCGGCTGTGCCGTAAAGACGCGCAGGCAGAACGCGTGTGTTATTAAGCACAAGGCAGTCGCCCTCACGTAAAAAATCGGGCAGACTGCTGAAGGTATCGTGTTCTACCTTACCTGTTTGCTTATCAAGTCTTAACAATCTTGACGAATCACGCGGAAAAATCGGTGTCTGCGCAATAAGACTTTCGGGTAAATCGTAATAAAAATCGCTTTTTTTCATATAATTTTACCAATAACTTTCGTATAATATATGTATATTTTAGTTTGACAAATTAGTGTCATAGTGATATTATAAATTAAATAATATTATATTGCAAAACTTTGTCAATATCAATAGAAAGTTTTGTTTTTCTCAGGAGGACCCAAAAATGAAAAATTACAATGTAGGTATTATAGGCGCTACAGGTATGGTAGGTCAACGCTTTGCTCTGCTTCTTAGTGACCACCCTTGGTTTAAGGTGACTTGTCTTGCGGCAAGCCCCAGAAGTGCAGGTAAATCATATGCCGATGCTGTTGGCAACCGTTGGGCTATGACCTCACCAATGCCCGAAAATTTAAAGGATATGACAGTTTACGATGCAGTAGCCGATATTGAAACAATCGTTTCAAAGGTTGACTTTGTTTTCTGCGCAGTAGATATGAAAAAGGATGAAATCAAGGCATTTGAAGAGATGTACGCTAAGCACGAGTGCCCTGTTGTATCCAACAACTCGGCTCACCGCTTTACACCTGATGTTCCTATGGTTATCCCCGAGCTTAACCCCGAGCATCTTGAGGTTATCGAAGCGCAGCGTAAAAGACTTGGAACAAAGAAAGGCTTTGTAGCTGTAAAATCTAACTGCTCACTTCAAAGCTATGTTCCCGCGCTTCATCCGCTTGATAAAGAGTTTGGTGTAGAAAAGTGCCTTGTTTGTACATATCAGGCAATTTCGGGCGCAGGTAAAACATTTGAGAGATGGCCTGAAATGGTGGATAATGTTATCCCCTACATCGGCGGCGAAGAAGAAAAGAGCGAAAAAGAACCACTTAAAATCTGGGGTAAAGTAGAAGACGGCGAAATCAAGCTTGCAGACAGTCCTAAATTTACAGCGCAGTGCCTGCGTGTGCCCGTATCTGACGGTCATATGGCGGCTGTTTTTGTAACATTTAAGAATAAACCCAGCAAAGAACAGATACTAAAGGTATGGGAAAACTTCTCTGGTGTTCCGCAGGAGCTTGAGCTTCCCCACGCACCAAAGAAATTCCTTAATTACTTTGTAGAAGACAATATGCCACAGACCAAAATTCACCGCGACCTTGAAGGCGGTATGGCAGTATCGGTTGGTCGTCTTCGTGAAGACAGCCAGTATGACTATAAGTTTGTTTGCCTTTCTCATAACACTTTGCGCGGTGCGGCAGGCGGCGCAGTTCTTCTTGCAGAACTTCTGGCAGCAAAGGGTTATATGGACTAATAACAACCTGAAATAATTTTTAATGAGGTGTTTTTATGAAAAAAAGAATTTTCACAGGCGCAGCCACCGCGTTGGTTACCCCTATGAACGCTGACGGCAGCGTTAACTTTGGACGTTTAAAAACACTTGTTAATGAACAAATAGACGGCGGTATTGATGCACTTGTTATCTGCGGTACCACGGGTGAAAAATCGACCTTGCGCTATGACGAGCATCTTCGTGTTATTGAAGAATCGGTAAAAGCCGCTGACGGCAGAGTACCGATTATTGCGGGCACAGGTAGCAACGACACTGTATATTCGGTAGAGCTTTGCGACGATGCCGCAAGTGTGGGTGCAGATGCGTTTTTGATGGTAACACCCTATTACAACAAAACCTCACAATCAGGTCTTGTAGCACATTATAACTATATCGCAGACCGTGTAAGTAAGCCAATAATTCTTTATAATGTTCCTTCAAGAACCGGTGTGAATATTAAGGCTGAAACCTATAAAGAACTTTCTAAACACAAGAACATTGTTGCAACTAAGGAGGCAAGCGGTGATTTATCGCTGATTGCTGAAATTAAATACCTTTGCGGCGATGATTTAGATATTTACTCGGGCAACGACGACCAGACCGTACCGATTATGTCGCTTGGCGGTATTGGTATTATATCAGTGCTTTCAAACATTGCGCCCAAGGTAATGCACGATATTTGCGAACTTTATCTTAACGGATATACACAGGCTTCTGCCGAACTACATCTTAAACATATCGGTCTTATGAACGCTATGTTTTGCGATGTTAACCCAATACCCGTTAAAGAGGCTATGAATATGTTGGGACTGGATGTTGGTCCTTGCAGAATGCCGCTTTACCCCACAAGTGAGGCTAACAAAGAATTATTAAAAGCAAAACTTGCTGAATGTGGGTTTATGATTTAATATCCCTCCACCGCCTTTGGCGGTCCCCCTCCTGACAGGAGCGGTCTCCCTCTGTCCTTCGGACATCTCCCTCACACTGTGAGGGAGTCTCCCCTTTAGGCAAGGGAGGCTTATTAGGAAAACAGAAAATTTATTTCGGATGTGAAAAAATGATTAATATTTTACTTTCAGGCGCTTGCGGCAAAATGGGTAACGCCGTAGCACGCTGTGTAGCAGAAGATGAAGGTCTTAAAATTATTGCGGGCGTTGATCGCGCAGAAATACTTTGCGACTTCCCTATTTATAAGTCTTTTGACGATGTAAAGGTAGTTCCCGACGTTATTATCGACTTTTCACACGTTGCGGTGCTTGACAGCCTTTTGGACTATGCAATCAAAAACAATGTAGCAGTAATTCTTGCAACCACAGGCTACAGCGCAGAACAAATTGCCAAAATCAAGGATACTGCAAATAAAATACCCGTATTCTTTACAGCAAATATGTCACTTGGCGTAAATTTGTTATGCTCTCTCGCAAAGAGCGCTGCAAAAATACTTGGTAGTAATTTTGATGTTGAAATTATTGAAAAGCACCACAACCAAAAGATTGACGCACCCTCGGGCACCGCTCTGATGCTCGCAAATGCCGTAAATGAGGATTTTGACGATAAATATACATACGAATACGACCGCCACTCAAAACGCCAGAAACGCACAAAATCAGAGATTGGACTACACGCAATCCGCGGCGGTACAATCGTTGGCGAGCACGACGTTATATTTGCAGGTCACGATGAGGTAATTACCCTATCGCACGCGGCACAAAGCAAAGAGGTATTTGCCGCAGGCGCTGTAAAAGCCGCAAAGTTTATTGTGGGCAAACCAAATGGTTTGTATGATATGGGAGATATATTAAATATTGGATAATATATAAGAACACTTGAAAAACCAAGTGTTCTTTTGTTTTAGCGAATTTATGATAATGTTGTCTGTAAAAATTAAGCCCCTGCATTAAGCAGAGGCTTTGTGATTAAAATTAAAAGAATACCAACGGTCCCTGATTACCGTATTTGTTTTCTTCATCATCAGGTGTTCCGTCTCCGTCATCATCGCTGTCTTTATCGTCGGTTACACCGTCATTGTCGTCATCAGAATCGGTATCATCAGGTGTACCGTCCTTATCTGTGTCAACAGCGCTTGAAGTGTTATCATCTTCCTCATCATCGGTAAAGTTAGCGGTCCAATCTTCAGAAGAGGTTTGTTCATCACTATTTGAACTATTTGAGCCTTCGCTATTGCTTGAAGAAGAATTTTGGGTATTAGGTATGTAAATATCACCCGTATTGTTATTAAAATCATTCCAATAGTCAGGATATGATTCAAAATCAGATGACTCGGCATAAATCTCTTTATCCTTACACGCAGTAAATGCAAGCATCAAAATCAAACAAAAAGAAATTGCAATAAAAAGCTTTGCCGATAAATTTGATTTCATAACCCCACACCTCACAAAAACAAACATTTTTTATATAATAGCATATAATGCTTGCTTTTGCAAGAAAAATTTTTATTAAAGTATTATACAAACAAGTCCGTTGCATCCGTCATTTATCACGCGTTCAATTGTTTCCTGTACTCTCATACGCGCATCAACGGGCATTCTCGCAAGCTTTGTATGAAGCCCCTCGTTAACTAATTCGTGCAAAGATTTCCCAAAAATATTTGAATCCCAAATTTTTACAGGATCCTCTTCAAATTCGTTAAGCAAATACATAATAAGGTCTTCTGACTGTTTTTCGCTACCAACAATTGGACTTACCTCAGTGGTTATATTTGCTTTCATAAGATGAATTGACGGTGCTGATGCACGAAGTCGTACGCCATATCTACCACCTTGTTTTACTATTTCGGGCTCTTCAAGGCTTAATTCTTCAATTGACGGCATAACTAT
>JAFTTE010000164.1 GCA_017466905.1 Clostridia bacterium | reverse complement strand
AGCGTCATAGTCTATTCTGAAAACAAAATATTTAAGATTGCCCTCTGCGTCAACGATTGGAAGGGAATTTAATTTGTTATCCCAAATAATATCATTTGCCTGTTTAAGTGTTGTATTTTCATCTCCGACAACTAATTTTTCAAAAGGTGTCATAAAATCTGCCACAGGTGTTGACTTGTCCATACGGCTGACACGATAGTCTCGTCCGGTAACAATACCTAAAAGCTTACCGTGGGCTGTGCCGTCAGAGGTAACTGCTACGGTCGAAAAACCGTTCTTTTCTTTAAGATTAAGAATATCCTGTAATGTGCTGCTTGGTGTTACATTTGAAGCACTTACTACAAATCCAGCCTTATAAGCCTTGGCGCGCGCTACCATTGCCGCTTCATCCTCAATAGTCTGTGAACCGTATATAAAGGATACGCCGCCCTCTCGGGCAAGTGCTACGGCCAACTTTTCACCCGACACTGCCTGCATAATTGCAGATACCATAGGTATGTTCATAGATATTGCGGACTCTTCGCCCTTTTTAAATTTAACAAGTGGAGTTTTAAGTGATACATTTGCAGGCACACACTCAGAAGAGGAATAACCGGGAACCAAAAGGTACTCGTTAAAAGTGTGTGAAACTTCGTTAAAGAAATAAGCCATTTGCATACAACACCTTTCAATTTTTATATTTTTACAATTATATCTTTTTTATTGATGAAAGTCAATTGATTTATTAATTAAATATAAAGAAAATTTGAAAAAAATATGGAAATAAGTGCTTGACAAAAGGGGTGTGGATATATATAATATAGTTCGTGACTTAAGGTCATTTTGTGAGGTGCAGTATGATTCTTGATTTAAAACGCATCTTTGCTACCGAAGGTTCGGTGTTAAATATTGAGCATTCGCTTGATATGAGTGATGTTGATTTTATGGGTAATTATCCGCTCAAAAATCCCATAAAAATAACAGGCTCTGTTTTTAACAAAGCAAGTGTTGTGTCTTTGAATTTGATTATTGAATATACCTTTGCGGCTCCCTGTGACCGTTGCGGTGTAGATGCCGCGCACAACCATACCGTCAATGTTGATAAATTGCTTGCCACTGCTATAGAGAGACAGGAAAGTGACACAATTATCACCGTGCCGGATATGAAATTAGATGTGGACGAGTTTGTGTATTCTGAAGTCATTTTAGATTTGCCCAGCAAACACCTGTGCAAAGATACTTGTAAGGGCATTTGCTTTAAATGCGGCAAAAACTTAAACGAAGGCGAGTGCGGTTGTTCTACCAAGGAAGTAGACCCACGTCTTGCCAAGCTTATGGAATTACTGGATGATTAATTCTTTCATTATTAATTATTAAGTTAAGGAGGTGCTGAAAATGGCAGTACCGAAGAGAAAAACTTCTAAAGCAAGAAGAGACAAGAGAAGAAACAACTTATGGAAGCTTACCGCTCCTACATTGGTAAGATGTTCTGATTGTGGCGAGTATAAGCGTCCCCACAGAATTTGCCCTGCTTGTGGCAAATATAACGGCCGTCAGGTTGTAGAAATAGCAGAATAATTTGTTTTTTAAGAGGAGGAGCAAAATCCTCCTCTTGTTTTTTGTATAAAAATAACTTATAATATATATTTAAAGGTGGTGAGAGTATGTCTGTTATAATCAAAGATGTCGAAAAGAAAAGTCCTGCTTATAAATCGGGTATAAAAGCGGGTGATACGCTTGTATCACTAAACGGCAATATTATAATGGATGTGCTTGACTACCGCTTTTACCAGAATAACGAAAAGATTATTGCAGAAATAATTAATTCAAAAGGCAAAGTCAAAAAATTAAAAATTAAAAAGGGCGAGTATGATGAAATAGGATTAGTTTTTGACACCTACCTTATGGATGAAAAACGCTCCTGTAAAAATAAATGTATATTTTGCTTTATTGATCAGTTGCCTAAGGGACTTCGCGAAAGCCTTTATTTTAAGGATGATGACTCACGCCTTTCGTTTTTGTTTGGTAACTATATCACACTTACAAACATTACCGAACACGAAATTGAGCGCATTATAAATATGCACATAAGCCCGATAAATATATCTGTTCATACCACAAATCCCGAACTGCGTGTTAAAATAATGACCAACAAAAACGCAGGCAAGGTGCTCGAAGTCATGCGCCGTTTTAATGATGCGGGCATAAAAATGAACAGCCAGTTGGTTCTCTGTCCGGGGATAAACGACGGTGACGAGCTTCGCCGCAGTTTAGACGATTTATTAGCGCTTCAAAATATGGAGTGCATCGCCGCAGTGCCTGTCGGTCTTACCAAATACCGCGAGGGACTTGCAGAGCTTACACCTTTTAATAAAGATACAGCAATCGCGGTGCTTGATATTATTGATGAATATGCTGAAAAATCATTGCAAAAATACGGCGAGAGGCGCATTTATGGCTCGGATGAATTTTATCTTCTGGCAGAGCGTAAAATCCCCAATGCTGACTTTTACGGCGATTTTTTACTCCTTGAAAATGGCGTAGGACTTTGGGCATTACTTAAACATGAAGCGCAGGAAGCGCTTTCTGACATAGAGCAAGGTAGTTGTGACCGTCATATATCTATAGCAACGGGTGTTGATGCTTACAAGTTAATTCGTGAAATTGCTGATTGTTGTGAGCGAAAATGCAATGGTCTTAAGTGCGATGTATACGCTATTAAAAACAACTTTTTTGGTGAAAAAATTACCGTTGCAGGACTTGTCACTGCAACTGATATATATGACCAGTTAAAAAATACAGATTTGGGCGATACTTTACTTATACCGTCAAGTATGCTGCGCGCAGAGGGCGATATGTTTCTCGACAGTATTACGGTGGATGAACTGTCAGAAAAACTTAATGTAAATATAAAGCCGATTGATTGTAATGGTTATGATTTAGTAGATGGAATATTAGGGAGGTAAGATGTATGGCAAAACCGATTATTGCAGTTGTGGGCAGACCAAATGTTGGTAAGTCTACTTTGTTTAACAAACTAATAGGTAAGCGCCTGTCCATCGTAGACGATACACCAGGCGTTACCCGTGACCGTATTTACGGCGATACCGAGTGGCAGGGTAAAAAGGTTATGCTTGTTGATACAGGCGGTATAGAGCCCAAAACCAATGATATAATTCTTTCGGGTATGCGTTCGCAAGCGCAGCTTGCTATTGATACCGCAAATGTAATTATTATGGTTTGCGATATGCAAACGGGTGTTACCGCTACCGACAGTGAGATTGCATCAATGTTGCTTAAAAGCGGCAAGCCGATTGTTTTGTGTGTTAACAAGTGCGATAAAATCGGCGATGTTCCGCCTGAATTTTACGAGTTTTATAACTTAGGCCTTGGTGACCCGATTGCCGTTTCATCGGTACACGGCCACGGCACAGGCGATTTACTTGATGCGGCTTACGATTATTTACCCGATACTGACGATGTGGATAATGAAGATGTCATCAACGTTGCAGTTATCGGCAAGCCGAACGCAGGTAAAAGCTCACTTGTAAACAAAATAACAGGTGAAGAGCGTGCTATTGTGTCTGATATTGCGGGCACTACACGCGATGCGATTGACTCGCTTGTTGAAAATAAGTTCGGTAAATTTAACTTTATTGACACAGCAGGTCTCCGCCGTAATAGCCGCATTGAAGATAAGATTGAAAAATACAGCGTTATTCGCGCCAAAATGGCTATTGAACGCTCGGATGTTTGTGTTATAATGATTGATGGTACCGACGGCTTTACCGAGCAGGATTCTAAAGTAGCAGGTCTTGCGCTGGAAGAGGGTAAGGCGTGCATTATAGCCGTTAACAAGTGGGATATAGTTGAAAAAGACGGTCAGACTATGGATAACTACCGTAAAAAGTTGATGAATGATTTTTCTTTTATGCCTTATGCGCCAATTATATTTATATCTGCAAAAACAGGTCAGCGTTTAGACCGTCTTTTTGAGCTTATCAACTATGTTCGCACGCAAAACACAATGCGCATATCTACCGGTAAGCTTAACGATATTTTAGCCGATGCTACTGCGCGTGTGCAACCCCCGTCTGATAAGGGTAAACGTCTTAAAATTTATTATATGACTCAGGCATCGACCTGTCCGCCAACCTTTGTATGCTTCTGCAATAATGCAGAATTGTTCCACTTTTCATATCAGCGCTATCTTGAAAATCAAATACGCTCAACCTTTGGTCTTGAGGGTACACCCGTTAGGTTTGTTATCCGTGAGAGAGGAGACAAAAACGCAAAATGATTTATGCTGTTTTAACCGTAATTTTGGCTTATTTATTAGGTAGTATTAGTTTTGCTGTTGTATTTTCAAAAGCCTTTATGAAAAAGGATGTCCGCGAGCTTGGAAGCGGTAACGCAGGGACCACAAATGTTATGCGTACGGGTGGATTTAAACTTGGTGCGATTACATTTTTAGGCGATGTTTTAAAGGGTTTTGTAGCGTGCTTTATTGGCAAATTAGTGTTTGCCAATGTTTTTGCAAACGGTGAGCAGTGGGCGGTTTACGGCGCATTCCTTTGCGGTCTTGCCTGTATGTTGGGTCATGTGTTCCCGATTTTCTTTCAGTTTAAAGGCGGCAAGGGCATTGCCACAAGCGTAGGCATTTTTGCTGTTTGTTGCTGGCCGGCAATTCTTATCGGTCTTGCTGTTTTTGCACTTGGTGTTTTGCTTACAAGAATTGTGTCAATCAGCTCTATTGCGGCGGCGGTTACTGTTGTAAGCTGTACAATGATATTCCATTATATAAATGACCCGGCTCTTTTCTGGCCGCAAGCTATTCTTGCGATTGCAATGGGAATTTTGGTTATCGCAAAACATTCTGAAAATATAAAGCGACTGATAAACGGCACCGAAAAGAAGCTTTCTATCGGAGGTAAAAAGTAATATGGCAAAAATTACTGTTTTAGGTTCAGGTGGTTGGGGAACAGCGCTTGCGATTTCCGCTTATAATTGCGGTCATAGCGTATCGCTCTGGTCTCCTTTTGAACAAGAGGTAAACGACCTTAAAAATTACCGTGAAAATATTAAACTTTTACCCGGCATTAAAATACCCGAAAAGATTGATATTACCTCTGATATTAACTGTGCTGACGGCTCGCTGATTTCAATTATTGCTTGCCCATCGGTTGCTGTGCGCTCGGTGGCGCATCAACTAAGCGGTGTTGAAAATCACGGCATTGTTGTAAATGTTGCAAAAGGCTTTGAAAAAGATACCTTAAAAAGACTTTCCGAGGTAATTCGTGAGGAATTGCCAAACGATAAAATCACCGTTTTGTCAGGTCCTTCTCACGCAGAAGAGGTTGCCCGTATGATACCTACATCACTTGCGGCATCTTCAAAAAGTTTTACTGCGGCGTCAATTGTTCAGGACGTATTGTCGAGCGAATTTTTGCGTATTTACACCACTAATGATATGGTGGGTGTAGAGCTTGGCGGCGCGCTTAAAAACGTTATTGCAGTTTGCGCAGGTATAAGCGACGGCTTGGGCCTTGGCGACAATACCAAGGCGGCGCTCATAACCCGAGGTCTTTCTGAAATGGCAAATCTTGGTGTATGTATGGGCGCTGATGAGCGTACATTTATGGGTCTTACAGGTATTGGTGATCTGGTTGTAACCTGTACCTCACAGCACAGCCGTAACAACCGCTTTGGCAATAAGGTCGGTAGCGGTGTACCCGTGAGTCAGGCGCTTAATGAGGTCGGTACAGTTGAAGGATATTACGCAACCCTTATGGCATATCATTTGGGTCAAAAGTACGGGGTAGAGTTACCAATCATTAACTCTTGCTATAAAGTGCTTTATGAAAACTACCGTGCGGATTTGGCGGTAAAAGAACTGATGACAAGACCCAAAGGAAAAGAAAGATAAATTTTATAAAAATTGTTCTTGACTTTAGCGATTTGTTATAATATAATAATCAAGTCGCTAAAATACGCTGCTATGGCTCAGGTGGTAGAGCACGTCCTTGGTAAGGACGAGGTCACCAGTTCGAATCTGGTTATCAGCTCCAGAAAAAACTCCTTGAGATTTCTCAAGGAGTTTTTTCAATGAAATTCGTTCCTTGCGGAACGAGTGAAATAGCTTCGCTATGAAATACGTTAACGCGTATGAAATATTTGCTTCGCAAATGTTAAGATGCGAATTTTATTTCACATTTTTACATCGCAAAAATATTTCATAATCCGTCAGGATTATTTCATATGGCGCGAGCCATATTTCATTCCTCCTTGCGCCTCTGTCGCTTTTATGCTATAATACACAAAAAGGCGGTGATGATATGTTTGGTGCTATATACGGCGATATAATTGGCTCTTATTACGAAACTCATTGTACGAAGGATTACAACTTTGAGTTTCAAAAAGACAGTACTTTTACTGATGATACTGTTTTAACTGTTGCTGTTTGTAAAGCAATATTAAACAATTCGGATCCTATTGCTCGTTGGGAAATCCGAAAAAGAGGTTTAGAATACGCAGGGCAGTTTAGGCAGTATTATTCATATTATCCTTATGCCGGATTTGGAAATATGTTTTCGGAATGGGCAAGATGTGACAGTTTTAAGGTGAATCACAGTTATGCTAACGGTGCAGCAATGAGGGCGGTTCCTATTGGATATGCATATGATAATGTCGAACAAATTTTGTTTCAAGCAAAGGCCAGTTGTTATTATACCCATAATAACAGTGAAGCTATAAAAGCTGCCCAAGCGGTTGCAATAGCAGTTTTTCTTGCTAGAAATAGAAAAAGTAAAAACGATATTCGCGAATTTTTAGAAAATAAATTTCATTATGATTTATCTAGGAAAATAAAAGATATTAAATCAAATTATGTTTTTAATAGTAGAGCTTCTTATAGTGTGCCGCCTGCAATTATTGCATTTTTAGACTCTACGGATTATGAAAGCGCAATTAGAAACGCTATTTCTCTCGGCGGTGATGCTGACACAGAAGCTTGCATAGCAGGCGGCATCGCAGAAGCGTTTTATCGAGAAACACCAAAACACATAGTTGATTTTTGTGATAGAAAAATTGACTCTACATTAAAGAACGTTGCTTTTGATTTTAAAAAGCACTTTTGTAAATAAAAGTAAAGAAAATCTTCGGTTTTCGACCAATTCTTTTTTGGTCAGTAGACTCAAAAAATAAAGCTCTTCGAAAGAAGTGCTTTATTTTTTGTGTTTGTGTCCGCAAGGAAACAACATCGTTTTGCGGTGAAACCGCAAACATCATTTGACCGATAGGTCAACATCATTGTCCGCATGCGGACAATGATGTTTTGACTTTGTCAAAAACGATGTGATTCTTCGCATCAACGATGTTACGGCTGTCGCCGTAAACGATGTGGGCTAACGCCCAACGATGTTGCACTTCGTGCAAACGCCCTTGCGCCTCCACCGCCTTTATGCTATAATAAATAAAAATACATATAAGGAGGTTTTCCTTTATGAACGAAAACAATGCAAATATAAACATCGAAAATGAGAATGAAGAAGTAAAAAATGCTATTTACAGTTCAAAGTTTTTAATGAACAAAGATTTATATTATGATTTCTGTTCCGTTAGTTATAATAGAACGAAAAAAGTTTTTTTGATTTTCTTTTGTTTAGTCGCCTATCTAATAGGTATAAACCTTTTAGTTGGTAATTACGATATTGTTGTTGGCTTTGGTCCGTTCATATCTTTCTTAATGATTTTAATATATTTTAGAACAAAAAAGACAATAAAAATAGGATATGAAAGAGTGGTGATTTCTGCGGGAAAAGAAAGCACTCTGCATTACGAGCTTTTTGAGGATAAAATCGTTTCTCATATTGATGAACTTAAAAGAGAATATTTTTATCATCAGATAACAAAATTCTTTGAAACTAAAAACTTTATCTTGCTTCATCTACAATACAATTTGCATATTACAATAGAAAAATCCAGTCTTAATGCAAGTGTTGATGAAGTAAAGTCTTTTTTAATGAATAAATGCACTCTTGTAAAAAAGAAAAAGTTTATTAACTGTTCAAATGATAAAAAATGGTCTTTGGTGTTCTTGATTTCACTAATCGTTGTTTCCCTTATCGGAACTGTTGTTGCATTATTGTTGAAAATTAATTCAATATTATAAAAAATCTCATTTTTCAGGCACATTTGATTTATATTTTTAACGCAAAAGAATTTAGATAGTTTTGTTTCCTCCAAGAGTAACTTAACAAAAACGGCTGGACAGCCTTGGGTTTAAATTAATCTGGACAAAAGTCACAAAATTTTGTGACTTTT
>JAFTTE010000163.1 GCA_017466905.1 Clostridia bacterium | reverse complement strand
TCAGCGCTGTAATCACCTTTTACAAAATACGAAAATGCAAAGCCAATCGCCATTGATAGCAACACGCCTGCTACTATCATTACGCCGCCCATCGTGGGGGTTCCCTGTTTATCCTTATGCCAATTTGGTCCTTCTTCAAGAATAGTCTGCCCAAATTTTAATTTTCGCAAATACGGAATTACAATAAATCCTAATAACGATGTTACAGCAAAAGAAACAAGTGCTACAACAACTGCGGTATAGTCTTTCATAATATTCCCCTCTTAAATTTCTTTTGTATTAGAGTTCGCTAAGGGCTTCTTGCACTACCTCGCGTTCATCAAGGTGTATTGTACCCTCTTTTAATATCTGATAAGTCTCGTGCCCTTTGCCCGCCAAAACTATTATATCATCTTTTTTTGCAATTGACACGGCATATTTTATAGCTTCTATTCTGTTTTCAATAACCTTAACAGGTGTTGACGAGCCTACTGTACCGACAAGAATATCCTTGATTATGTCATCGGGATTTTCACTACGCGGATTATCGCTCGTTACAATAACATAATCAGCATACCGTACTGCTATATTTCCCATTATGGGTCTTTTGCTTTTATCGCGGTCGCCGCCGCAACCAAACAAAGCTATGACACGGTTTTTTTCGCAATCTCTAAAGGTTTTTAGTATGTTTTTTAATCCGTCAGGCGTATGCGCATAATCTATTATTACGGTAAAATCATGGCCTGTGGGGACCGACTCTGCTCTTCCTTTAATACCTTTAATATCTTCAATCGCATCGGCGACAGTTTTTATCGAAATTCCAAGCTCAAGAGCAGTTACAGCCGCACACATAGAATTGTAAACGCTGAACTTTCCGCCTGTATTAAATTTTATATGGTTTAAAATATCGTTACTGACAAGCTCATATTCTACACTTGCGGGATAATGCTTCACCGCTTTTGCGCTATATGTAGAACAATCGCCCAACGAATAAGAAACAATGCGACAATCAAGCCCATCTATAAGCTGCTCACAATATTCGTCATCAATATTAACAATAGCTGCTTTACACATTTTAAACAGTTTTTTCTTTGCACCTAAATAGTTATCCATAGTGATGTGGTAATCAAGATGGTCTTGTGTCAGATTAGTAAATACAGCCGCTTCAAACACAAGATTGCATACACGCTTTTGATCCAGAGCGTGTGATGAGACCTCCATCACAACATAATCGCAACCCTTATCCTTCATAAGCGCAAACAGCTGATTAAGCTCATAAACGCCCGGTGTTGTATTTTTTGTTTCTATTGTCTCGTCGCCAATCATATTTTGTATGGTGCCTATAAGTCCAACCTTATGACCCGCTGACTCAAGTATAGCTTTGAGCATGTATGTTATAGATGTCTTACCGTTAGTACCCGTGATGCCAATTAATTTTAAAGACTCTGCAGGATTACCAAACCAATTAGCGCACATATTGGCATAAACCTCTCGGGTATCCGATACGACAATTTCATTATGGACACCAACTTCACGTTCGGTTATAACAACCGCAGCGCCAAGCTCTGCGGCCTTTTGCGCATACTTATGCCCGTCATCAGTAACACCTGATATGCAAACAAAGGCATATCCGCCTTTAACCTTGCGTGAATCATTGGTGATACCGCATATATCAATATTGCAAAGATTGGTATCTATGTTTGGTATAAGGTTTTTTAATAACATTTTTTACTCCTAATAATAACCATTATCAAGCTTATTCCGAAACATCGTTTTCTGCCATATCGGCAGAGGCCTCATCACGGAAATAAACTGTAACTATCTGACCAAGCGATACGGTTTCACCGGCTTTGATATCCTGATCATAAGATAAAACCGTACTTGATGATATGCTTCCAGAAAACTCAACATTTATACCTGCAGAAGCCGCTGCAGAATTAACCTCGCCGGCTGTTAGTCCTATAAGATTAGGTACTGTTACGGTTTGTGATTCGCTTTCTTCGGTATAAAGTATTACCATTCCCCCATTATAAACCGAATTGCCTGCTTCGGGCAACTGTTTTACTACGGTTTCTCCGTCACCGATAACCTTGTATGACAGCTTTGAACTGTTGATTTTTGTCTTTGCTGCTGAGATTTCATCACCTGTAACATCGGGAACTGAAACAGAAATTTTCTCAAGTTCTTCTTCTGTATACTGCGGTTCATAACCCATATATGGCAAAATGTCAGTCATAATCTTGGAACCTACAGGCGCTGAAATAATGCCACCGTAATAATTAGCGCCTGACGGCTCATCAAGCATTACAAATACAGCAATTTCAGGATCATCTATAGGCGCAATACCTACGTAAGAACCAATATAAAGGTGTGAGTTACCGGTAGAAAGAATTTTAGACATCTTTTGCGATGTGCCTGTTTTTCCGCCCACACGATAGCCAGAAACAATGCCGTTTTTAGCGCCGTTTTCTACTACGTATTCAAGCATTGTGCGCATGGTTGCCGAGGTTGTTTCCGAAACCACCTGTCTTCGATTTTCATTTGAAAAGCTTTCAATAACATTATTGTCACTATCTATTATTTTATCAACCAGATGCGGTGTGACGGAGTACCCGCCATTTACCGCAGTTGCAGCAAGGCTTATCATCTGAATAGGTGTAATATTAAAGGTCTGACCGAACGAAGAAGACGCTAACTCTGTAGGACCTCTATCCTCATGATAATATGGCGATGCCTCACCAGGCAAATCGATACCTGTTTTACCCGTAAGATTAAAGGCCTCAAAATACTTTGAAAAAGTATCTGTACCTATTAACTGACCAATTTGAATAAAGGCAGGGTTGCACGAATTGGAGATAGATTGCTGTAATGTTTGTGTGCCGTGACCACCTTTTTTATCGTGACAGTGATATTTACGTCCTGCCACAATATAAGAATGATTACACGTAAAGGTGCTGTTTGCCTTTACAAGATTCTCTTCTAAAGCAACAGCAGCAGTAAATATTTTAAATACCGAGCCAGGCTCGTAGGTATCCGACACAGCCTTATTTCGCCACTGACGGTTAAGCAGCTCACTGCGTTTAGCAGACTTTTCTTCTTCGTCAGTAATAGCATCCACTATCGCTTGGTCTTCGGCAGATAAAACAAAGGGTTCGTTTGGATTAAAGTCGCCGCTTACCGCCATTCCAAGTATTGCGCCCGTGTTTACATTCATAGCAATTACGGCGCCACGCTCTTTAATCTGCTCCTGTTCTACCGCAATATCAAGATATTTCTCGCAAACATACTGAATATAGGAATCAAGGGTAAGTACCAGCGAGTTGCCCTGCTTTGCCTCCTCGACCTTTTCATAGCTGAAAATCATATCAGTGCCCTTGGCATTTTTGGCGGCAACAACTCTTCCTGCAACACCCGTCAGTTCATTATCATAATAACTTTCAAGACCTGCAAGTCCTTGATTATCATCGCCTACAAATCCAAGCACCGTTGATGCTAAAGAATCATTTGGATAATAACGTTTGGTAGTTTCGTCAAGACCTATGTAGCTTGCTATCTCAAGCTCCTCATTGTCCAAAATAAACTGCCTTATCTGTTCAACGGTTTCCTGCTCAATTTTCTTTTTTACAATAACGTAATATGATTTTTTCTGAGTTAACTCATAAATTTCATCATATTCCATTCCGAGTATTGACGACAGACCATCTGAAATGGTTTTTCGTATCTGTTCTGCTGTATCCGGGTCGTCAAGCTTGTTAATTCCGTTAGGTGTAAGATATACCGTCCAGGCAGGTGAACTTGTCGCGAGAAGGTTCATATTGCTATCATAAATATCGCCGCGCGGTGCAGTTATAAGGCTATCATAAAGCTGTTGCTCTGATGCCTTTGCCTGATATTCCTCACCCTTTACAATCATAATTCTTACAAGGCTGCTACTTGAAATCAAGGTAAGGCACAAAACAACTATAACCATAACAATAAACGATCTTTTAAGCATAAGCTTATTTGGTCTAACTGACATTATGCCCAACCTCCTTACTTAAATCTTCTTATCTTTTCTATGCTTGAAAACGAGAGTTGGCTTTTTTGCCGCAACTCTCGTATTCATCGTTAATATTATATTACTCTTCTCAAAAAAGTATCACTTTAATCTCCATTGCTTAAAATTGTCTCACCGTCTTTTGTAACGGCAGTATTTTTGTCATTAACCCTTATATACTTAACTTGGTTTTTATCCATCTTTTGCATACCTATTTCGGCTGCTTCAAGCTCGATATTAGAATATGATATTACACGCTCAAGCTCTACCTCCAGACTTGTTTTTTGACTCTCAAGCGCATTAATTTCACTTTTAACATCATTAATTTTAGAGTTTACCTCGTTTATCTGAAGTCTTAAAAAGATATTACCGCACATTGCTGCAAGCACAAAAACTGTTGTCATAACAGCAAATGCCGATGCTGAAACACGCTTTACGGCGCGATTTTTCGCGCGACGCTGTTGCTTGGTTTGAGGCAATTTAACAATATTATCTTTTCTTATGGGTTCTGCCGAACGCGGCATAAACATTTCAAAATCGTACGCCAGACTATCATTATAATATTTTAAATTGTCCACCGTATTTCCTCCATCCTTTATCTTAATAATCCTATTTATAATTTTACGATTGCACGTAGCTTTGCACTTCGGCTACGCTGATTTACCGCCAATTCTCCTTCGGTTGCTGTAACAGGCTTTTTAAATTGCAATCTGCCACGAGGTTTCTTACCACATACACATACGGGAAAATCTGGCGGGCAGATACAGCCGGTGCAATACTCTTTAAAACGTTGTTTAACTATTCTATCTTCAAGCGAGTGGAAAGTTATAATCGAAAGAACACCGCCAACATTCAGCATATCAAACGCCATATCTAAAGCGCGTTCAAGACTACCCAATTCGTCATTTACAGCTATTCTGAGCGCCTGAAAGCATTTTCTGGCGGGATTGCCGTCACGTCGGGCTGCCGCAGGATAGCAGGTCGCTATTATATCTGCAAGCTGTGTTGTGGTTTCTACTTTTTTGATTTCGCGTTGACGAACTATATTGTTTGCAATTTTATATGCAAATTTCTCTTCTCCGTAATCGCGAAATATTTTTGTAAGCTCATCTACTGATAAGGTATTAATCAAATCAGCGGCAGTAATACCGTTTTGGCTCATCCTCATATCAAGCGGAGCTTCGTATTTATAAGAGAAACCACGTTCGCCGTTATCAAGCTGATAAGATGATACGCCTAAATCTAAAAGTATTCCGTCGACCTTGTCAATGCCAAGACTGTCTATTGCCTGCTTCATATCGGCAAAATTGCACTGTACAACTGTTGCATTATAGTCTTTCAGTCGTTCGGTTGCGGTTTTAACAGCATCCGGGTCACGGTCTAAAGCGATAAGGCGACCGGTGCTCAAACGCTTTGCAATCTCACGCGAATGCCCTGCTCCGCCCGCTGTGCCGTCAATATAAATGCCGTCAGGCTTGATATTTAAAGAATCGATTGTTTCATTCAGCAATACTGATATATGTTTAAATTCCATATCTTAAAAATCCAATTCGTTAACAATAGCAGCAATAGATTCGGGTGTGTACTCTGAATTTTCTTTCTGCCAAAGCTCTTTATTCCAAATTTCAAGATTGGTGTCAACGCCGATTATGTGCGCTTCGGTTTCAAGCGAAGCAAATTCGCGAAGCGATGCGGGGATAAGTATTCTACCCTGTGAATCAAACTCTACCTCAAAAGCGCCCTCATACAAATAACGTTTTACAACGCTTGATTTTGCAGATGGCAAATTACCGATTTTTTCAACAAGCTTGTCCCATTGCTCAGTAGGATAAACGCATATACAATTTTTACCGTATATACCGCGGCAAATCATAAAAGAATTGCCAAACTCATCACGTAGCTTTGCAGGTATGGCAATTCTGCCTTTTTTATCTATTGTATGGTCGTATCCGCCATAAAGCATAATTGCCACCTTCCTTTCACCACTTTAATACACTTTTATGGGTTTTTGATACACTTTTCACCACTTAAATGTATTATAGTACCACAAAAAGAAAAAATCAAGACTTTTTTATAAAAAACATAAAAAAATCTTGATTTTTCTAAATTGCATATAAAATTATTAAAATAACAAAAAACTGCGCCGCTATTGCGGCGCAGCCTTTCAAGTACCTTAGTTACAAATTGTAATTTCGGTATCCTTATCAAAAATATGAATTTTGCTGGTTTCAAGAGCGATTTTAATCTTGTCGCCGGGACGAGCTGTGTTGGTAGGAGCAACACGTGCATTGATAGCCTGACCTTCACAATTCATATAAAGGTATGTTTCAGCACCCATAAGCTCGGTAACTTCAACATCTGCCTCAACAATACCGTCAGGATTTGCTGCAAGCAAATCTTCTTCATTATGAACATGCTCAGGACGAACACCAATGATAACTTCCTTGTCAATATAAGGTACAAGACGGTCATCCTTGTTCTTATCTGCAGGAAGCTTAATCTTGAACTTAACACCTGCACGGGTTTTGGTATCTTCCGAACCGAATTCTGCGAAGAAGTCGTCGCCTTCTTTAAGAATCTTTGCTTCGATAAAGTTCATCTGAGGTGAACCGATAAAGCCTGCAACGAAAAGATTGCAAGGATAGAGGTATAGATTTTGAGGTGTGTCAACCTGCTGAATAACACCGCTCTTCATAACAACGATACGACTAGCCATTGTCATAGCTTCGGTCTGGTCATGGGTAACGTAAATAAAGGTTGTACCCAAACGCTGATGAAGCTTAGAAATCTCGGTACGCATCTGTGCACGAAGCTTAGCATCCAAGTTTGAAAGAGGTTCGTCAAGCAAGAATACCTTAGGTTCACGAACGATAGCACGACCAAGTGCTACACGCTGACGCTGACCACCTGACAAAGCCTTTGGCTTACGCTCAAGAAGGTGAGCAATGTCAAGAATGCGAGCAGCCTCTTCAACACGGCGCTTAATTTCATCCTTCGGTGTTTTGCGAAGCTTAAGACCGAATGCCATATTGTCGAAAACTGTCATATGCGGATAAAGTGCGTAGTTCTGGAAAACCATTGCGATGTCGCGGTCTTTAGGTGCTACATCGTTTACAAGGCGATCGCCGATATAAACTTCACCTTCAGAGATTTCTTCAAGACCTGCAACCATACGAAGAGTTGTGGACTTACCGCAACCCGAAGGACCAACGAAAACGATAAATTCCTTGTCCTTGATTTCAAGGTTGAAGTCAGATACCGCGGTTACGCCACCGGGATATCTTTTGTAAACGTTGCGAAGAGATAAACTTGCCATAAAAATGGACCTCCTGATAAAATTCCTAATTTACTTTAGTATTATAACAAACTTTTCTTATAAATGCTATAACTATTTCACACAATGTTTTTTTAACACTTTTGTTAAAAATATCTAACCTTTTGCACTTATTTGTTCAAAATGCTGTTTTCGAGCTGTTCTTTTGTCATTTCTATACATTCGCCTGCGTTTAGCCCGTCAGGCAGAGCAAGTCCCCCGATAGCCTCCCGATGCAATGTATTGACACCCAAACCTACCGTACCGAACATTCGCTTTATCTGATGGTATTTGCCTTCGGTAATAATTATTCGCGCAACATTTTCTGATATACGTTCAAGTGTTGCGGGCTTGCAATGTGTTCCATCCGCTAGAACAACACCTTCTTTAAACCCTATAATCATATCATCGTTTACAGCACCGTCAAGACCCGCTATATATGACTTTGATATAGCTTTTTTAGGGGAAATACAATTGTGAGCAAAAACGCCGTCGTCTGTAATAAGTAAAAGTCCTGTAGTATCCTTATCAAGTCTGCCAACGGGAAAAAGTCCTTGACGTTTAATATGCTCGGGCACCAAGTCCACAACCGTTTTACGCGACTTATCGTTAGAAGCAGATAAAATACCTTTTGGCTTATTCATCAGTATATACACATATTCTTTATAGCCTATGGCGGCTCCCTCATAAACAATACTGTCATTATCAGCATCAATTATGGCTCCCGCATCACGAACAACCGTACCGTTTACGGTAGCCCTGCCTCGCTGAATGCCCGTGCGCACAATTTTTCTTGAAAGTATTAATTGATTGGAAATAAATTTGTCAAGTCTTTGTTTTTTCACTCTGTCACCCTTGTTTTAAACAAGCGGCAGCATAAACCCTCCAAGTGCTGTTGAGGATATGTCACCACCTATCACTCTGTCATTATAAACAATTATATTTATTACACACTCGCCTGCATATCCGCTTGGCGGATTGATTTTATATGTATATATTTCCACTTCACAGCCTTTATATAACGATAAATCGTATCCTGCCGACTGCTGTAAAGCATTGTAATTATCATATACATCAGAAAAGAATTCGGGTATATTGACCGTTTTTACAATTGGTTCATTTGATAGAACTGTATATCCTGAATTTTTAACAAAAATCAATCTGTCAGCGTTCGTTTTTGCATTTGCGTTATTATTACCTGCGGCATATATTTCACAGCAGATAAATCCTGCACAGATAAACACAGCAAGAATTATTAAAAATCTTTTTTTAGTAAAGGTTACATACGGTTTCAAATATAATCACCCCATAAATCTTATGAGGTAAACCATTCGGTTATTCCAAAAGGCAAACTGCGTGAGCCGATATACCGCTTAAATCACCCGTAAATCCAAGACCTTCTTCAGTGGTTGCTTTTACATTAACGCAGAATATATCAACATTGCAATCCTCTGCGATGTTTTTTCGCATATCCTGAATATAATCCTTAAGCTTTGGCTTTTGTGCAATAATCGTACAATCAATATTGCCAACCTTAAAGCCATTTTCTTTTATAAGATTTACAACATATCGCAGTAATTTTCTTGAATCAACCCCCTTATATGCAGGGTCGGTATCGGGAAAATGCTTGCCTATATCGCCAAGCGCCGCGGCGCCAAGCAACGCATCGCTTACCGCGTGAAGCAAAACATCGGCATCAGAGTGACCCAGCAGGCCCATTTCATAAGGAATATCCACTCCGCCTATTATAAGTTTTCGATTTTCTACCAGACGGTGAACATCATAACCGTGCCCTATTCTCATACTTCACTCTCCCCTTTCACCAATGCCTCGGCAATTGCAATATCATCGGGTGTGGTAATTTTGATATTTCTACCGCTGCCGATTACGGCCTTGACACTATAGCCAGCCGCTTCCATAACCGATGCATCATCGGTTAACTCTTCTACATTCGCAAGGGAATTACAAGCATTTTTATATTTCCCAACGTCTACACCCTGCGGTGTCTGCGCGGCATACAGCATACTGCGGTCAACAGTAGATAATACAACACCGTCTTCTGTTACTTTTTTGACTGTATCATTTATTTTGCTGACACAAAGCGCTGCATCAAAATTTTCGAGTGCGCACGCTACAGCGCTGATTGTCGCCGTATCAATAAAAGGCCTTGCGCCATCGTGTATCAGTACCTTTAAATCGTTTTTATCAAGACGCTCTATACCCTTCATCACAGACTGATGACGGTTGTCGCCACCTGTAACAATATCAGTCACCTTGTTTATCATATGTTTTTCACAGATAAGCTGCATATCCGGTATACTGTCACGCGCTGTAACAATTATGATTTTTGAAATATCAGCGCAACTTTCAAACGTCATAAGTGTTCGGGCAATTACAGGAATACCTAAAATGGGCATAAACTGTTTGTTTATACCCCGCATTCTGGTAGAACTGCCCGCAGCGACAATTATAACCGGTACGGCCTTATCACTAATTTTACAAACATCATACTGCAATTTAACTTCCGTGCTATTCATTACAAGTTCCTTTATCAAAAAAGCCGTACCCCATCGTTAAGCAAACGAAATCGGCACGGCAATTTTAAAATTATAAATATTATTCTGCTTCTTCGCAGCAATCGCAGTCTTCATCACAGCAATCGCAATCGAAATCAAACTCTAAGTGTGTGCCGCAGTTGGGACAATCGATGCCTTCGTCCTCAAGCATTTCTGCATCAAGATAAATTACATCGTTGCAAGAAGGGCATTCTACCTCATAAATCTCATCGTCGCAGCAATCGCAGTCTTCATCTTCGCAGCAGTCACAATCACAATCATCATCTTCATAGATAATATCTTCTAAAGAAGCGAGATCTTCGTCAACCGCGTCAATCTGCTCACTCATATCGTCGCAAGCGTCTTCAATGTCACAGATTTCTTCTGTAATATCACCTAAAAGGTCGATAATAGCTGTAAGAATTTTGCCCTCTTTGCTGTCACTGTCAAGTGAAAGACCTTCGGCAAGACCCTTTATATAAGCAATCTTTTCACAAATATCCATTGTGTTTTCCTCCATTGGTTAAATTATGCGCGTTCCATATACTCGCCGGTGCGGGTATCAATACGAACAACTTCGCCCTCGTTAATAAAGAGAGGCACGCGAATTTCGCAACCTGTTTCAAGTGTTGCTGGCTTGGTAGCGTTGGTAGCAGTGTTTCCTGCAAAACCAGGCTCGGTAGCGGTAACGGTGAGCTCAACAAATGTTGGAGGCTCTACGCCAAAAACCTTACCCTTGTAAGAAAGAACCTTACATACCATATTTTCCTTTACAAACTTAAAGTTGTCAGAAAGTTCAGCTGCATTAATAGGCTCAAGCTCGTATGTTTCCTGATCCATAAAGTAATAAAGATCGCCATCCTGATAAGAATATTCCATATCCTTGCGCTCAATATAAGCGGTTGGGAACTTTGCAGTCGGGTTATAAGATTTTTCAATAACCGCACCTGTAATTACGTTCTTTGTCTTTGTTCTTACAAAAGCTGCGCCCTTACCGGGTTTTACATGCTGGAATTCAACAACCTGTAAAACCTGACCGTCCTCTTCAAAAGTAACGCCATTTCTAAAATCGCCGGCACTAATCATTATTATTTCCTCCAAAAAAACATTTTACTTCTTGCTATGACGAAATTTATACGCCACACACAATATATTGTAATATTATTTGTAAAATTTGTCAAGCATAATATACCGATATTTAC
>JAFTTE010000162.1 GCA_017466905.1 Clostridia bacterium | reverse complement strand
GTGAAAGTTATAAAACCCGGCCAATCCTTTCCGAAGGAGAAAAGTCCTGTCAATATAATATATTTAGTGTATTGGGGATTGAAACAAAAGAGGTTATTATCTGCCGTTTTATAGGAGATTTGCTAGATCCAAACGGTAGCCATAAAATGGGATGCTTACCGATTAAATTATTTGCAGAAGAAGTTTTGCATACATCAATAACCGAACCTGAAGCTCAAAATGCCACTGTTTTTTTGGAAGAAAAAATAGATAACGATCGCAGGGTTGACATAGTAATCCGTATTGCTGACAAAATTTTCCCTATAGAGGTGAAAATTTGGGCCTACGATCAAGATGCACAACTTTCGGACTATTTTTACTACTACAATTCGGAAAGAATTTATTATTTAACTCCAACGGGTTGGAAACCAACAGATAGAAGTCGTAAAAATTTAACTGTAGGGAAGGAAATAGATTGTCTTTCTTTTCAAAAAAACATTAACAAATGGCTCAGTGATATACGCAAATATGCTCCAGTGAATGTTAAAGATATTATAGACCAATTTATAGAGGTGATAAAAGTTATGTGTAACAAAAACAAAAAATTCGAGTTACTTAAAGATGCCCTTAAATTAAACGATAAATTAGATATAGACACCACTCTTAAAGCAACGATCGATTTATTGTCGAACGCAGATGCACTGCTTAAAGAAATAAGGATAAAGTATTTATTAGAGCATATAACTGTAAACTCAGAATATAGTTTGGATTTGTGCGAAAAAGAAGATTTGAAGATTGATAGTCACGCACTTCTTCGAGTACGCAACAATGGTTTGAACAAGGTTGTTGCCTGGATATGTGTTCAAGACAACCTTTACATTGTTGCACAAAAAGTTAAAAATAAAGAAATATGGGATAAAAGCCATAAAGATAATTATTATTGGCAATACATAAAACCAAAAAACTTTGAAAAAAAAGCATTTCCTATGAAAGACCTATCTGCAATCAATAATACAGATGAAATCAATATTGAATGGTTATTAAATGACATACAAATTTGATTTCCCTTTTTTACCCATCGGTTTTGCTGCCGCATTAAATTGACGATAGCCCGTTTTTTACCCATCGGTTATGGTATTTATTATTATAACCGATGGGTAATTTTTATTTAAAGGGTGTTATTATGAAAGATTTTTCTGATATGTTTATACTAGCCGCAGACTATTATCATAAAAACTTTTCTTGTTGTATGACCGGTAATTACGACGATGAAGTGCGATACTTTTTTCAAAAGAACAATTATACCGATGATGAAATCTTACGCAGTGGTTTGTGCATTAAAAAGCAAAGTGTATATGGTACGTTTATTTTAAATAAAATAAGCTTTGGCACTATCAAAACTCTCAAAATAGGTTTTGCCGACAATCAGGAGTGGGGACTTTACAATTGTCTTAAAAACAAAGATTTTTCTGATAAAGAAATCCTTGATTCAGGATTATGCTATTTAACTAAAGAAAATCTTGTAAAAGATATATTATCTCACAGCATCACATTTCCCGTTTTTGGTCCAACCGGTAAAATATTAGGACTAATTTCTAAAAAGATTGATAAAAGATTTAATCAATCTCCTTTTCTGAACATACCTAATCCGTCCGTTGATACATCGAAAGAAAACATCTTCACATTCAACTATGATGGTTATAAACGCGGATATGTTATAATTTGTGAGAATCCTTTTGACGTTGTTTATAATTATAACAATTACATCTTTAATTCAATCGGATTTTTCAATCAAAAAATTGAACTGAATGATGATGTTTTATCCTTTATTCGTAGTTCGGGCAGCACTGTAAAGTTGATGCTGAACTCTGACCGGGAAGACGTCTATCGCGCAGAGACTTTTAAAGATGTATTAAAGAAACAAAACATATTCGTATTATAACGGCGAACACAAGTGTTTCGGAAGAAGATAATATTGAAACTCAAGAATATATTAATGAATGTGAAAACTTTATTATATAACTGCATATGCCTTAGTTGACAATCCAAACTTTGTGGATAGCCTATTTTTCACCCATCGGTTATGGTATTTTATACTTAAACTGATGGGGGTTTTATTTTATGAGAGGAAAAGATTAATGGAATTAAAAGATATATGTGTTAATTGGAATATGCTTGTTGATAATAAAGAAAAATATCTTAACAATGAAATTCCTTTCGATGAAAAGCTTTTTAATCGGGTGTTATTAGAAGCATACCGGTCTTTTCGAAATTTATACTTAGAAAAACCACAGGGGGATTTATGTGTGGTTAATGAAACCGTTAACTACACACGTCTTGCAGTTCTCGCTTCAGAATATGCAGCAGCTCCTTTATTCACTGGCGACAAAAGCACAAACTATATTTTTACTGCTTCTCAAATAGCTACTAGACTATTACTGCAACACCTAAAATGCCCCCAGGATTTTCCACCTGTGCCTATGTTCCTTATAGATAAAGAAGATTATATGTATTGCTATTTTGAGGGTTCGGAAGATGATGTGGAAAAAGACTTAGCAGATGTATATTATTCCTATTATAATCTTGAAAAAGGTCATCTTTCGAAATTGATGGTTTTTGCCGCCGCTCTAAATTGACGATATCCACTTTTTTGCCCATGCTTTTTGTTAAAATAAAATTACCAAAATTTCAGGAGGTAATTTTATGAAAAAGAATTTATTGACAAAGGTATTATCGCTTAGCTTAGTTTTTCTTTTGTGTCTATGCCTAACCGCTTGTGGTGAGAGTAATGATAGCACATCTGAAAACAGCAGTAATACCGAAAGCGTTCAAACAAACGAGAGCGGTTCTAAAACGGGGAGTGTGGAAAGTACCCCAAATTCTATTCCTGACACACCTGTTGTGGAAGAAACACCGGAGCCTACCTACTACTACGCAGCCATTGAAGGTGCCGTTATAGTAGAGCAGAACGGTTCACAGTACTATGTTTATTGCCATAAATGCGAAAAGTGTGGTAAGGTGCAAAGCAATATGAAACACGTTCGTCATTCAGGCGGAAATCTGACATTAAGCTATTATTGCCCCGATTGTAAACAAAGCCAACGCGTTGAAATAGAAGAATCTGTTAATTGGTGATTAATTAGATAACATGAATATATTGGATACATTCATCAGCACGAATATATTGAACAAGAATCTCAACATAAGCCACATGGCAGCAAAGGATATTGGTAATGCCTTGCTTTTATATCTTCAAGGCGATAAATCAAAATGGTTTGACATTGAGAATTGTGAGATACTTATTATTAAAGATACGGATTATTTAATTGGAAAAACCACTACTCAAGAGGAATTTTTAAAGTTAATTCAAACGAAACGCAAAAACGGTACGCATACTATTTTAGAACTTAATTGTTCACTAAAAGAATTGCCAATTTTATCAAAATGTTTGTTGGAGAATTCTAAATTTATATTACTTTAAAACACTAAGAATCATTTTGATGACACAGATATATGATTTTGCTTTGTTTAATAAGCGGAACTTCTAAAAATCTTCTAACAAATATCCGCAAAATGAGAAAAACCGTGCAGACCGCACGGTTAAAGGCTTTGTGGCAATTTCGGTCAAAAACCCGCATAAATAAGGGGTTTCACAGGGGACCGCAAGGAACTCGTAGGGACTTGGCGGCACACCTATTTATGAAATTCAGGTTCTAGTCGGGGTTCCTCGGTGCAGGTTCAACTCCTGTTACCCGCACCAATTACCAAATCAAACCTTTATGGCTTGGTTTGGTAATTTTTTATTTAAGGATTTGAACCTGCGCCGATTAATAAAATTCACTCAATAAAAGATCAACCGCAATTCCCATACCGATAATAGTTTGTTCAAAGGATACCATATCTCCGTTTAAGGCAGCGCCCTCACCTAAAAACCTTTGAAAAATATTCATAACCCCTAAGGTTGCGTATTTTCTGATGTGTGGCGGCATACCCATTAATTTTTTGGAAATCGTTTCTACATATAGCGAAAGCTCGCCCTGCTCACTCTGAAGATTAAATCTACCGTTAACATTAAGCATATCTTCCAGATAATGAAAACCCATATGCGATTCGAAATAATAAATATTATTTTGCGGCATAAGCCGTGCACCTAACACATTAACATAGTCGTTGTCGGTTGAAAAACTGTATATATTCTGCGTGCGCACTTCAAATTTTTCTCCATATTGCGTTTTAAAAGATTCTAATGCCTCGGTAGAAAAACCTTGCCCGTCAAAGCTGTAGCAGCTATCAACCAAGTCAGAGTGTATTGCAACAAACTGAGCCTTGTTTCCGCCCTTTGAGTGACCGCTAAGGGTAATTTTATTATCTTTAGTCCATCCGTTTTTGGCGGCAATACTGTAAAACCAATTAAGTGCTTCCACCTGTTGATCGGTAGCATAATCATGCTTGAGCGTTTTTCGGGATAATACTATTCCGCTTTTTTCATAGGTTTTATATGTGTTTTCTTCCGGCACGCCTGATAATCCCTCACCGTTATCAATCCATTCGCCTTTGCCGGTACCTCTGAAAGCAACAAATGTTTCCCCGTGTTGATTTGTGAACGAGCAAGCAGTTAATCCACTTTTTGATGTAGTCAGATTACTGATTTTTGACTTTGCAAGAAAAGGGCAGTGTTTTACAGCGTTTATAAGAATACTCAAACGGTATATATCTCTGCTGTTCCAGGTATGCGTTGCGCCGCTTTTTAAATTAATTTCCAAGTCAGTTATAATGGATTGCAATGCGGCATTCTCGGCAGGCGCTGTTATATGCGCTAAATATAAATACAAATTATAGATTGCCGCTTCATTGGTTTTTTTTAAAATGTTATCGGGCAGGTGATTCATTTTTTCACTCCGTTCAAAAAGTTACTATACATATATATGCCATAAGTTGTCGTTTGTGGCACTGCCGTTCAAAATCACGTTGCTGTCAGGTTCTATTTCAGGTTTTTCGATGTAAGTTCAACGTTTATTTCTGCACCGATTATTGAAGTAATACCAGAATATAAAAACCGCGTTTTACAGCGCTGTCTTTTTTTATTTGGAAAATTTTTAAAAATTTTTCTATTTACCTATTGACAAGGTAGGAAAATGGTGCTATACTTATACCAACCTAAATGGTAGGTAATTCAAAAGGGAGGAGAACTTAGTCATGAAAAACCTCGTTTTCACCACTATTATGACGATGGGGATGTGTATGCAGACTTGCTGTATGCGCATGATTTCTTGCGCTAAAACACCCGATATGTTCTCCAACCGTATTGCAAAACGCTTGACCGCCTGAATTGTGCGGAATAACATTTGTTTACAATTGAGAGACTTTATCGGAGTCTCTCGATTTATTATTTTGTAAAGTGGGCAAAGCTTATGGAAAATTATTTTGAAAAGCTCGTCAGAGCAAACTTTCGTTTTGGACGAATGTGTCGATGTTAGTCATTTTAACTTACAAATCTTCATATTCTAAAAACGAAAGGAAAATCTTTTTATGTCAAACTATAAATTCGAAACATTACAATTACACGTAGGTCAGGAATCACCCGACCCCGCCACCGATGCACGCGCAGTGCCGATTTATCAGACAACATCTTATGTATTTAAAAATTCCGCTCACGCGGCTGCTCGCTTTGGTCTGGCAGACGCAGGTAATATTTACGGCAGACTTACCAACTCAACACAAGACGTTTTAGAAAAACGTGTTGCGGCGCTTGAGGGCGGCGTAGCGGCTTTGGCTCTCGCTTCGGGCGCTGCAGCTATCAGCTATACGCTTGAAGCTTTGGGTCAGAACGGCGGTCACTTTGTAGCGCAAAAGACCATCTATGGCGGCAGCTATAACCTGCTTGCTCATACACTGCCAAACTTTGGCATTACCGCAACTTTTGTAGATATTCATAATCTCGCTGAAGTTGAAAATGCTATTCAGGATAACACAAGAGCAATATATATTGAAACTTTAGGCAACCCCAACAGCGATATCCCCGATATTGATGCGTTAGCTTCTCTTGCTCACAAGCACGGTTTACCGCTCGTAGTAGATAACACCTTTGGTACACCCTATCTTATCCGTCCTATCGAGCACGGCGCAGATATTGTGGTACATTCCGCTACTAAATTCCTTGGCGGTCACGGTACAACTCTTGGCGGTGTGATTGTTGACTCAGGTAAATTTGACTGGGCGGCTTCGGGCAAATACCCCGCAATAGCAGATCCTAACCCCAGCTATCACGGTGTATCATTTGTAAAGGCAGTAGGTCCTGCCGCATTTGTTACCTATATTCGCGCAATACTTCTGCGTGATACAGGCGCTACACTCGCGCCCATATCGGCATTCCTGCTGCTTCAGGGTATCGAAACATTATCACTTCGACTTGAGCGCCACGCTGAAAACACCAAAAAGGTGGTTGAATTCTTGAGCAGTCACCCGCAGGTAGAAAAGGTTAATCACCCATCCCTACCCGACCATCCGCAGCACGATTTATATAAAAAGTATTTCCCCAACGGCGGCGCTTCTATCTTCACATTTGAAATCAAGGGCGGTCAGGCAGAGGCTCATCAGTTTATCGACAGTCTTGAGATTTTCTCGCTGCTTGCAAATGTTGCCGATGTTAAGAGCCTTGTTATTCACCCCGCAACCACTACACACAGTCAGTTAAGCGAAGAAGAGCTTGCTGACCAAGGCATTAAATCCAGCACAATACGTCTTTCTATCGGTACTGAGCATATCGACGATATAATTGCCGACCTGCAACGTGGTTTTGATGCAGTAAAATAATTTGGAGGTAATTCCCATGTCTAACATTTATAAATCTGCCGACCAGCTTATAGGCAGAACTCCACTTTTGGAGCTTACACACATTGAAGAAAAATACGGCTTAAAGGCAAAAATACTTGCGAAACTCGAATATTTTAACCCCGCAGGTTCGGTTAAAGACCGTATTGCAAAGGCTATGATAGATGACGCAGAAGCCGCAGGCAAATTAAAACCTGACTCGGTAATAATTGAGCCTACAAGTGGTAATACCGGTATTGGGCTTGCCTCGGTTGCAGCCGCTCGCGGATATCGAATTATACTCACCATGCCCGAAACTATGTCTGTAGAACGCAGACAGTTGCTGAAAGCATACGGTGCCGAGCTGGTCCTCACCGAAGGTGCTAAGGGTATGAAGGGCGCAATAGCAAAGGCTGAAGAACTTGCCGCCGAGATACCAAACAGCTTTATACCCGGTCAGTTTGTAAACCCTGCTAACCCCAAAACCCACCGCGAAAACACAGGTCCCGAAATTTACGAGGATACCGACGGCGAGGTTGATATCTTTGTCGCAGGTGTTGGCACGGGCGGCACCGTTACAGGTGTTGGCGAATATCTTAAATCTAAAAAGCCGGATGTTAAGATTGTCGCAGTCGAACCTGCATCTTCTGCAGTGCTGTCTACCGGCGTTGCAGGACCTCACAAAATTCAGGGTATCGGCGCGGGTTTTGTTCCCGATGTTTTAAACACCAAGGTTTATGATGAAATCATTCCTGTAGAAAATGACGATGCTTTCGCTACAGGCAAACTGATAGGTCAAAACGAAGGTGTGCTTGTAGGTATTTCCTCAGGAGCTGCGGCATACGCTGCAATCCAACTTGCAAAGAGACCCGAAAATGAAGGTAAAACAATAGTTGTTTTACTACCCGATACCGGCGACAGATACCTCTCTACCCCACTTTTTGCAGAATAAATTAATTAAGCCGTCGCCTACAAACAGGCGGCGGCTTTTAAAATAATTATAAGGAGAAATTTATGATATATCTTGATAATGCCGCAACAACTAAAATGAGTAAAACAGCAATAGATGCAATGCTGCCTTTTATGGATAAAATTTACGGAAATCCGTCAAGTCTGCATTCGGCAGGACAAGAAGCCAATGAGGCTTTATATAACGCACGTGAAAGAATTGCCAGAGTGCTTGGCTGTGAAGCGCGCGAAATCACCTTTACCTCAGGCGGCAGTGAAGCCGATAATCAGGCGATTATTTCCGCCGCGCGTATTGGTGAAAGGCAGGGCAAAAAGCATATAATATCCACAGCAATCGAGCATCACGCTGTTTTGCACACGCTGGACAGGCTTAAAAAAGAAGGCTTTGAAATCACTCTTTTAAATGTCGGCGAAAACGGTATTATCGAACCAAATAAGGTAAAAGAGGCAATCCGCGAAGATACCTGCCTTGTAACCGTTATGTATGCAAATAACGAAATAGGCACCATTCAGCCTATTAAGCAAATCGGCGAAATCTGCCGCCAAAAAGGTGTGCTTTTTCATACCGATGCGGTACAGGCTGTCGGCCACATAAAAATTGATGTAAAAGAGCAAAATATTGATATGCTCTCCCTCTCGGCGCATAAATTCCACGGTCCTAAGGGTGTAGGCGCATTGTATGCTAAAAAAGGCATACGGCTTACTAATCTTATAGACGGCGGCGCACAGGAGAGAGGAAAACGAGCTGGCACCGAAAATATCCCTGCGATTATGGGAATGGCGGCGGCATTAGAAGAAGCAGTCGGCAATATCGACTGCAACGCAAAAAAACTGACCGTGCTACGCGACAAGCTTATAAACGGATTATCAACTATCCCCCACTCTGTTTTAAACGGTGATACAACAAAAAGACTCCCCGGTAATGTAAATTTCTGCTTTGAGGGAATTGAGGGTGAATCTCTGCTTTTACTGCTTGATGATAGGGGCGTTTGCGCGTCATCAGGCTCGGCGTGTACATCAGGCTCGCTTGACCCAAGCCATGTATTGCTTGCAATCGGCAGAGTACACGATATCGCCCACGGCTCGCTACGTCTGTCACTTTCAGAAGAAAATACCGAGCAAGAAATTGATTACACAATCAAAGCGGTAACTGAGGTTGTGGCATATCTGCGTAGCATCTCGCCTGTCTGGCGCGATTTAGAAAACGGAAAACAAGAATTTATTATAAAATGAGGTAATATTTATGGCTTTATACAGTGAAAAAGTAATGGACCATTTCCGCAATCCCCGTAATGTCGGCATAATTGAAAACGCCGACGGTGTTGGTGAGGTCGGCAACGCAAAATGCGGAGATATTATGAAGATATATTTAAAAATAGAAAACGATATCATAGTTGACGTCAAGTTTGAAACCTTTGGTTGTGGCAGTGCTATCGCTTCAAGCTCTATGGCGACCGAGCTTATAAAGGGCAAGGCTGTATCAGAAGCGCTGACTCTTACAAATAAAGCAGTAGTAGAGGCGCTTGACGGTCTTCCTGCACATAAACTGCACTGTTCTGTGCTTGCGGAAGAGGCAATCAAGAAAGCCTTACAAGACTATTACGAGAAAAACGGTATTGAATATGACCACGCGCAGTTCCCCGACTGCGAAAGCTGCGGTCATTGCTGTGAGGGTTAAAATGAAAGCTCTTATTGCGATGAGCGGTGGTGTTGACAGCAGTGTTGCCGCATATTTAGCGCAACAACAAGGCTATGACTGCATCGGTTGTACTATGAAACTGTATCACAACGAAGATGCGGGCATAGAACGCTCTCGCACCTGCTGTTCGCTCGATGATGTTGAGGACGCACGCAGTGTTGCATACAAACTTGGGTTACCGTTTTATGTGTTTAATTTCACCGATGCCTTTCGTGATACCGTAATCCGCAAATTTATAGAAAGTTATGAAAAAGGTATTACCCCAAACCCCTGTATTGACTGTAACCGTTATATGAAGTTTGAAAAGCTCTATGAGCGTGCGAAAATCCTCGGTTGTGATTATATTGTAACGGGTCACTACGTAAGAATAGAAGAACAAAACGGTAAATTTCTGCTTAAAAAAGCACTTGACGAAACCAAGGATCAAAGTTACGTGCTTTATTCTATGACACAGGAACAACTTGCGCACACAATATTTCCGCTTGGCGATATGAGAAAAAGCGAAGTCCGCACCGTTGCAGAGCAGAACGGCTTTATCAATGCCGACAAGCCCGACAGTCAGGATATCTGCTTTGTACCAAACGGTGACTATGCAAGCGTTATCAAACTGCACACAGGAAAACCGTATCCTTATGGAAATTTTGTAGATAAACAAGGTAATGTTTTGGGGCATCACAAGGGTATCATAAATTACACCGTAGGGCAGCGAAAGGGACTTGGTATTTCAAGTGGTAAGCCGCTATATGTATGCGATATATGTCCGCAGAGCAACAGCATTGTTTTAGGCAGCAACGATGACCTATTTCACAACGATGCAATTGCAACTGATTTTAACTGGATAAGCGGCGAAATCCCACAAAACGAATTTCGATGCAAGGTAAAAATACGCTACCGTCAGCCTGAACAGTGGGCAACTGTAACGCCTACCGACAAAAACACTGTTCACATTGTTTTTGACGAAGCACAACGTGCTATCACAGCGGGTCAGGCGGCGGTACTTTACGACGGTGATACTGTTCTCGGCGGCGGAGCAATAAAATAATAATATTTACTTGATTTACCTACCAGTTTGGGTGTATAATAATTGCAAGATTTTTTAAGAAGGTATCAGCGTTATGAAAATCATTGATATAATTACTCAAAATAAGTTGTCGCTTTCGTTTGAGGTTTTTCCTCCCAAGACCGAAACCTCGTTTGAAAACGTCAAACACGCTACCGAAGAAATAGCAAAACTGCGCCCCAGTTTTATGAGCGTTACATATGGCGCAGGCGGCGGAACAAGCCGCTATACGCTTGATATTGCTAAAAATATAAAAGAGCTTTACGGTGTGCCGACCTTGGCTCACCTTACCTGCGTATCTTCCACACGCGACACCGTAAGCCAAAAGATTAAAGAAATCAAGGCGGCTGGCATTACCAATATTATGGCGCTTCGCGGTGACATACCAAAAGAGCTTGAAAACACAGACCGCAGCAGTTGGGACTATAAATATGCTATCGACCTAATAAACGAACTAAAATCTTACGATAGTGATTTTTGCATAGGTGCCGCCTGCTACCCCGAAATTCATCCCGAAAGCACTAACCAAAAGGACGATATAAAGCGTCTTAAAGAAAAGGTTGACGCAGGTGTGGATTTTCTTACCACGCAAATGTTTTTTGACAATAACCTGCTTTATAACTTCTTGTATAAAATACGCGAGGCTGGCATCACCGTGCCTGTAATACCGGGTATTATGCCCATTACAAACGCTAATCAGGTTGAGCGCTCAATCAAACTTTCTGGCTCATTTATGCCGCAGCGCTTTAAAAGCCTTGTTGATAAATTCGGTAGCAACCCTGCCGCTATGAAGCAGGCGGGCATCGCCTACGCTACCGACCAGATTATAGATTTATACGCAAACGGCATTACCAATGTTCACGTTTATTCAATGAACAAGCCCGATGTTGCCGCAAAAATACAGGATAACCTTTCTGATATAATAAGCAAATGAATTCAGTAATTTTAAACAAAACATATCCTGCACCGCCCTTTTGCGAAAAAGAAATTCTGAGATACGCGGGCTGTAAATCGACAGATAATGAAACGCATAAGCTTTTAGCCGATTGTATAAATGAGGCACAGGACAAGCTTACATATAAAGTCTGCTATCGTGAGTTACCTGTAACCGTAAAGGGCGATATTTGCGATTTCGGTACATTTAAAGCGCAGTCGCAAAGTTTATCCAAAAATCTTGAAAATTGCGACTGTGTTATACTTTTCGGCGCTACAGTGGGTGTAGGAATTGACAGGCTTATTGCAAAATACGGCCGCATATCACCCGCCCGCGCGCTTATGCTTCAAGCTATCGGTGCCGAACGGATAGAAGCGCTTTGCGATGCTTTTTGTGAGGATATTCAGAATACGCTGGGCATCGGCTTAAAACCGCGTTTTAGCCCAGGGTACGGTGATTTGCCGCTTGACACTCAAAAAGACATTTTTGCCCTGTTAGACTGCTCGAAACGTATAGGTCTTACGCTTAACAGCAGTCTATTGATGTCACCGTCAAAATCGGTCACAGCAGTAATAGGACTTACTAATAAAAAAGAAAACGCAACAACTAACAAGTGCGCTCTTTGTGATAAAAAAGACTGTACTTTCAGAGGTGCTTTATGAATTTTAAAGAATTTTTAAAAAACAATATTGTTTATCTTGACGGCGGTATGGGTACGCTGCTACAGTCCGAGGGTCTTGCCCCGGGTGAACACCCCGAGCGTTGGAACATAACCCACCCTGACGTTATCACCAAAATTCATAAAGACTATTTCGATGCAGGCAGTAATGTCGTCTGCACCAATACCTTTGGCGCCAACAGCCTTAAATTTGATGACAACGAGCTTGAAAATATTGTTATGGCGGCAATTTTTAATGCAAAAAATGCCGCCCGTCAAAGCGCATCAAAAAGTGAAAAATTTATAGCGCTTGATATAGGTCCGTCAGGTAAACTATTAAAGCCACTCGGCGACCTTGATTTTGAGGATGCTGTATCTGTTTTTGCAAAAACCGTAAGCCTCGGTGTAAAATACGGCGCCGACCTTATTATAATTGAAACAATGAACGACAGTTACGAAACCAAGGCAGCGCTACTTGCCGCAAAAGAAAACAGCGATTTGCCTGTAATTGTTTCTAACGCATACGGCGAAGACGGCAAGCTTATGACGGGAGCCTCCCCCGCCGCAATGGTTGCGCTTCTTGAGGGTATGGGCATTGACGCTTTGGGCGCAAATTGCTCGCTTGGACCCCGTCAACTGCGCGGTGTAGCGCTCGAATTAATCGAAAATGCCAGTGTCCCCGTAATTTTAAAACCGAATGCGGGACTTCCAAAGTCGGTAGACGGCAAAACGGTGTTTGACGTTACCGCCAATGATTTTGCCGATGAAGTTGCCGCGCTTATTAAAAAAGGTGTTCGTGTTGTGGGTGGCTGTTGCGGCACCACACCCGAATATATCAAGGCGCTCACTGACAAAACAAACGATTACTCACCCGTTCCTTTGTCTGACAAGAATCTGACGGTTGTATCGTCTTATACCCACGCCGTAAAATTCGGTGATTCACCTATTCTTATAGGCGAGCGCATAAACCCCACGGGCAAAAAGCGTTTTAAACAAGCATTGATTGAAAACGATATTGATTATATCCTCACCGAAGGTGTAAATCAGCAGGAAAAAGGCGTGCATATACTCGATGTTAATGTAGGGCTCCCCGATATTGACGAGGTACAAACGCTTAAAACCGCCGTTTGCGAATTGCAGGCGATAATAAACCTGCCGCTACAGATAGACACTGCCGATATTACCGCTATGGAAACGGCGCTTCGCCGCTATAACGGCAAGGCGATGATAAACTCGGTAAACGGCAAAGCCGACAATATGGCGGCAGTCTTCCCCCTTGTTAAAAAATACGGCGGCTTGGTAGTAGCGCTCACCCTTGATGAAAGCGGTATTCCCGAAACGGCTGACGGCAGATTCCAAATTGCCGAAAAGATACTCGCCACCGCGCGTGAGTACGGTATAGATAAAAAAGACATTATATTTGACACACTCGCTATGACAATCAGCGCCGAAACACACGCGGCTCTTGCAACGCTTGAATCCCTGCGCAAAATTAAAACCGAGCTCGGCTGTCACACCTCTTTGGGTGTATCAAACGTATCTTTCGGTCTGCCAAACCGCGACGCGATAAACGGCACATTCTTTGCTTTAGCTCTCGAAAACGGCTTGTCAGCCGCAATTATGAACCCATATTCTTCAGAAATACGCAAAACCTATTACACCTATAAAGCGCTTAAAGGTCTTGACGAAAACTGCGCGGATTATATCCGGAACACTGACAGTTTTACAATTGCGCCAACCGCATCTACAACACCTGCCGCGAAAAAAACAGCAGAGGAATATTCATCAGAATTACAGCACGCGGTTGTAAAAGGCTTTAAGGAAAAAGCAGGCGAAATCACCAAGGCTCTGCTTTCAACCATACCCCCGCTTGAAATAGTAAATAACGAGATTATTCCCGCGCTCAATACTGTGGGCATCGGCTTTGAAAAGAAAACGGTATATCTGCCGCAGTTGCTTATGAGCGCCGAGGCTGCAAAAAGCGCCTTTGAGGTTATAAAATCCTCTATGGCGGGCAGTGAAAATAAGTCAAGCAAAGGCACATTTATAATCGCTACGGTTTACGGCGATATTCACGATATAGGCAAAAATATTGTAAAGCTGCTACTTGAAAACTACGGCTTTAATGTGGTGGATCTCGGCAAAGACGTTCCACCCGAAACGGTTGTGCAAAAGGTTATCAAATTGCACGCGCCTCTTGTGGGACTCAGCGCGCTTATGACCACTACCGTTCCCGCTATGGAAGAAACCATAAAGCTGATTAAAGCAAAAGCACCATGGTGCAAAACGGTTGTCGGCGGCGCGGTGCTAACACAGGATTATGCCGACAAAATAGGTGCCGATAAATATGCGCATGATGCTATGGAAACAGTACGCTATGCAGAAGAAATTATGAGTGGAGGTAACGCAAAATGATGATTTCAACACGTGGTCGCTATGCCCTCAGGGTATTGCTTGACTTGGCGCAGCACCAAAACGACGGCTATACCGCTATGAAAAACGTTGCCGAGCGTCAGGAGCTCTCACTTAAATATATCGAAAAAATTATGCCTGTGCTCTCTAAAAACAACTATGTCGAGGGCGTACACGGCAAGGGCGGCGGCTACCGACTGGCGCGCGAGCCGAAGGATTATAAAGTCGGCGATATTCTGCGTCTTGCCGAGGGTGGACTTGCCCCTGTCGCCTGTCTTGAATGTAACGCAAAAGAGTGCGACCGTGCAGACACCTGCCCCACGCTGCCTATGTGGAAAGAGTTTCACAATATGGTAAACAACTATTTCGACGGCATTACCCTTGCGGATTTGATGAAATAAAGCATATATCAATAATTTTAAATTCCGGTTGGGATTTTTTGAAATTTATGGTATAATATTATAATAATCATTATAAGAGGCGATGGAAAATGTTTAATGCTGTAAAGGTAAAAAACGAATGTGTAGCTTGGATAAAAGATTTTTTTAAAAAAAACGGTAAGGGCTGCAACGCTGTTGTCGGCATTTCGGGCGGTAAGGACAGCTCGGTTGCGGCGGCTCTTTGCGTAGAGGCTTTAGGAGCCGACCGTGTTATAGGTGTGCTTATGCCGCAGGGCGAGCAGCACGACATTGACATGGCGTATATGCTTGTAAATCATTTAGGGATAAAGCATTATGAAATAAATGTAAAAGATGCGGTTGAAAGTGTTTTTAAATCAATGCCTGCTGATTTGCCCGTTTCGGTACAGTCAAAGGTTAATCTGCCGCCAAGAATCAGAATGTCGGTGCTTTATTTTGTAGGTCAGTCGCTTAACGGCAGAGTGGTAAATACCTGCAATCTTTCAGAGGACTGGGTCGGCTACTCAACACGCTACGGCGATGCTGCGGGCGATTTTTCACCTATGGCAAATCTTACCGTTTCCGAGGTTAAAGAGATTGGCAGAGTATTAGGATTGCCCGACGCACTTGTTGACAAGGTGCCAATAGACGGTCTTTGCGGCAAAACCGACGAAGAAAATTTAGGCTTTACCTATGCAGAGCTTGACCGCTATATCCGCACGGGCAAAATAGACGACCCCGACAAAAAAGAAATTATTGACCGCAAGCATAAAATGAATTTATTTAAACTGCAATTAATGCCTACCTTTAAACCGGAGATAAAGTATGAATAAAATAGAGAGCTTCATAATAAACCACTTGATATTAGAGCCCGGACTTTATGTGTCGCGCCGCGATAAAAAAGACGGTGTAGTGGTTACTACATTTGACCTGCGTATAACCGCACCCAACCGCGAGCCCGTGATAGACGTGCCCGCGCTTCACACAATAGAGCATCTGTGCGCGACCTACCTTCGTAACAGCGAACAAAAAGACGACATAGTATATTTTGGACCAATGGGATGCCGAACAGGTTGCTATCTTGTAATGTTTGGCGACCTTGTTTCGCAGGATGTTTATGATTTAGTTATTGATATGTGCGATTTTGTAATAAATTTTGAGGGTGATATACCCGGCGCTTCCCCTATTGAGTGCGGGAACTATTCAGAACAAAATCTTAATATGGCAAAATACTATATTGCGAAATATAAAAAAGATTTACAGGACAATAAAAATTTTGAATACAAGTAAAAAGCGCCCCACACAAGAAAATCATTTAATGTTGTTGGGACAGGCGTCCTCGACTGTCCGTACAACAAATTATAGATTAAATAAAATCAATGTGATGAAATTTTAAATATTTGTCACATTGATTTTTTATGTAATGTTATTATCATTCTGAACGGACAGTCGAGGACGCCTGTCCCTACAAAGCAATTTTTTGTTTTTCTGACATATTTTGAAATGTTTTGTCGAATGACTTGACGGAAAATTTATTTTGTGATATCATAATCGTGCGACACATATTTTCTTCCTAAGCGGATATACATTGTAAAAAAATGTATGTCTTAACTTAATTATCTGCTTAGGGTAAACTGTGTCGCAACAGAAGTTAAGCATCGTTTTTTGGTGCGTGACTTCGGTTGCGCACTTTTTTGTTTTGTAACAATGGCCGTTGTAGCAAATATTTTTAAACATTATTGAAAAGGAGGGTGTAAAAATATGCCTGATTATGAAAAAATGTACAAAACTTTGCTCGACGGTGTCGAAAAAGCAATGTACGAGTTGAAAAAAGTCGAACTTGCTTGCGAAGAAATTTATATAAACACATCACCAGACGAATAAACTGATTGTAAAAGGCAGGAAATCGTCATCTGCTTTTTATATAAGTTGCGGTATAGTTGTTTTTAACAGCTTCCTTTTTTAAATTTTGTCTTCCGCAACAAGCCTAAACCGCGGCCCTTGTAAAAGGTCGCGGTTTGTTTTAAAATATACTTGCAAATAGGATTAAAAGATGATAATATATATCGGCAAAAGGAAGTGATACGTGTGACGGCTTTAGCGTATTTGTTTACTGTTTTAAAAAACATTATCTACGGCAGTACAAAGTTTTTTACCACAGGTCTTGACGCGAACGGCGTTGATGTGCTTGATATATTGGCGTTACGGTTTTTATTAAGTTTTTCGGTTCTTTGGTTGCTCAAAGTTACAAAGATTATTAAAATAAATGTAGGCATAAAGGATATTTTTAAATCTACAGAGAAACACCCCTACATAAAATCACTGTTTCTGGCGGCGCTGTTTGAACCTGTGCTTTATATGCTGTTTGAAACATTGGGCTTTACGATGACCACCGATGTTACCGCAGGTGTTATACTGTCGCTAATGCCTATCAGCGTTTGTGTATGTGAGTCATTTATTCTGAAAGAAAAAACCACCTGGCTTCAAAAAATATTTTTAGGTCTTGGCATTATAGGTGTTATATACATAGGTATAAACACAAGCTCCTCTGACGGCAAGGATACCCCACTTGGTATATTGTTTATAATTTTAGCGGTGGCTTCGGGCTCACTGTTTTTGGTGCTTTCGCGCAAAAGCTCAAAGCATTTTGCCGCCTTTGAAGTTACATATTTTGCAAGCCTTTTGGGTGCTGTCGCCTTTAACACAGTAAATGTTATAAGACACTTATGGAAGGGCGATATACTTGATTACTTTAAACCATACTTTAATGTTGATAACCTTATAGGTTTTGTATTTTTAGCCGTAGTTTCAACCATTATGGCGACATCGATGAACAATTTTGCCCTGTCGCGTATTCAGGCATCAACCTCATCGGCGTGCAGCGGTGTATCAACCCTTGTGACAATTCTTATAGGTGTTTTCATTTCGGGTGAAAAATTATACACCTTTCATTACATAGGCTTTGCGCTGATACTGATAAGAATGATAGGCGTAAGTTATATTGCGATAAAAAAAGACAGAAAATCAGTTCGTTAAATCTTAATGGTGATGTTATACATTTTGAAACCGATTACAGATCAGAAAATTATATACTGGATACTAATTGACAAGACCTACCGCTTAATGTACAAGAAAGACTAAAGGGTTGCTTTGTGAAAAGTTTAAGCGTATTACCTCACCCGTGCTTACAACTGACGGACAGGACAAATTACTTGGGCTTATAACAGAAAACGACGATTTACCCATAAGAACAATCGTAGACACAGCAAATAAATCCGAATATTACAAATAAAACAAATCAAAAATCCCTTGCTAGAAAGCAAGGGATTTTGCTTGTTTTTTTACCATTTATCAAACGGTAGCTCTATACTGCCGTCGCTGTTTTCTGACGGCTCGCTGCTATCGTCTGAGGGGGTGTCTTCTTGGTTTTCTTCATCGCTTGACGTGTTATCATCCGTTGAAGAAGTTGTATCTTCACTGCTGCTTTGGGACGAGCTTTGATTTTGATTATCGGTTTCTGTAGAGGATGACGTTTTTTCGTCATCCTCTTTATTTGTATTGCCCGAAGAATTGCTTCCTGAACCGTTTTGTTCCGTATTGGTATCAGTATCAAAATCAACTTCAGGTAGCTCTGTGCCCTCATCCTGTTTGGTTTCACTGTCGTTTGACGTAATCACAGACACGTCAGAGCTTTGATTTTGGGTATCAGGATTTTCACCGCAGCCCGCAAGCGTTAAGCAAAGCAGAGAAATGAGGCAAAAAATTGCAAAGCTTATTTTTTTCATAATTATTACCACTCTTCGTCAGGCAACTCAATGCCTATGTCATCCTTAAAACTTGTAACAATAATATCGTTTTGCTCTAAAGTCACAATTTCTATTTGTGGTTTAATAAAATTGATGCTTTCCATTGTGAATCTCCTTTAAAACGAATTACTGGTTTTGAGCATAGGTATTCGCCGTGTCGCCGTATTTTATCATAGCCAGTAGCAGACTTGTTAATTTCTCGTCACTGTCGTTCTGCTTTTCTGCCACATAAGATGCCACGCTATAGCAGATGGTATTGCTTACCGCCGTATCACCGCTATAAACTGTCAGATATACAGGCTCTCTCATCTGTGTTGCGTTAAAGCCGTCAATGTATACATAATAACCCTTACCGTCTTCACGCCATTTAAAGTTATCGGTTGTTATATCCCATTCTTTGCCGCCGCAAGACACCTTAACGGTAAGACCGCTTATGCTGTCGGCTTGTATGGTAAAGCGCATCATTATTGAATCTCTGAGATACAGCCCGCCGCCCGTCCAGCTTACCGTTGGGTTTTCTACGGTTGCGTATTCAAGATTTTTAACCGAAACGCACGCTTCTACGTCTGCATCGGCTGTAGCCCAAGCCTGTTGCTCTTCAGTAAGAGCCGCATTTGCAAGGTCACTTGTATTGTAATCGGTATAAATTTGTGACTGTGCGCCGTAGTTAAGTAAATCTACAAGCAAGGTGCGAAGTTCTGTATCGTCGCTGTACTTTTCAAGCATATTGCTACAGTATTTTCTTACACTGTATTCGCATTTTTCGGACTCATAGATTGTGTCGCCCTTTGTTCCGTAAAACGTCGCATAGATTGTATCGCTCATACGGTGAGGAGCTATGTTATCAAACGTAAATACATAATACGTATCGTCTTCGGTATATTCGCTCACAGTGTACTCATTGCCACAGAATGTAAATTTGATATACAAATTGCTGTAACCCAGCACGCCGACTACCGATTTTTTAATCTTGTAGTTTACAGCGATGCTATCTGTAAGAGTAATGCTTGCGCCGTCAAATATATGCTCGCCGCAGGGCCAACCGCATATATCACAAATACTGTCACTGTTTGCATCGGTGTGTACCTGTGTGTCATAGCTTTCGCCGCAAACACTGCAAATGTCAGCGTGATTGCTTTCGGTTATCTCGTAGTTGCCCGATGCTATGTGCGCATCACCCTCGGCAGATGGAGCAGCGTCGGTCATAACACCTTCTACAAGGTATTTATCGCATACAGAGCATTTAAAGTATTGGACTGTTTTGTTTGCACATACAAATTCAATCGGGGTTTGCTCTACCCAATTATGACGTGCGGTATAGCCTGTGCCAATGTGGTCAAGCGGATTGATAGAGGTTACGTCTTCTTCGGGTGTAAAGCAAAGCTCACACTGTGAACAGGTCTTGTACGCTACCGTAGCCTCGGTCTGACAGTCGCCTGCAGTAGCCGCGATAACCTCGCCGAATATATGATTTTTAGCACAGATTTCGCGGGTTGAAGTGTAATCGCAATATTCACATTTTACATTCATAACACCGCTATCTACACAGGTGGCGTCATAATCTATGCCGCTATCTACCAAGGTGTGACTGTGCTCAAATGCACACAAGGTACAAACGTAATTACTGTTGTAATTATGTGACTCAAGACTTATTGAAATATCACAGTCACCGCAAGTAATGGTATGTCCGCTATCACCAGTGGTTGTGTAAGTCAAATCGTGAAGCGCCGCGATTACGGGGTAAGAATCGGTAAGAATCCACGTAGTCCAGTCAAGGTCGGGCATATTTGTCTGCGCCGACGCGCCTATCATATTGCTTTGTGATATTTCCGAAACGCTGATACCCGTTATACTTGAAGCGGTAAGTGCTGCAACATAAGAGTTTTCAAACTTGATACTAACATTATAATGAACTCGAGACATATATTCGTCTGTTTCGGTGAAAACGGAATTCTTTATGGTGTAAAGATAGCCAGACGTATTACCGTAAAGAATACCCTCGTAGGTATAGGTAAGAGACTCGCTGTAATAATATTCGGAATAAAGGGTGTTTCCGCTTGTAAATGCCGTATCAATTGTAACGGTGGCACCGTTTTGTGCAACAAACACAGCAGCAACGTATGCCGCGCATTTTGCGGTAGAATTGCAAACCGCAACATTGTTAAAGCTTATATCAGAATTGTCAGATCTGCCAACAAGAACGGCAGCAGACGTTCCAGAGGCGAATGAGCCCGTGTTTTCAAAGTAGCAATCGCTGAACTGTACGTTGTTTATAAATGCCTTTGAATTAGAAACACGGGGTAAAAATGCAACGCCTGCGCTCGTGGCAGCTTTTACATTGTAAAGACCGTGTATATTTACTCCGTTACCGTCAAATGTTCCGTTGAATTCTGTAGTTTGAGGATCCCAAACAGCCTTGTAGGTGGTAGAGTCTGCAAAATATGCCTTTATCTCATCAGAGGTCATACCCTCGACGGGGTTGGCATACAGGTCGTAAACACCGTCTTTTACCTTAAAGTACGCGGCGTTTCCGCTTGCATCTTCACCGCCGTCCTTTACCATTTTGTAAAGCTGTGCAACGTTTTCTATAATAAATGGGTTAGCTTCGGTTCCGTCGCCGTCGGCGTAACTTGTAGCGGCTGTACCGTCCCACGCGCCGTCAGGTGTGGTGTGGTTATCGTCACCCTCATCACCTTCGCTGCCGTCGCCACTATCATCACCTGTAGCATTATAAAATACTCGAAGTGCAGGATAATTATCTTCTATCGTAATCCAGGTGTTAGTCCAATCAAGGTTTGGCATATTTGTTTCTGCCGCAGCACCCTGCATATTGGCATTGTCGATGATTTCAATTTTACCGGTACTTGTCGAACAATAAAGCTGTGCCGATATTGTTTCGTCATTAAGATAGGTGTCGCTAAATGTGTTGCTGGTTTTTGTAAATTTGCTGGCATCGGTATCGGAATAAACGTTTGAGAAATTGTCTATATATCTACCCCAATAGGTAAAATTACCACACCAAGGCGCAGCGCCACTGATTATAAGATTTGTAAATTTATAACAGCCGCTTTCTGCATTAGCTGAACTTGTATTAAAACGCGCTATAGTTGCAGAAATGTTGCCGGGCATTCCCGAATAGAGCTCGTTACCGTAAATCAAACAGTTATCCATTGTAACAGATGCTGACTCTGTTGCAGCAGATATATAACCGCCGAGCACACCAACCGAGTAATTTTTACCGCCGCTTGATGATGCGGTTCTTGTCTGGTATATATAGTTATTTGTAATAACACATTTTTCTACGGTAAGTGCCGTAAGCGCACCGTCGGCAGCATAACCAATTATAGCAGAGGCATAAAGATATCCGCCGATGTATGAATTTTTAACGGCTATGTTTTTAACCGTTACGTTTCCTGTTGCTGTGGGCACAAGCGCGCCATAGGCACCCTTTGTATCATTTGTTGTTCCTACAGAGTAAAGACCGTAAATTGCAACGCCGTTGCCGTCAAGCGTACCTTGGAATGCATTACCCTGACATTCCCAAGCATTTGTGTTATTGCCGCCGAGGCTGTTTTTAACCTGCTCGAGTGTAAGGTCGGCAGTGTTTTCGTTCATATAAAACGCTGTTATACCGTCAGCTACCTTATATGTCACACCAGCACCCGCAGCGCCTGATTGCAGTATAACCCATGCAAGCTCTTCTGCAGTAGAAATAAGTATT
>JAFTTE010000161.1 GCA_017466905.1 Clostridia bacterium | reverse complement strand
GGTTGTACTTCACTTCAGAAGATTACATTCAGCGGTGAAAACAATCTTAAGATTATCAACCAGAATGCTTTCGAAAACTGTGACCTTCGTGACACCTTGGAACTGCCTTCCGCTTGCGTAATTTCTGACTATGCGTTTGCTGGCAACCAAAAGCTAAAAGGCATTGTTCTTGGTGAAAACCTATATTCAGTAGGTCAGTATGCGTTTGCTGGCTGTAAAAAGCTTACCGATGTTACTATTGATGCCAAAAAGGTTAAGTACGGTGCGTATGCATTTACAGGCTGTGAATCACTTAAAGAATTTTATGTAAATTCTTCTGTTCTTCCTGAGGGTATGTTCTATGAGTGCGACGATATGGAAAAGGTTACTATCGGTTCTGATGTTAACGATATCGGCGTATTCGCATTTAGAGATACCAAGATTTCTGAATTTGAAATTGAAGACGGTAATAAAAACTATAAAGTACAGAAAAAAGATTATATTTTATCTGCCGACAGTAAAGAGCTGATTGCCGTATCACCGCTCGTAGAGGGTGAATTTACCTATGAAAATATAGGTGGCAAAAAGGTTACCGAAATTGGCAAGGGCGCCTTCTCTCACAACCAGAAAATCACATCGGTTGTTATGGATAAGGTTACTTCTGTAGGTGAGTACGGTCTTGCTTCTAACAAGAGCCTTGCGACTGTTGCTTTGGGCGAACTTAAGGAAATCGGCGATTATGCCTTCTTTGAAGCTTCGATAACCGAGATGCCTGCTCTTGACGAAAAGGTAGAAATCGGCAAATACGCTTTCTCGTTTACAAAGCTTACATCGGTTACAGTTCCAGATAAGATGGAAATTGCAGAGGGAACCTTCAGCGAATGTGTTGACCTTGCAACCGTTGTTATCGGCGATGGTGTTACGATAGGCGACTATGCCTTCAGTATGGATAAGGATCAGGCGTTTAAGGTTGAGATGTATATGGAGGGTGAGCAAAAATTCTTCAGATATGTATTCTCATCGCCGCTTACTTCACTTACCATTGGAAAAGATGCTGTAATTGGCGAAAACGCATTCTCTAATGCCGCAAGTCTTGAAACAGTTGTTTTAGGCGAGAATGCCGAAATCGGCAAGATGGCGTTCTATAACACTTCAAGTCTTAAAAATATTGATTTGTCTAAGGCAAAATCAATCGGCGACTATGCTATTTCGGGTGACGTATATTACGCTTGTCTTGATGAAGGTATGACCGTTGCCGCTGTTAATTCAGAAGGGTACTACAGATATACATATCACGGTCCTCAGATAGAAAGCGCAGATATTTCATCAGCTGAAAGTCTTGGTGAATATGCATTCTCATATTGCCGCAATCTTGTAAATGTAAAACTCGGTGACGATATTATCGAGATAAAGCAATACACCTTTGCAGGCTGTGATGCTCTTAAGAATATAAATCTTACCAATGTTGAAACAATCGGCGAATATGCATTTATGGAATGCGGCCTTGAAAACGTAGACATCTCCGGCGCAGAAACGGTAGGTAAGTATGCATTCGTTTCTAACCGTTTACTCGGTACTGTAAAGCTTGGTGAAAAGACAGCCGATATAGGCGAAGGCGCGTTCTCATACTGTGATCCGCTTAACACAGTTGAAAATCTTAAATGTGTAGAAAATATCGGCGATTACGCATTTGCATATACCGCAATTACATCGGCGGACCTTACTGCTGCTGTTAAAATCGGTAGAAATGTATTTATTAAAGAAACTCTTACATCGTTTAAGGTAACGCTTGGCGAAGATATTGAAAAAATCGCCGATAACCCGTTTGCTATGTGTAAGGTGGAACCGTTCAGCACTACCGAAACGCAAGAGGTAAACGGTAAAGATAAGCAAGTTAAGTCTTATACATATGAAATCAGCGATACTGTATTTGTTATTGACGGTTCGCTTTACTGTATGAATGAAAACGGTTTAGAGCTTATTACATATGCAGGTACCAATAATAACGATGTTGTTGTGGCTGATGATACCGTCCGAATTACTGCGTATGCATTTGCAGGCAGTGATGTTGTAAGGGTTAAAATGCCATATACAACAACAGCAATCGGTCATAAGGCTTTCTATGGTTGCAATGCGCTTGATATGGTGATTTTCGGTAGCTACAATGTTCCAAATTTCGAAGAAGAATTTGACCCTGCGTATTACGGTAGTTTTGAAAATATACCCGGTGCCGGTGACTACGGTACATATACCGACTATGACGGTAATGAAGTACAAATTAACGGTATGGGAATCGTTCCGTTCTTTATGTGGAATGTTACCGGTGAGATGTATTCTAATGTATTCTACGGCGCAACATTTGTTGACTATGTAGGTAAAGTAGAAAACAAACTTACTATGGTGCGTCCCGTAAACGGCGTGGGTTACGATTCTTTTATCTGCAATCAGTATTTTGATTTAACTATCGACGGTCCTGCAGCTCCCGACGACACAGCGGTTGACGCAATTAACGCTATTAAGGCAATACCTGAAAGGGTAACCTATGATGACAAGGTTCTGGTTGATGCTGCGCGTACAGCTTACAGCAAGGTTGCAACAACCGAACAGCAAGCGTTGGTTACAAACTATTCTGATTTGGTATCTGCCGAGCAGCGTATAAAAGCACTTGACCCAGATGCGCAGAAAAAAGATGACGACACAGCCGACAATGATAAAAAGTCGAACATTGGTGTTTGGATAATTGTGTTGGCAATAATTGCTGTGATAATTGTTGCCGCAGTATTGCTTATCAGGAAATTTAAAGAACAATTATGTAAGTTTACAAAACCCATATTCGATAAAATTTCTACCTTCTGCAAGCCTATAATCCAAAAAATTGCAAAGGTATTAAAACCAATCTGGGACAAGATAACTGCTTTTTGTAAGCCGATTATTGATAAAATAACAACTTTCACAAAGCCGATAATCACAAAGATTGCCGCGTTTTGCAAGCCGATATTTGTAAAGATAGGCGAATTCTTTAAACCCATCGGCATAAAGGTATGGGCGGCTATAAAGATAGCAGCAGTTGCAGTAGCAGCCTTTGCAGTAAAGATATTTAACATATGCAAAACTTGGGTTATAAAAGCGTATAGCGCTTCAAAACCTGTAGTAATCAAATATGCTAAAATTATATGGCAAAAAACAGTAGAAATTTCAAAACTTGTTTGGCGTAAGGTTTTGGCGTTTGCAAAACTTGTAATAGCAAAAGTTATTGAAATGATTAAAAAGGCAAAAGAGAAAAAGCAACCCAAAGAAACAAAAGCGATAGAAACAGCAAAGGAGGAAACACAAGAAAATGAAGCAGAAAATTAAATCATTAGTTTTTAGTTTGCTTGCGTTGACCTTTGTATTTTTGCTTTCCGGTTGCGGTGAAAATACTACGCCTTATGAAACAAATAACAACGAGGGATATACCGTTAGCGTCAAATTTGACGCTAACGGAGGCACCTTTACAACCAATACTTCGGTTATTGTTGACTCTCTTAATACAGACGGTAAATCAGCTGTAGCGTTAATTTCTCCCGATGATTCGCGACGTGATAACGATGCTTTTACCGCATCAAAAAACGGTCATTTTCTTGCAGGTTGGTATAAAGAGAGAATAGAAACCACCGATAGCGATGGCAATACGTTTTATACCTATGCTGAAAAATGGGATTTTGAAAATGATGTTTTAAAAATCGACAATAATAAGGAATATTCAGCCGATGAACCCGCTTTAACACTTTATGCTGCGTGGGTGCCACTATTTGAAATTGAATTTTATTCGCTTGATTCGGGAGAATTAATAGACACTATGCAGTTTGACCCAACAGGTGAAAAGCAGCTGTCAGTTCCTGCTTGGAACGAAGAAACAGGCGCGGTTGAAATGTTTGATTTCCCTGAAAGAGATGGTTATACCTACAATAAGGCGTATTTTGATGCCGCCGGTACAAACGAACTCACAGGCGAAACTCTGACACATCCGGGTGTTGTTAATGAAAAAGATGGCACTGCCACCGATTCGGTTTTAAAACTGTATGTTGATTGGACCGAGGGTGAGTGGTACCGCATTTACAATGTTGACCAGTTTATTGAAAGCGCAAGTCTTAACGGCAATTACGAGTTATTCGCTGACCTTGACTTTACTGATGAAATATGGCCTACAACCTTTATGTACGGTAACTTTGGCGGTGTTATAAAGGGTAACGGTCATACGATTAAAAATGTTGAGGCTACGCAGACAAATAACTCGAAGGTAAACGCAGGACTTTTCGGTCAACTGACCGACACTGCCAATATCTCTGATTTGAATTTTGAAAATGTTACGTTTACGATTAAGGCAGGTACTCGTAAGGTAGGCACTAGTTACGGTCTTTTTGCAGGTACGATATCTGGTAGCGCTACACTTAGTAATGTGAATATTTTAAACAGCCATTTACAAATTGATTCATCGTGCTATTTTGGCGTTGACGATTATTCAATTGGTTTGGTTTGCGGTATGGGAGAAGCGTCAATGCTCGCAACCGCAGAAATCGACTGTACTGCAGTTGGTGACGATGCTGACAGCGTTATGATTACCACTAGTGGAAACACAGTAACGGTTGATTTTGAAAGTTAAAAAATTTTTTATATAAATTTAAAGGAGCGACTACAATGAAAAAGAGAATTATTTCACTTGTTCTATGCGTTGTTATGTGTGTAGGTATGATGTCGGCGCTGGCAGGTTGCGGTGGCGGCAGTTCAGATGCTTTTGTTATTATGACATAGAAGCTTTACGGATTGTTTAACACGTTCTTTTACACATCAGCACCCGACGGCACAATCGTAGGTATGACACAAATCGGTATGCTTGGTTCTAAGTATGTTGACGGCGAGGTTCAGGTTGCATACGGTGAGGACGAAGCGGTTGTTGTTAAAGATTACGAAATTGTTGAAAACGATGATGACACCGTTACATACAACTTTGTTCTTAAAAACGGTATAAAGTTCTCTGACGGACATCCTCTTACAATGGAAGACGTACTTTTTAACTACTATGTATATCTTGACCCTGTATACACAGGCTCTAACACACTTTATTCAACCGATATTTTAGGTCTTTCAGAGTATCGCACTCAGACGGTTGGTTCTGCATCAGACGACAGTGATGACCTTATTTCTTCACAGGCATCATCACGTGCGGCTGCTCGCATTAACGAGCTTATTAACCTTTTTAATTCTGAAAAGGATAGTTCATCTACAAACGCAGTTGCCTATGATGCTATGAAGAAAGCTATTACAGCTTACACAGTAAGCAGCGGTTATCAGTCTGCAATTTCAAATAATGCTGATGAAGTTACAAACAAAAATTTGTTAGAAGATTATGAATATGCATTGAAATTATTTAAAGAAGAACTTGAAAACGACTATCTTGGCGCACAGGAATCATATATTGATGAACCTTACAAGTCTTATGAAGAATTCAAGGATGAAATCTTCTGCTTTATGTATACAGAAGGCTATGTAGAGGTTGAGTATGAAGAGGGTGAAGACGGCAAAATTGACCGTACCAAGATTAAAAAGTTAACACCCGCATATCCTGATTCTATCAAGTCAAAAGAAGATGCAATTGATTATATCTTTAACGATAAAATTGCAAGAGAATTGGATATAATTCTGCAATATTGGGGCACTGCAAATACTCTTAGTACTGAATTTGCTGCAAAAGCAAAGGAAGTTATCCTTCACGAAAATGTCGCAGATGACGGTACTTTAGCAGTTGAAAACATTTCGGGTATCGTATCACTCGGTCACACCGATAAAGCGGGTGAAACCATTACTGTAAACGGCACCGATTACAAAATTGCTTCAGGTCATAACGATGACGGTACAGTTAAAAATGCCGACGAATATGATGTGCTTTCTGTTACAATAGACGGTATTGACCCTAAAGCCATCTGGAACTTTGCAATCACTATTGCTCCTCAGCACTATTATGGCGAAGGTAGCAGTGTTGGTGTTGATATCGAAAACAACAAATTCGGTGTTGAGTTTGCAAGCTTTGACTTTATGACCGATACCATTCAGTCAACACGCAACATCAAAATTCCTATGGGCGCTGGCTCTTATAAAGCAACCAATACAAAGAATAAAGACAACCCGTCCGAGAGTGAATTTTACACAAATAACGTTGTATATTTCAAAGCTAACGAAAACTTTAACACAGTAGGCGAAGGCATCCAGAATGCAAAGATCGAAAAAATTCGCTATCAGGTAGTAAGCTCTGCAAACGCAATTGCCGCTTTGCAAGAGGGTAATGTTCACTATATTTCACCACAGCTTACAACCGACAACTATGAAAAACTCGAGGCTCTTTCTAAAAAGGGTATGGTTACTCTTGAAGAAGACCAGCTCGGTTACGGTTATATTGGTATTAACTCTGCAAAGGTTAATGACATAAATCTCCGCAAGGCAATTATGTGCGCAATGAATACATCACTTGCACTTGACTATTATCGTGCAGGTACTGCTGAGCAGATTTTCTGGCCGATGTCTAAGGTAAGCTGGGCATATCCTAAGGGTTCAGATGCAGAGGATAACGGTTTTGACTATCCGCCGCTTGGTAGCTGGAGCGAGGAAATTGCAATTGCAAATGTTGAAAAATATATGCAAGAAGCAGGTGTAAGCGCAGGCGATAGCGAACTTTCTGTTAAGTTTACAATTGCTGGCTCAAGCTTGCAGGACCACCCGACATATAAGGTGTTCCGTGATGCTGCTGCGCTTCTTAACGACTTAGGTTGGGATGTTGAGGTTGTTTGTGATACACAGGCTCTTACAAAAATCAACACAGGTTCACTTGAAGTCTGGGCGGCTGCTTGGTCATCAGCACTCGACCCTGACTTATATCAGGTATATCACAAAGACTCTACTGCTACAAGTACACTTGCTTGGGGTTATAACTACCTCAAAACAAGCGGTACTGCCGAAGAATTAGATATTCTTGATGAACTCAGTGAACTTATTGACGAGGCTCGCGAAACTAATGATCAGGATGAGCGTTCAGACCTTTACAAAGAAGCAATGGAACAAATTCTTGACCTTGCAATTGAACTGCCTGTATATCAGAGAAGCGTGCTCTACGCATACAACTCAAAGGTAATAAGCAGTGACAGCCTTCCCAGTGAAGATGAAATGAATCCCTACTCATCGCCGCTTGATAGAATCTGGGAAGTTGAATTTGCTAAATAATTTGGAGTAACTAATGTTTAAATATATTTTAAAAAGATTAGTAATGTCCGTATTTATATTACTTGGCGTTTCAATGATTATTTATTTTCTTATCCGATTGATGCCCGTTGATTTTATTCAGGATAAAATCAACGCCATCAATCAGGGTGGCGCTACCGTTAGCGAAGAAACAGTAAACGCTATGTATGAGATGTACGGACTTGGTGATAACAGCTTTTGGGGCATTTTAAAAGGATATTTCAGTTGGCTTGGGGCTTTGGCTCGATTTGACCTAGGCACAAGCTTCGTGTATGGTATCCCCGTAGCCGATGTTATTTTTGAGCATATGGGTATATCCTTTGCTATCGCTCTTATTGCAACTGTTTTCGAATTTTTAATTGCAATACCTCTTGGTATTACTGCGGCTACACATCAGTACAGCTTTCGTGATTATCTTGTAACTGTGCTTGTTATGATTGGTATATCGTTGCCGTCATTCTTCTTCGGTCAGATGCTTAAAGACCTGTTTGCTTTAAAGCTTGGCTGGTTCCCGGCATCCGGTCTTGTTGATGCGACTGCATCATTTTCGGGCGTTGAACTGTTGCTTGACTATGCAAGACATATGTTTATTCCTATTCTTACTATAGTAATCCTCAGTATTGGCGCACGAATGAGAATGACCCGTACCAATATGTTAGAGGTTATGAACTCTGACTATATACGCACCGCGCGGGCAAAGGGTCTTAGCGAAAAGGTTGTTATTAATAAGCACGCTTTCCGCAACACT
>JAFTTE010000160.1 GCA_017466905.1 Clostridia bacterium | reverse complement strand
CCACCGTAAGAACACTGCAAAGCGAAGGCGGTACCGCGCGAGCAGGAAGTGCCGTTGTAATTGATATTAATACAGGCGGTGTCATAACCTCGGCAAACTATCCGACATACGACACAGCCACAATGTCAGAAAATTATGAGGCTTTACTTGCTGACCCCACAAACCCACTTACCGACCGTGCATTTCAGGGTGTTTACCCCATAGGCTCTACAATCAAGCCTATTGTTGCGGCGGCGGCGCTTGAAAATAGCCTTTATAACACGGGTGAAACTATTTATTGCGAACGCACATATAAATATTTCGGTGACTACACGCCGAGTTGTATGCACTACCACGGACATATGGGACTTACCGCAGCGCTTTCACGAAGTTGTAACTACTTCTTCTTTGAACTTGGTCGCCGTGTTGGCGCTATCACAATGACCGACTATTTCAAACAGTTCGGTCTTGGCGTAAAAACAGGCATTGAGGTTAACGACAGCGCAGGTATTCTGGTAGAGCCTACATCCAACGGATTTGGCGGTGACACCTTACAGATTGCAATTGGTCAGATGAACGCCTTTACACCGCTTCAGCTTGCAAACTATGTTGCTACCTTTGCAAACGGCGGCACACATTACAAAGCAACTCTTATCGATAAAATTGTATCGTATGATATGACCAAAACCTATGATGAATGTGAGCCTACTGTTCTTAACACAATAAGCCTTAAGGACAGCACTATTTCTTCTATAAAAACAGGTATGCTGTCGGTGACTGTAGACGGTACAGGTCAGGCGGCACTTGGTGACTATCCCATTAAAATCGGCGGTAAAACAGGTACTGCTCAGGTAGAGGGTAAGGCAGATCATTCGACATTTATTGTATTTGCGCCTTATGATAATCCCGAAATTGCAATTTCGGTAGTTTTGGAGCACGGTGCATCGAGTTATGCTTCGGGTAATCTTGTTCGTCAGATACTTGATTCATATTTTTCCTCATCTGAAAATACTGCTTCAGATATACCACCTTTTACTGTAATTAGTTGATTTTAAGGCTTTTCTTAATTGACATAAAATACCTTTTATGGTAAAATACTGTGAAAAAGCAAGGAGATGTGGCGCAATATGGGTATTTGTTTAGCTACTACCTCAGGTAAGGGTGGCACGGGCAAATCAACCGTTTCATGTGGTTTGGCTCTTGCCTTCTCAAAGCTTAATAAAAGCGTATTGCTTGTTGATATGGACGAAGGTCTTCGTTGTCTTGATCTGCTTTTTGGAGTAGAGAGCAAAGTTGTTTTTGACCTGTCAGATATACTAAACGGTACACCCATATCAGACGGCACCTATTCCCTACCGCAAAATCCTCTTATAAGCATTATACCCGCACCTGCTCAACCGGGTAATATCACAGCGCAAGCGCTCGACGCATTGGCACAAAAGGTTAAAACAATGTATGATGTTGTGATTTTTGATTTTCCCGCAGGACTTGACTTTTCACTATATACTGCAATAGGCGATGACGCGCAGTTTTTGACAATATGCAATCCTGACCCTGTGTCAGTGCGTGATGCTGCCGCTGTTTGCGCATCATTGCCGCAAAACAAAAATTCAGCGCGACTTATAATTAACCGCTTTGATGCAGAATATATAAAAAAGAAGATATACAGCAACATTGATGATATAATAGATATATCGGGATTCAGGCTTATAGGAATAGTTCCACAAAACACTGACCTAATGTTACTTAGCGTAACACATAATATCAAACAAAATTCAAAAGCATTTAAGGCTCTTTACCGAATATCGCAAAGACTTTTAGGCAATGAGGTAAGGTTGCCAAAAATTAAAAAGATATAAGAAAACCTAAAAATAAACTTTTCAAGGGGGCAAATTTAATGACAATCGCTTTAATTGCACACGACGCCAAAAAGGAACTTATGGTTCAGTTTTGCATCGCATACTGCGGAGTGCTTAGCCGACATAATCTTGTAGCAACAGGCACTACTGGTAAAACCGTTGGTGAAGCTACAGGACTTCAGATAACACGATTTTTAGCGGGTTCTCAGGGTGGTGCACAGCAGATTGCTTCTCGCATTGGCTGTGATGAAATTGACCTTTTACTGCTTTTCCGCGATCCGCTTAATCCTAAACCCAACGAGCCTGATGAGCAGGCACTTTTGCGCCTTTGTGATGTGCATAACATTCCCGTCGCTACTAATATTGCCACCGCCGAGGTGCTTATCCACGGTCTTGAGCGCGGCGACCTTGATTGGCGTGAAATTCTTAAAAATTCTTAAAAATTATATAAGTCAGGAAGTTATTTAAAAATGGCAGAAATTAACCGTGCTATAAAAGGCACGAATGATATGTTACCCGCAGATTCTCACAAATTTCAGTTTGTTGAGGGCAAAATGTTGGATATTGCATCACTTTACGGTTTTCGCGAAATTCGCGTTCCCGTATTCGAGCATACTGAAGTTTTTCAGCGCAGCGTTGGTGATACCACCGATGTTGTTCAGAAAGAAATGTACACATTTGACGATAAGGGCGGTCGTTCAATAACACTACGACCCGAGCTTACCGCAGGCGTTGTGCGCAGTGTTATAGAACACGGACTGGTTAACGGCGCATTACCTGTTAAGGTTTGCTACGTTGGCGGTTGTTACCGCTATGAAAAGCCTCAGGCAGGCAGACTGCGTGAATTTCATCAATTTGGTGTAGAGTGCTTTGGCGCTGCTTCCCCTGCTGCTGATGCCGAGGTTATATCCTTAGGATTACAGGTGCTCGAAACTGTGGGTATTAAAAATATCTCACTCGAAATAAATTCTATAGGCTGTCCCGAATGTCGCAAGAACTATCACAAGGCTTTAAGCGAATACTTCGCTTCTCATATTGATACTCTTTGTGAAACCTGCCGTGACAGACTATCCCGCAACCCAATGCGTATACTCGACTGCAAGTCACCTGTATGTTCGGCACTTGCAAAGGATGCGCCAAAGGTTATCGACTTTTTGTGTGACGAGTGTCAGAACCACTTTGACGGCGTTAAAGGTCACCTTGATGCCGCAGGTATTAAATACACCGTAAATCCGCAGATTGTGCGCGGTCTTGACTACTACACAAAAACAGTATTTGAGTTTGTATCGGGCGATATAGGCGCGCAGTCAACCGTTTGCGGTGGCGGCAGATATGACGGTCTTGTATCGCAGATGGGCGGTCCTGCAGTTTCCGCTTTGGGCTTCGGTATGGGTATTGAGCGACTTATGCTCGCCCTCGAAAATCAAAATTCCAATTTCCCCGAAGCCAAAAAATGTGATATTTACATTGCGCCAATGGGTGATACTGCTGCAGTAAAGGCTACCGCGCTTTGCACATCACTTCGCCGTGACGGCTTTGAGGCTCAATGCGATGTTTGCGGCAGAGGACTTAAAGCGCAGATGAAATATGCCGATAAAATCGGCGCGCTTTACAGCACAGTTATAGGCGATAATGAGATTGCTGAAAACAAGTGCAATATCAAAAATATGATTACAGGCGAAATAGAAGAGATCTCACTTGATAATTTCAGCGAACAGTTTATGAAAATCAAACTTGATGATGCATTAAGTTCTTTAGAAGATACAATTATTTAGAAGGTGTTTTTTTGAAACTCGACAGAATGAACGGACTAAAGCGCACCCACTACTGCGGTACGCTTACAAAAAATGAAATAGGACAAGAAGTAGTTGTCTGCGGCTGGGTACAGCGTCAGAGAGACCTCGGCGCTCTTATCTTTGTTGATTTGCGTGACCGCACAGGTATTGTGCAATTGGCTTTTGACGACAATACCGACCGCGAGATATTTGATAAGGCATTCGCGCTCCGCAGCGAATTTGTCGTTATGGCAAAGGGTAAGGTGCGTATGCGCTCGTCAATCAACAACGAAATACCTACAGGTGAGATTGAAATAGAGGTTGATACACTTAAAGTATTGGGCGAATCAAAGACTCCGCCCTTTGAAATTGTTGAAAACAGCAATGCCAAAGAGGATTTGCGTCTTAAATACCGCTATCTTGACCTGCGCCGCGCCGACTTGCAAAAGAATATACTTATGCGTCACAAAATTGCAAAGGTTACACGCGATTACTTTGACGAAAACGGCTTTATAGAGCTTGAAACCCCAACACTTATTAAATCTACACCCGAGGGCGCGCGTGACTATCTTGTTCCCTCCCGTATACACAAGGGCAGTTTCTTTGCGCTGCCGCAGTCACCCCAGATGTATAAGCAGTTGCTTATGCTTTCGGGCTTTGACCGTTATATGCAACTCGCAAGATGCTATCGCGACGAGGACCTTCGCGCCGACCGTCAGCCCGAGTTCACACAGATTGACCTTGAGATGTCATTCGTGGAGCGTGATGACGTTTTCGCTATAGCCGAGGGTTATGTAAGCCGTTTGTTCGACGAGGTTTTAGGTGTGGATATCCCCACCCCACTGCCCCGTATGCGCTATGACGATGCTATGAACGATTACGGCTCTGATAAGCCTGATACACGCTTTGATATGAAAATCAAAGACATTTCAGACATTGTTGAAAACTGTGGCTTTGGTGTGTTTGCTGATACAGTTAAAAACGGCGGTACAGTACGTGCTATTACCGCAAAAAATGCTGTTGACACATACACCCGAAAAGAGATTGACAAGCTTACCGAAGAGGCAAAGGGCATTGGCGCCAAAGGTCTTGCCTTCATCCGCTGGGTAGAGGATACCCCCACCTGCTCATTCGCTAAGTTTATGACCGAGGATGAAATGGCTGCAATACTTGAACGTACAGGTGCCCAAAAGGGCGACGTTGTGTTTATAGTAGCTGATAAAAAGGCTCTTACCCTCTCAGTTCTCGGTGCACTGCGTCTTACCGTTGCAAAGCGTCTTAACATAATTCCCGAAAATCAGTATAATTTCTTATGGATTACCGAATTCCCGTTCTTTGAATATAACGAGGAAACAGGTAGCTGGGATGCTATGCATCATCCGTTCACTTCGCCGCTTGACGAGTGTATTCCCTACCTCGAATCAGCGCCCGAAAAGGTATATGCTAATGCTTATGACCTGGTGCTTAACGGTGTCGAGCTTTCTAGTGGTTCAATTCGTATAACCGATCCCGAGCTTCAGGCGCAGATGTTCAGAGCACTCGGTCTTTCCGACGAAGAGGCAGAACAAAAATTCGGCTTCCTTACAGGCGCATTCCGCTACGGCGCACCACCGCACGGCGGTATGGGCATCGGTCTTGACCGACTTTGTATGATAATGACAGGCAGTGATTCACTGCGTGACGTTATCGCCTTCCCCAAGGTTGCAACCTCGGCAGAGCTTATGTCGGGCGCACCGGGTCCTGTTGACGATATTCAACTAAATGACCTCGCAATAGCGATTATGAATAAGGATAAAGAATAAATATCAACACAGTAATAAAAGACGGATAGCAAAAACTATCCGTCTTTTCACTTTTTATAAAACCTTTATTAAAACATTTTTAAGCAATCAATCTTTGATTGCTCTGTAATTATATTTTATGTACCTCTAACCTCCGCTTCAAGTCCTGATAAATAAAAAATTACCGAATCAAACCATACATAAAGGTTTAATTCGGTAATTGGTCGGGGTGCTCTTATAGGACTTTTCCGCAAACCCGCATAAACACTGGGTTTCTTGCAGTCAAAAACAGTACATCAACCCTATTTTAACACTCGAGAATCAATCAAAATGCCCAATCAATTATGAAATGAGGCATTAAAAATGAAACGAAGATTTTTTCTTATATTAT
>JAFTTE010000159.1 GCA_017466905.1 Clostridia bacterium | reverse complement strand
TTATTAGGTTTTCTAAATAAATAGTCACTCGAAGTCATTACAAACTCAAATTTGTTATTTGGTAGCAGTCGATTAAAACGCTCGGTAAGTGCATCGCCGGAATAAATAAGATTACTGATAACCGCACTTCGTATTCCCTTTTGATTAATATAATCAATAATTTTGTCAGCATTTGGCATAATGTCACCTTTTGACGCACCACGCCAAAACACTATTTCCATTTCAAGCGGTGTAAGTGAAAATTCAATACCAAGACGCTCATAAATTAGTTTATCAATAGTTTGTTTCCCTACATCATAACCACTATTGCGAATACTGTTTATGTGTTTGTCGTATATCTCATCGGCATAACTACACACATCTTCCATTTGGTACCCATTTGGATTTTTTGTTACATATTTAAACAACTCAACAGTAGCGCGTTTTAGGTCAAACTCGGGCTCGCATAAAAGCGTGCGACCATAGTCAAAAATAATCATCTTAGGATATTTCATTTTAAAAACTTCTCCACATCATCAATCACTTTACTGCAGCCTTTTGGCAGGGTTTGTTTTGCTTTTTCGGTTTCGAGCCATTGGTAGTTTATTATTTCGTTATGGTCGATATCAAGCTCGCCGTTATATTCCGCAAGGAATAACACCACCGTTTTGTGTTTTTCGCCCGACCTTGTGCGGAACGAATAACTTATTTCTGCCTTAAAGCCGTCAATAAGCTCGGCTTTTATGCCTGTTTCTTCAAACAGTTCGCGTAGAGCGCAATCTTCTTCGGTTTCAAAGGCCTCGATATGACCTTTTGGCACGCTGTAAGTACCCGACAGATTTTGCAAAAGGCAGAGGTATTCTCTTTTTCCGTTCAGTGTTCTGAAAACCACAACACCGCAGGATTTTTGATAAACAGCCTCAATATAAGTTTTGTAATACTGCTCCTGAAAATGTATTGCCTCGGCAATTTGCGCTTGATTAAAAATAATATTTTCCGGTGCGGCGATAAGCTTGTCCTCAACATCGTTTTCACGGTGGACAATTCCTATAATTTTTGCTTTGTACTCGCTGACAGGCTTGTCCACACCCAGCAGATACACATCAAGCTCTTCGCCGTCACCGCCCAAAACACCCTGAATATATCCGTAATTTATAGGGTATGTCAGGCTGTATTTTTCTTTTTGGTGCACATAGCCAATAGGCCTGTCAATTTTAATATCAACCGTTTTTCCAAGATATGATTTTACAAGCGCCTTGCGAAGTGTGTAGACAATAAAATCGTGCTTGCCCTTTAAATATTTTTCTCTGCCGCGGTCCTCGGGTGCTTTTTCAGCGAGAGACACCTTTAAATCCTCGTACTGTTTTGCAATGTCGGGATTTTGGTTAAGATAATCGCGGAAATTTATATAGTTTATCCAGTCCATACTGCCGGTCTTTACAATATGTATAAAATGCGTTTGCAGGTCGCCTGTGCGCTCATAAAGACTGCCACTTGCAAACAGCAACTGTTCGCCAAGGTCAGAGTTTGGGCGATAGTAAAAGCCAGCATCTTTTAACTGTTCTTGGTATTCAAGAACGGCGTCAAAGCTATTCACCGCAATACCGATATCAATTATCGGCTTTGCCTTAATATTTTTTATTGCGGTACTGCCAACATGCTGAATATCACGAATTACAGGACCCAATATGTTTTTAAGACGAATAATTGTTTTTTCAGCCTCTGTTTCCCACTCTTTTTGATGGTCGCAAAGCATTACCGCACCGCGTTTTAAGCCAATCATATCATGTCCTCCCCTCAATTTAAATTTATTTTACCATAAAGAAAAATGTATTGCAATTATAAAACTAAAAACAACACCTACTATAGTAATATAGTAGGTGTTGTTACGTTAGTTTATTTGTGCATTGCTTTCACTTGTTTCTGAATTGATTTCAGAATCCTCAGTATTTACCTTCGCTTTCCTTTTCCTAAGCAAAATCAAAGTAACCGTTATGCCTGCGCCGATAATAACAGCGCCTACCGATAAGGCAATCCACAGCCATAATTTGCTGCCCTTGTCGCTTTGCTTTTCATCAGAAGAACCGTCATCTACGATAACCTCTTCGATAATCTCAATTACTTCGCCGTCAGTACCTTCGATTGTGCTACCGTTAGTGCCGTCAGCAGCATCGCCAGACGAGTTGTCTGATAAGTTGCCTGCTGAACCGCTCGAAGTATTTCCCGATGTGCCGCTTGTCGTTCCTCCCGTTGTGCTGGCGTACACGCTAAGGTCGGGCTGATAATATGGGTCACTGTCTTTAAAGTTAAGCATAATTGACTCAACCTTTTTAAAGTGATTGCCGACAGTTGAAGATTGCGTATAATCCCAGATATTAGTGTTCATAGCCCGCAGCGAAAGCGCAGATGATATCCAGGCTTGTGTCCATCCCGTTTCAGTACACCATATGCCCCAGCCTGCGTCACCGTCGCTGCCGTAGACCTCCCACTTTTCGTAGTCAAAGCCACGGAACCAAGCGCCGTTGTATTTTGAGTTAGTGCTGCTCTGCTGAATTCTGACATGATAATCGGCAACAGATTTTGCATATTTCTGATATTTTTCTGCCAAAGCGGTGTTTCCAACCGAAGCCACAGCAGCGTATGCTTCGTTGAGTGTCATTATTGCAAAATTGGATGTGTATAAAGAATCGGTACAGGGGTCACCATTATTCTGGATTACAGGCGATTCGTGTGTACCGTATTCAGAATTTTTGGTAAAAGGACCGCACGAGCCAACGCCCTGCCACTCTTCACCTACAGCTTCACGAATAGCGCCT
>JAFTTE010000158.1 GCA_017466905.1 Clostridia bacterium | reverse complement strand
TATTTTACCAAAAACACAATTTGTCAGTATAACCGCATTACCATAGGTACTGCCGAGCAAATGCAAAAATTGATCGAAACTATCACTCTTATTTTAGAGGAGAATTAATAAATGAGAAAAGCAGAAATTATAAGAAAAACAGCCGAGACCGATATAAAACTCAGTCTTAATTTAGACGGCAAGGGCGAGTCGAGCATTGATACGAGTTGTCCTTTTTTAGACCATATGCTGACACTTTTTGCCCGTCACGGTCGCTTTGATTTAAACATTAAGTGCGTGGGGGACATAGAGGTTGACTATCACCACACTACCGAGGATATCGGCATAGCACTCGGTCAGGCTTTTAAAGAGGCTTTGGGGGATAAAAAGGGTATTACCCGCTATGGCGATACTACACTGCCTATGGACGAGTCATTGATTTTAACCGCTGTTGACATTTCGGGCAGAGGCGGCTGTTATTATGAGGTAGAAATGCCCACCGAAAAGGTTGGCGACTTTGACACCGAGCTAAATAAAGAGTTCTGGGATGCTTTTGCATATAATTCGGGTATTACCACCCATATGGTAAAGTTTGCGGGGCTTAATTCTCACCATATTATTGAGGGTTGCTTTAAGTCGATTGCGCGCACACTTCGTACTGCTGTAGCCATTGACAAGGCGTTTGCTGATGATATCCCTTCAACGAAAGGTGTTATAGCATGATAGCAATAGTAGATTATGGTGTTGGCAACCTGTTTTCGCTTATCTCTTCGTTTAAAAAGATAGGCGCTGATATTGTTGTTACCGCAGACCCCGAGGTTATAAAATCGGCAGACCGCATAATACTGCCGGGTGTCGGCGCATTCGAGGATGCCGCCAAAAAACTGCGTGACAGCGGACTTGATAAGGTGCTGATAAGCGAGGCGCAAAAAGGCAAAAAAATAATGGGTATTTGCCTTGGTATGCAGATGCTTTTTGAAAAAAGTTATGAGTACGGCTGTCACAAAGGCTTAGGACTTTTAAAAGGTAGCATTGTGCCGATGCAGGGCAGCATACCCGATAATTTAAAAATTCCGCACATTGGTTGGAATGCGTTGCACTTTACACGTGAAAGTAATTTGTTTAAGTATATAAGCCCGAATGATTGTGTGTATTTTGTTCATTCATACTATGCAACTGACTGCGATGACAGCGTAATTGCCACCGCTGAATACGGCAAAGAACTGACCGCCGCAGTGCAAAATGGCAATATAATGGGCTGTCAGTTCCACCCTGAAAAAAGCGGCGAGGTAGGTCTTAATATACTGCGCGCTTTTTGTGAAATGGAGTAATATATAAATGATAATTTTTCCGGCAATAGATTTATACGATAAAAAGGCAGTCCGCCTTTATAAAGGCGACTACCAAAATATGACCGTTTACAGTGAAAACCCAATTGAGATAGCACACGATTTCCAATCGTGTGGAGCCACTCATATTCATATGGTTGATTTAGAAGGCGCCAAAGACGGCACTACACCAAACATTGATATAGTGCGTCAGGTTGCCAATGAAACCGATTTGTTTGTAGAGATTGGCGGCGGTATACGCGATATGACAACTGTTGAAAAATATCTTTCAGCAGGCGTAGGTCGTGTTATTTTAGGTACAGCCGCCGTAAATGATACCGAGTTTTTAAAGTCGGCTGTAGCAAAATACGGCGATAAAATTGCTGTTGGCGCTGATGTAAAAGACGGATATATTGCCATTAAGGGTTGGCTTGAAAAATCGAAGATAACACTTGAGGATTTTTTAAGCAATATGCAAAGTATTGGCGTTAAATATATAATTTGTACCGATATTTCAAAGGACGGCGCTATGAAAGGCACCAACCTCCAACTTTACAAGCAATTGTCACAAAAATATTCAATGAACATTACAGCATCGGGCGGAGTATCAACACTCGACGATGTCAAGCAGCTTCGACAAATGAACATTTACGGCGCAATTATAGGTAAGGCTTATTACATAGGCGCAATAGATTTAAAAGACGCTTTGGAGGCGGCTCGATGATTACAAAAAGAATTATTCCGTGTCTTGATATAAAGGACGGCAGGGTGGTAAAG
>JAFTTE010000157.1 GCA_017466905.1 Clostridia bacterium | reverse complement strand
GCGAATTTTCATTGTTTGCGGCATACATTTGCTACACGATGTATAGAATCGGGTTTTGATATTAAAAGTCTTTCTGAAATTTTAGGTCATTCGGATGTTAAAACCACACTAAACCGATATGTACACTCTTCGTTTGAATTAAAGCAAATCAATATGCAAAAACTATCTCTTCCGCCAAATATTACAATTTAATATCTTGGTCAAAAATATGGTCAGGCAACGGCTCTTTTGCTGTTGCCTTCTTATTTTTTATTATGGTTTTCATTTATGGGGATAATCTACGAAAATTTACGATAGTAAATAAGTTGCTATCAATTTTATATAAAAAAACCATACAACAAATTTCTGTTGTATGGTTTTGATTTTTAAAAAACTGTTATTTTAAGTGAGGTTGTATTGCGGAATAAATTAAATCGAAAATTTTTTCTTCGGTCTGTTTGTTATCGGGAATTTCCTCGCGCAATATCTTAACAGCGGAAGAGAAGATAACGTCAAGTATATGATTGAAAAGCCACCAAGCATCTGCGCCGTGTGAAAAAGCAGTTTCAAATATTTTTATTATTTTAAAATAAATTCTCTTTCGATCCTCCGTCATTGCATTTGTATAACAACGTGAATAGTAATATCTTATGAAAAATGAGCACTGCTCCTTATCGTCTAAAGCGTATTGCCAAACTTTTTCAAAAAGTTTTCTGAAACGAACTCTGATATCGATTGATTTGTCATATACAATAGGTAAAAAACTAAGAATAGCATCGGAAAATGATTTATCGATGGAAATAAATGCTTCTTTAAATAATTCGTCCTTTCCACCGAATATGCGGTAGATGTATACCTCGTTTAACCCTGCGTTGGTTGCAAGCAGCTTAGTAGTGGCGTGGTCTATGCCTACCTCGGATATTGTGCGTATAGCGCTGCCTATCAATGCTTTTCGCATAATTTCTGACTTCAAAAACATTCCCCCTAATTTTGTAGTAAATACTACAAACGGCTAAAAATCAAAACGAAGCAACCCGCTCCGTCTTGTAGTGTTTACTACAGATTTATATAAATATAACGAAGTCAAAAACCTCGTAATTTTTATTACTGATTAACTTACCGCAAAATGTAGTACTTTAAAGCGTTAACGCGTTACATTATAAGTGATACCTATACAAATGTCAATGTTTTTTGCACAAAATTTTAATATCAGTCGTACAATATATATAATGGATTTATTTACTAAGGTTATTCATTGACTTAGTTTAAAAAACAAGGAATTATTTTTTATGCATTTTCATACAATTAATTAAGTCCTTTGAGGAGTTGATTGTATGAGAGATTTTTCACGTGATAGAGCAGAGGTTTTGGGTAAGCACATAATAGATACAGGTGCTACCGTGCGCGCTACCGCGAAAGTATTTAAAATAAGTAAATCCACAGTTCATAAAGACGTGACTGAGCGACTGTTGCATATAAACAGAGAGTTGTATAATCAGGTAAATGCTGTGCTGCAAAAAAATAAAAGCGAACGACATATACGCGGGGGACTTGCAACGCGTCGAAAATATAAAGGAGAATAAAGTTGTATATACATATATAATATATCGGGTGCTCTTTTGCAAAAGGGCACCCGATTTTTTACTTAAAACCCACATTTGCAAAGATTTTTCCACTTAAATTGCAAGAAAGTGGTGAAAAAATCTTTGTTTTTATTTTATTTTTCTGTTTTTTATTGGTTTTACTATTGACATCTGTGTGGTTTTGATGTAAAATTAAGGCAATTAGTAAAGTGAGGTATTGTCTATGCCATACACATATACAAAAAATATTGAAAAATCGCCGCGTATCCAGCGTCTTATAGACCATCTTTACGCAAAGATGCCCGAGATAGAGGCTGACCGTGCTGTGCTTATCACTGAATCTTACAAGGCTACTGAAGGGCAGCCGATAGTTTTGCGCAGAGCCTTGGCGTTTGCGCATATACTTGAAAACCTGCCTATCACTATCCGCCCTGAAGAACTGATTGTAGGTAGCAATTCAAAGGCACCGCGCGGCTGTCAGGTATTCCCTGAGTATTCTTACGAGTGGCTTGAGGCTGAATTTGATACTGTGGCTACACGCAGCGCTGACCCATTTTACATATCTGAAGAAACCAAGGCAAAGCTCCGCGAGGTTTATCCTTATTGGAAGGGCAAGACCACAAGCGAGCTTGCTACATCTTATATGTCGCCCGAAGCGCTTGCTGCTATAGAACACAACATATTCACCGTTGGCAACTATTTTTATAACGGTATCGGCCACTTTACCGTGGATTACGGCAAGGTGTTGGCCGTAGGTTATAAAGGCATTATCGCCGAGGCTAACGAGGCTTTAAATTCTCTTGATGTTGCCGATGCTGATTATGCTTCCCGCAGTGCGTTTCTACAGGCGGTGATAATAAGCTGTGATGCAGTTATAAATTATGCCGACCGCTATGCTACCCTTGCTAAACAGATGGCAGCGGCTGAGGCTGATGCTAACCGCCGCGAAGAGCTTTTAAAAATAGCTGCAAACTGTGCGCGCGTTCCGCGCTATGGTGCAGAGAGTTTTTATGAGGCTTGTCAGTCGTTCTGGTTTATACAGATGCTTTTACAGGTTGAATCAAGCGGACACTCAATATCACCGGGACGCTTTGACCAGTATATGAATCCTTATTTTGAAAAGGATTTGGCTGCTGGTAAAATCACCCGCGAATTTGCGCAAGAACTTGTGGATTGTATATGGGTGAAACTGAACGACCTTAACAAAGTTCGTGATGCCGCTTCTGCCGAAGGCTTTGCAGGCTACAGCCTTTTCCAGAACCTTATAGCAGGCGGTCAGGATAAATACGGTAATGATGCTACAAACGATGTATCGTTTATGTGCATTAACGCAACGCTTCACGTAATGCTTCCTATGCCGTCATTCTCGGTGCGAGTATGGAACGGTAGCCCCCACGAATTTTTACTCCGTGCGGCAGAGGTTACCCGCACGGGCGTAGGACTTCCGGCTTATTATAATGACGAGGTTATTATTCCATCGCTTATGAGCCGCGGCGTAACGCTTGAAGATGCCCGAAACTACAACATAATCGGTTGTGTTGAGCCTCAGGCTCCTGCAAAGACTGACGGTTGGCACGATGCGGCATTCTTTAATATGTGCCGCCCGCTCGAACTTGTTTTCTCAAACGGTGTAGATAAGGGCGTGCAGGTAGGACTACGTACGGGTGAACTACAGGAATTTACCACATTTGAAAAGTTCTATGACGCATACAAGGCTCAGATGAACTACTTTATAAAACTGCTTGTAAATGCAGACAATGCTATTGATATGGCACACGCTCGCCGTTGTCCCTTACCTTACCAGTCCTGTATGATAGAGGACTGTATCGGTCGAGGCAAGAGCTTGCAGGAAGGCGGCGCGGTTTACAACTTTACAGGTCCGCAGGGCTTTGGTATAGCGAATATGACCGATGCGCTTATGGCGGTCAAAACCCTTGTGTATGACAAAAAGGTTTTAAAGCTTTGTGAGCTTAAAGAGGCGCTTGACAACAATTTTGGTCTTGATATGGATTCCGCTACTGCCGAAAGACTTACCAAAACGGTCGCTCAGAAGTTGGTGGCAGACGGCAAGACCCTTACGGAAGAAGATATTAAATCAATCTATTTTGCGGTATCTAAAAATAGTGCATCAGACGATGATAAAAAGCGCTACGGCGAGATACTTGAAATGATTCAGGAGTTGCCAAAATACGGTAACGACAACCCCGAAATTGACGCTTTTGCGCGTGATGTTGCCTATACATATACAAGACCGCTTGAAAATTATAAAAATCCTCGCGGCGGTATGTTCCAGGCAGGACTTTATCCCGTGTCGGCTAATGTGCCGCTTGGCGCACAAACAGGCGCGACACCTGATGGCAGAGCGGCATATACGCCTATCGCCGACGGTGTAGGTCCTGCAGCGGGCAGAGATATCAAGGGTCCGACCGCGGCGGCGAACTCGGTGGCAAAGCTTGACCACCTTATCGCGTCGAACGGAACGCTGTTTAATATGAAGTTCCACCCAAGCGCATTGGCAGGACAGAGCGGTCTTGAAAGCTTTGTAGCATTAGTTCGCGGCTTCTTTGACCAAAAAGGTATGCATATGCAGTTTAACGTTGTAAGCCGTGAAACGCTTCGTGATGCGCAAAAGAACCCCGAAAAATACAAATCCCTTGTTGTTCGTGTTGCGGGCTACAGCGCACTCTTTACCACGCTTTCGAGGTCTTTGCAGGATGACATTATAAGCCGTACCGAGCAGGGAGGTTTTTGATGTTGGACAATCTTTCTGTAAGGGGAAGAATCTTTGATATTCAGCGTTTTTCTACTCACGACGGACCCGGTATTCGCACGATAGTATTTTTAAAAGGCTGTGCGCTTCGTTGCCGTTGGTGCTGTAATCCCGAGTCACAGTCTTACGAGATTGAGACTATGATGCAAAACGGAAAACCCAAAATAATGGGCAAGGATGTGAGGGTTGAAGAGGTTTTGCGCGAGGTTTTGCAGGACAGACCTTATTACAACCGTTCGGGTGGCGGAATAACACTTTCGGGTGGCGAGAGCCTCTTGCAACCTGATTTTGCTGTGGCATTGCTCAAAGCATGCAAGGAAAACGGCATAAACACCGCGATAGAAACCACAGGTTTTGCGAACGCCGATGTGATAAAAAGATTTTTACCCTATCTTGATACTGTGCTTATGGATATTAAGCACATAAACAGTGATAAGCATAAAGAATTTACTACACAACCCAACGAGAGAATTCTTGAAAATGCAAAACTTATTGCAGAGACAGCAAAAAAGCTTATCGTTCGTGTTCCGGTAATACCCACATTTAATGATACGGTAGCCGAAATTGCGGAGATTGCCGCCTTTGCGGCTGAGTTGCCAAATGTAAACGAAATTCACTTGCTTCCGTATCACAATATGGGCCGTGATAAATACACGGGACTTGGCCGTGAATACGGTATGGGGGATATAAAATCCCCGACAAACGAATTGATGCAAGTACTAAAACAAACAGCCGAGCAATTCGGTCTTAAAGTGCAGATAGGAGGTTAGATATGCAATTTGATAATGATAAAGCCCGTATCATACAAGAGCTTGTTCCGGGCAAGCAGATAACCTTGGCGCACATAATCGCTAATCCCGACGATATACTTTATAAAAAGTTAGGGCTTAACCCCGCCGAAGAGCATAAGGGTGCTATTGGTATCCTTACCGTATCGCCGAGTGAAACGGCAATTATAGCAGGCGATATAGCAATTAAAGCGTCGGGCGCAACACTTGGCTTTGTTGACCGCTTCAGCGGCACGGTAATTCTTACAGGTACCGTATCAGAGGTAGAAGCCTCACTTTTTGCCATAACCGACTATGTGCAGAACAAATTAGGCTTTACAGTTTGTGAAGTGACCAAAACCTGATGAAAAAACTGATACTTATGGGGCGCAGTGGGGTAGGTAAAACAACCCTTACCCAAGCGCTCAGAGGTGAAAAAACACATTATCATAAAACGCAATATATAAACTACGGTGATTTTTTGATAGATACGCCGGGTGAATATGCTGAAAACCACGATCTTGGCGCCGCGCTTTGCCTTTACGCTTATGAGGCGGATGTAGTAGCGCTGCTTATAGCGGCAGACGAGCAGTATTCACTCTTTCCGCCAAACATTACCTGTATGGTAAACCGTGAGGTTATAGGAATTGTTACCAAGTGTGACAAGGCAGATCCAGCCCGCGCTGAAAATTGGCTGCGGCTTTCGGGATGCGAAACGGTGTATCATGTGGACTCAAAGACAGGAAAAGGCATAAATCAAGTGCTTGAACATCTTAAAAACCACAAAAAACAAGAAAAATAACAGAAAAAACCAAAAAAATCACCTTTTTTGTGTTGACTTTACCGCTTTTTAGTGGTATTATCATAATAGGTTAAAAGCAAATTTATAATCAAGGAGAAAAAATCATGGTAAACGAGTATGAAATCAAAAAACAAATATGCGACATCGGTAAGCGTATTTACGACAAGGGAATGGTTGCTGCAAACGACGGTAACATTTCTGTAAAGCTTAACGACAACGAATTCCTTTGCACACCTACAGGTGTTAGTAAGGGCTTTATGACCCCCGAATACATCTGTAAGGTTGACCGCGACGGTAAGGTTCTTCAGGCAAACAAGGGCTTTAAGCCTTCGTCTGAAATCAAAATGCATATGCGTGTTTATAAAGAGCGCCCCGATGTTAACTCGGTAGTTCACGCTCATCCTATGTATGCAACAGGCTTTGCTATTGCAGGCATTCCGCTTACTCAGCCCATTATGCCTGAGGCAGTTATCGCTCTCGGTTGCGTGCCGATCGCTGAATACGGCACGCCTTCTACCGAAGAAATCCCCGACGCAGTTTCAAAGTATCTGCAGTCATTTGACGCGGTTCTTCTTGAAAACCACGGCGCGCTCACATTCTCTGATTCACTTCTTAACGCATATCACAAGATGGAATCTGTAGAATTCTACGCAAAACTTCTTTACATCTCAAAGCAGCTCGGCGGCGCGAAAGAGCTTTCTGAATCACAGGTACAGCGCCTTTACGAAATCCGTCGTCAGTTTGGTCTTAAGGGTAAGCACCCTGCAGACCTTTGCCCCAACGCTAAAGCAGGTCAGCCCAGCTGTCACGGTTGCGGCGGCAACTGCTCTTGCGGTAAGGGTGACGCTGACCTCGTTTCTGAAATCACAAAGCGCGTTCTCGAACAGCTTGGTAAATAATTATGAATGAGCAAGCCATGCAATCCATTGTAGAAGCAGTGGTAAGCAAAATCAAACCTCAGGATATGACACTGAGCACGGCGCAAAGGATATCTCAAAAGGTAAGAGAGCGCGCTGAGCAAATGGGTGTTAAAGCGGTCGTTGCAATATCTAACAGAGCCGCTCATCCGGTTCTGGTGGAAAGCATGGATGACGCGTATATTGCAAGCTATGACATAGCGGTGCAAAAGGCATTTACGGTAGTATCCCTTAAAATGTCTACAGCGGCACTAAAACCACTGGCAAGTCCTGGCGGTTCGCTTTACGGAATACAGTTTACCAACGGGGGTAAAATTGTGATTTTCGGCGGCGGCGAGCCACTTAAAAACGGGCTCGGCGAAATAATCGGCGGTATTGGTGTCAGCGGCGGCAGTGAAGAGCAGGATACGGCTCTTGCCGCTTACGGTAAAGAAATTTTTGAGAAAGGAAAGTATCTATAATGGATATAAATTCTTCCAACATAGAGCAGATTGTGCGTCAGGTGCTTGAAAGCATGAACGGCAAAACCGTGGCTCCCGCGGCTGCCGGTGCAATACCTGCTACAGCACATGTTGCAATGCTGACAAGCCTTGAAAAGTTTGAGGTTAAAGAATATCCGATGCCTACCGTTGGCGATGATGATATTCTTGTGCGTGTTGAAGGCTGCGGCATTTGCGGTACAGATGCTCACGAATTCAAACGCGACCCGTTTGGTCTTATCCCTGTAGCGCTCGGTCACGAGGGTACAGGCGAAATAGTTAAAATGGGTAAAAATGTAAAGTTAGACTCTGCGGGCAAACCCCTGAATGTTGGTGACAAGGTTGTTACCTGTATGATATTTAAGGATAATCCCGATATCACAATGTTCGACCTTAACAAGCAAAATGTTGGCGGTGCAGATGTTTACGGTCTGCTTCCTGACGACGATATTCACTTGAACGGTTGGTTCAGCGACTACATATTAGTTCGCGGCGGCTCTACTATATTTAACGTAAGTGACCTTGACCTCGATTCAAGAATACTTATCGAGCCTTGTGCGGTTCTTATCCACGCAGTTGAGCGCGCTAAAACTACAGGCATACTTCGTTTTAACAGCCGCGTCGTAGTACAGGGCTGCGGACCTATCGGTCTTATCTGTATTGCGGTTCTTCGCACAATGGGTATTGAAAATATTGTTGCTGTTGACGGCGAAGACAAACGTCTTGAATTTGCTAAACTTATGGGCGCAAACGCTGTGGTTAACTTTAAAAACCACAAGGGTGTCGAGGCTCTGGCAGGCGGTGTTAAGGATGCATTCGGCGGATATCTTGCCGACTTTGCGTTCCAATGCACAGGCTCACCTGTAGCGCACAGCAATATCTATAAGTTTATCCGCAACGGCGGCGGTCTTTGTGAGCTTGGCTTCTTTATCAATGGCGGCGATGCAACAATCAACCCGCACTTTGATATCTGCTCTAAAGAAATCACAACCGTTGGTTCTTGGGTATACACCCTTCGCGATTATGCAACCACATTTGATTTCTTAAAGCGCGCAAAGGGAATAGGCCTTCCTATTGAAAAACTTATCACCCACAAATATCCACTTGAACAAATTAACGAAGCTCTCCAGACCAATCTTAAGATGGAAGGCTTAAAGATTGCTATTGTTAACAAGTAAGGAGAAATCTTATGGGTAAGGCAACAGGTATTCTTGAGGTGTTTGGACTGGTTGCTGCTTTTGTAGCTTGCGATGCAGGTTGCAAGGCGGCAGATGTCACAGTCGAGAACTTTGACAAAAACAAGCCCGGCAACGCCGATGAATTAGAGGTTCCGCTTATTGTAGCGATAAAATTTCGCGGCTCGGTTGACGCAGTAGAGGCTGCTATGGAAGCTGCTAAAATCGCTGCAGAAAATGTGACAGGCGTAGTTGCCAGCCACATTATTACAAGAACCGAAGAAGACACAGAACCTATGTTAAAGCTTAACGCTTTTGATAAAAATTAAAATTACTTTCGGAGGATAATGACATGAAAGAAGCACTTGGTATGGTAGAAACCCGCGGTCTTACAGCTGCTATTGAAGCTGCTGATGCAATGGTTAAGGCTGCAGAAGTAACACTCATCGGCACCGAAAAAATCGGTTCAGGACTCGTATCAGTTATGGTACGCGGCGACGTAGGCGCTGTTAAGGCTGCTGTTGAAGCAGGCTCTGCAAACGCTTCTCGTCTTGGCGAACTCGTAGCTGTACACGTAATCCCCAGACCCCACGCTGATGTAGAAAAAATACTTCCTAAATTCTAATTCTTTTAAGAGGTAATTACTTATGAAGTCTATAGGACTTATAGAGGTTTCGGGCGTAACGGCTGCTATAGATTGCCTTGATATTATGTGTAAATCGGCAGACGTAGAGTTCGTAACCTGGGAGCGAAAGCTCGGCGGCAGACTTGTAACCGTTGTGGTTGAGGGTCAGGTTTCGGCAGTAACCGCTGCGGTTGAAAACGCAATGGCAAACGCCATAAAAAAACCTGTATCTCACGCGGTTATAGCAAGTCCTCACGAAGAGGTGCAAAGACTGCTCGAGCTCAGCGCTTCACGAATGAAAAGAAGGTAGGTACTAAATAATGAGTACAACCAAAAAAACAACAAGCAAATCAACTGCTAATAAAACAACTGCAAAACTGGCAGCGGCAAAGACCGAAGCACCGGTGGCAGAACCTGTAAAGAAGGAGGTTAAAAAAATGGCACTTGAAGCATTAGGTATGGAAGAAACCCGCGGTCTTGTAGCTGCAATCGAAGCTGCTGACGCAAT
>JAFTTE010000156.1 GCA_017466905.1 Clostridia bacterium | reverse complement strand
TTTGCGGTACGGAATAGCAATAATACTGCAATGTATCTGCGCCAAAGGCGAGCGCTGCGTTTATCTCCCAACGCAAGTCACTTTCATCAAGTCTTGTTTCAAACTCACCGCCAACGCTTGACTGTAGAATAAAACCAGGCTTAACACAGTACTTCTTTGCAGAATTTGCGATATACTCATAATTCATAGCAAGGGTTTGATCGTCCATCTTATTGCCTTGGTGGAAGGGATAAACGTCTACCGATACAAACGGATTGTCAAAGGGCTGCATAAATGTTTCTTCATAAATTTCCATCATCTGCTCATAAGACTCAAAGCCGCGACTTGACACTGTAGTATAGGGTATTAAATTAACGATAAATTTAGCGTTTGGATATACTTTTTTGAAATCGTTAACAAGTGTTTCATTTCCATATTCTTCGATATGGCGAACGTATGGCTCGTCACAGATGTGAATGCCGCTTATAATATCCTTATATTCACCGTAAAGGTCGTATTTACTAAAGGGTGTGTCGCTGTTATAACTATCTCCGCATTGATCGGCGACCCAGCTATTGTAGCTAAGAATAGCCTTTAGTCCCACTTTTTTACAAATTTCAAGCGCTTTCATTGTGCGGTCAGAACCAAGATAAAACTGGTTTTCACTTGTTCGGCTGAGCGAATGATTTATCATCGCAAGGGTATTAAATCCCGCGTCCTTATACTGTTTAAAGCTTTCTTCGCTTATTTCATACGGTGCCCAAAAGCCTGATATTTCAAACTCTTTGTCAGCGTACTCGGGCAAAGACTGCTTTTCACCGCAACCAATAAGACCCAACAACATAATTACGCTCAAAAATAATGTCAAAATTTTTTTAAACATAATTTGCTCCTTTTAATCTAATGAATACTTCTTTTCGTATTCGCTGTATTCCTCTACAAAGTTACCAACAGCGGCAGTTCTTACCTTTCTTAAATACTTATGCGTATCAAGCTTGGATGAATTCTGCTGAATTGTATATACCGCAATATTTGAGCAGTGGTCTGATACTCTTTCCATATTTGTAAGCAGGTCTGAGAACACAAATCCCATCTGCACGGTACATTCGCCCTTTTGCAGGCGGTCAATATGACGGGCCTTGAGCTCATCCTTAAGCTTGTCTATTACCTGCTCGATAGGCTCTACGTGAGAAGCCGCTTCAAAGTCGTCATTTATAAACGAAGCTACCGTAATTTCCATTATTTCTTTAAGCGCATCCATCATAACGGCAATTTCGCGCTTTGCATCATCAGAGAAAACAATATTTTTTTCTTTAATTTCCAAAGCGGTTCCGCAAAGATTAAGAGCGTGGTCGCTAATTCTTTCAAAATCACTGAGTGAATGTAGCATTCGCGATACTGCGTGCGAGTCATCCTCCGAAAGATTGTTACTGCTAAGCCGCACAAGATAAGTGCCAAGCTTGTCTTCATACTTATCGGTAACGGTTTCGATATCACGCACAAACTGCGCCTTTTGCTCGTCGTAATTGTCCATAAGCTCGAGCGATGTCATAATAGCTGTACGTGTGTGCTCTGCCATTTCGTTGGAAAGTCGGCGGCACTCGCTGATAGCAAGCGGTGTGTTGTTGAATATACGCTCGTCCAGAAACGCGGTATGCTTTTTCTCCTCGGTATCGGGAACAAGCTTTGTACAGAATTTGATAACAAGTTTTTTTATTGGGAACAAGATAATGGTTGTAATAAGGTTAAACATTGTATGAACAATTGCTACGCCTACCATATCAATTTCTGCATTAAGCAGCGTAATTCCAACTGCCTTCATAATATACATAATTATCATACAGAGCGACGAACCGAATACATTTACAAAGAAATGCATTACAACAACGCGTTTTGCGTTTTTGTTTGTTCCCACACTTGAAATAAGCGCGGTAACACAGGTACCGATGTTAGCACCCAATACCAACGGTATTGCCATCTGCCAGGTAATTCCGCCCGAAAGCGCAAGAGCTTGAACAATACCTATTGTTGCAGCAGATGATTGTATAATACCCGTAAACACGGTGGAAACCAAAAGCGCTATAATAGGACTTGTAAGGCTTGCAAGAAATTTATCAAAACCTGGTATAGTTCTGACAGATGCCATCGAATCGCTCATAAGCTCCATACCGTACATTAAAACGGCAAAGCCTATAAATATGATACCAAGGTTGTGTTTCTTTTCGCTCTTTGACATCATTCGCAGCACTATACCCACAAATGCAAGTATAGGCGCAAAGGTCATCGGCTGCAGCAGCGTCATAAAGAAGTTACCTTCGCCGATACCCGCAAGGCTTAATATCCAAGCGGTAAGCGTAGTGCCCACATTAGAGCCCATTATCATACCAAAGGTGTTGCCAAACTCAACAATACCTGAGTTTACAAGACCTACAAGCATAACGGTCATAGCAGATGAGCTTTGGATAGCAACGGTAATACCCGCGCCTAAAAAGAAACCTAAAAAGTCGTTTGAGGTAACCTTTTTCATCGTGCGCTCAAGACCGCCGCCCGCCATCTGCTCAAGACCAGAGGACATTGTGTTCATACCGTAAAGAAAAAACGCAAGTCCGCCTACAAGCATCGCAAACATTGTTAAAATCTGTGTTGCCATATTCTCCTCCAAAAAACGTAGAGTAATTATGAATTAAAATTTAATTTTTTCAGCAATATAACTTTTAAGTTCAGATATCGGGATACGAATCTGCTCCATACTGTCGCGTTCACGAACGGTAACGCAACCGTCAGTTTCACTTTCAAAGTCGTAAGTAATGCAGAAAGGCGTTCCAATTTCGTCCTCACGGCGATAGCGCTTACCTATTGAGCCTGCATCGTCAAAGTCAACCATAAAGTCTTTCGCGAGGTCGTTCTTTATTTCCATAGCCTTGTCAGAAAGCTTTTTAGAAAGCGGAAGAACAGCAGCCTTAAAAGGTGCAAGGGCAGGATGCAGACGCAGAACTACGCGCTTATCGCCCTTTTCGTCAATCTCTTCATCGTAAGCGTTGCAAAGGAATGCGAGTGTTACGCGGTCAGCGCCTAAAGACGGTTCAATAACATAAGGTACATATTTTTCATTTGTTTCAGGGTCAAAATATTCCATAGGCTCGCCCGAATGCTCAGCGTGCTGGCTAAGGTCATAATCGGTACGGTCAGCAACACCCCAAAGCTCGCCCCAACCAAACGGGAACAAGAACTCAAAATCGGTAGTAGCCTTTGAATAAAAACAGAGTTCGTCTTTATCGTGGTCGCGAAGTCTTAAAGCATTTTCATCCATACCAAGATTAATAAGCCAATCGCGGCAGAAGCTGCGCCAATAATCAAACCACTCAAGGTCAGTACCCGGCTTGCAGAAGAATTCAAGCTCCATCTGTTCAAACTCACGGATACGGAAAATAAAGTTACCCGGTGTAATTTCGTTTCGGAAAGATTTACCAATCTGACCCACGCCAAAGGGAAGCTTGCGACGTGTGGTGCGCTGAATGTTTTTAAAGTTTACAAATATACCCTGCGCAGTTTCGGGGCGGAGATAAAGTGTTGATGAGCTATCCTCGGTAACGCCCTGGAATGTTTTGAACATAAGATTAAACTTACGTATATCGGTAAAATCGTGTGAACCACAATCTGGGCAAGCGATGCCTTTCTCACGAATGTATTCCATCATTTCGGCATCGCTCATAGCGGCGGGATTATCACTGAGTCCGTTTTCTGCCACATAGTCCTCAATAAGCTTATCGGCACGATGTCTGGTTTTGCACTGACGACAGTCCATAAGCGGGTCCGAGAAGCCGCCTAAATGTCCTGAAGCTACCCATGTTTCAGGGTTCATAATGATGGCGCTGTCAAGACCAACATTGTAGGGGTTTTCCTGAACAAACTTTTTCCACCAGGCGCGCTTGATATTATTTTTAAGCTCAACACCCAACGGGCCGTAATCCCACGCGTTTGCAAGACCGCCGTAGATTTCACTGCCGGGGTATACAAAACCTCTGCCTTTGGCGAGATTTACTATTGTTTCCATTGTTTTTTGCGAATTGTCCATTTTTTACATCCTCTCGGAAAACTATATTTTTACAAATATAATACTAATAAAAATTGTGGCAAAAGTCAACAATTTTGTCAATTTTATATTCTTGACATATTTATATGTATGAGTTATACTTTTAAAGTAATGTTTTAATATAACAAAGTTTTATATTTAGGAGATACAACTATGTCAGAAACAAACTTTCTAACCTATAAGGGCAAGCCGCTTGTTCGCAAGGGCAAAGAAATCTACTACGGAGATATGAGTGAAAAATACGTGGTAAGATTTGAAATTCTTTCTTCCAAAAAAGATGGTAAGCTTGAAATTGCTGATAAAGTGTCGGTACAACTACTTGACAGCAACACTGACAAGTCAATGAAAGACCGCATAAAAAAGGACAGCACAAAAGATAATTTATTTACAGCGCTTGATCTTGGCTTTACCTGGCTTGAACGTGCTTTAAAAGAATAATTTCTTAATGTACCCAAGTTTTTTCAACTTGGGTATTGTTGCGTTTTAAATACCAAAATTTTTTATATAAAAATTGAGATTTTTTTAACAAACCCCTTTTCAAAATGAAAAATATGTGTTATTATGTAGATTGATACAATTCTAACAATCTTTTTGTTATTCTTGTTGTAATTAAATCAAGGAGGAGAATTTGTATGAAGAAAAAAATTAGCAAACTTCCCTTCAAAGGCACAGCCGAGCAAGAGGCTCAGCTTAAAGCCGTTATTGCTGAAAACTGCCACGATAAAAGCAATGTTATGGTAGTTATGCAGAAGGCTCAGGATATTTACGGATATCTGCCGCTTGAAGTACAGGAAATGATTGCTGAGGGTATGGGCGTATCACTTGAAAAGGTATACGGCGTTGCTACCTTCTATGCGCAGTTCTCACTGTCACCAAAGGGTAAGTACAACATCTCTGTTTGTCTTGGTACCGCTTGCTACGTTGTAGGCTCAGGCGATATCTTTGATAAGCTTAGCGAAAAGCTTGGCATCGGCGCTGACGAATGTACCGAGGACGGTAAATTTTCACTTACCGCTTGCCGTTGCATAGGCGCTTGTGGTCTGGCTCCTGTTCTTACTGTTAATGAAGAGGTTTACGGTCGTCTTACCGTTGACGATGTAGACAGCATTCTCGCGAAATACGCTGACTAAAGGATAGATAACTTATGAAAATAAGTCAAATGCAAGAGCTTCTTGAAGCAAGGGTGCTTTGCTGTGAGGAAAATACCGACCGCCATGTTTATTCGGCGTGCGGCTGTGACCTTATGAGCGATGTTCTGGCCTTTGTTAAAGATCAGGCTGTTTTGCTTACCGGACTTGTTAATCCTCAGGTTATTCGTACAGCCGAAATGATGGATATGATTTGTGTTGTTTTTGTCCGTTCTAAAGTTCCCTCGCAGGAAATGATTGACTTGGCGAAAGAAAGCGGAATCGTTCTTATGGTTTCCGACAAACGACTTTACGAGGCTTGCGGTCTTCTTTATACCAATGGTCTTGTAGGAAACAAGGTTAAAAAATGAGCGAAGAACTTATTTTTCACTTCCAGGTAGACGGAGACGACTTTACATCCGCAGGTCAGGCATCAATACAAATCAAAAAAAATCTGAGAAGACTGGGGCTCGACCCCGAAACCATCAGACGCGTATCCATCGCTATGTACGAAGGCGAAATCAATATGGTTATCCACGCAGGCGGCGGTGAAGCCGACGTTAAGGTGTGTGAAAGCTATATTGAAATAATCTTAAAAGACAATGGTCCCGGTATTAAAAATATTGAACAGGCAATGCAAGAGGGATTTTCTACCGCACCCGACCAGATAAGGTCGTTAGGCTTTGGTGCAGGTATGGGCCTTCCCAATATGAAGCGCTATACCGATGATATGAAAATCGAGTCAGAGTTAGGCAAGGGCACCATCGTTACAATGCGGGTTAATATATAGTAGGTGAACATTATGCAAACTTATGAGCATTCGGTATTATTAGATACTTCTAAATGCACCGGCTGTACCACCTGTTTGCGTCACTGCCCTACCGAAGCAATACGCATAAAAGACGGTCACGCTGTTATAAACAGCGACAGGTGTATTGACTGCGGCGAGTGCATTCGTGTTTGTCCACATAAGGCAAAAAAGGCTGTCTGCAGCAAGCTCGAAAGTATGAACCGCTTTAAGTGGAAGATTGCTCTTCCCGCCCCCACACTTTACGGTCAGTTTGATAATCTTGACGATATAGACTATGTGCTTGGAGGACTCCTCGCTATCGGCTTTGACGATGTTTACGAGGTGTCAAAAGCGGCAGAGCTTGTTTCTGCCTATACACGTCTTTATCTTAAAACCGACGGTGTAAAAAAGCCTGCTATCAGCTCGGCTTGCCCCGTGGTAATGCGACTTATAGCGCTAAGATATCCGTCACTTAACGATAACATTATTCATATGCTTCCTCCTATGGAGGTTGCGGCACGTCTTGCGCGTGAGCGTGCGCTGAAAAAACACCCCGAACTAAAGGCAGAAGACATTGGCGTATGCTTTATCTCACCCTGCCCTGCAAAAGCAAGTTATGTAAAGAACGGCTTTGCGGGTTATAAGAGTCATGTGGATGAGGTTGTGTCGATAAGCGATATATATTTCCTGCTTATTAACGCAATGAAAAAGGACGATAATGTCGAAACACTTTCAGAATCGGGTATGATTGGTATCGGTTGGGCGCGCAGCGGTGGCGAAGCCACGGCAATTTTTAATGAAAATTACCTTGCAGCCGACGGCATTGAAAATGTTAACCGAGTTCTTGACCAGATAGAAAACGGCAATATACCACAGCTTGAGTTTGTAGAGCTTAACGCCTGCACAGGCGGTTGCGTAGGCGGTGTGCTTACAATGCAAAATCCGTTTATTGCAAAGGCAAGACTACAAACCTTGCGAAGATATCTGCCCGTATCACAAAACTTTTTAAACGGTGAAGAATCAAAATATATTCCCGATTATTACATCTTCAACGAACTTCCCGAATATCAGCCGATATCGCGGCTTAGCAGCAGTATGGCAGAGTCAATGCGTATGATGGCAGATATACAGAAGCTTCGTGAAATTCTGCCCGGTATTGACTGTGGCTCCTGCGGAGCGCCTACCTGCCGCGCGTTTGCCGAAGATGTTGTAAAGGGAAATGCCAATATAGACGATTGTCTTATTAAATTACACAAAAAGGATGATTAAAATGACAGTATATGAGTTATCACAAAACAGTCAGTTTAATGTCCTTACCTTGCCCGAACCCGAGCGTGAAATAAACGGCGCTTATGTAGGCGATCTGCTTAGTTGGGTGATGGGCAGAGCCCAAGCCGATAATGTCTGGATTACTATTATGTCTAACATAAATGTTATCGCTGTGGCTTCTTTATCCGATGTTTCCTGTGTTCTTTTAGCGGAGGATGTAACACTCGATAATGATGTTCTTGCCACCGCTAAAGAAAAGGGTATAAATATTCTTTCAACCTCACTTGCGATCTTCGAGGCGGCGGTTAAAATTTCGGGTATGATATAATGAACAGGTATTATTATGACCTACATATACATTCCTGCCTTTCCCCTTGTGGCGATGATGACAACACACCCAACAACATTGCGGGTATGGCGTCACTCTGCGGGCTTAACATTGTAGCCCTCACCGACCACAACTCAACCGCCAACTGCCCCGCATTTTTTGAGGCGGCAAAACGCTACGGTATCATACCCATTGCGGGTATGGAGCTTACCACAAGTGAAGATATACACATAGTATGTCTTTTTGAAACATTAGACGGCGCTATGGCTTTTGGTGAAAAGGTAAAAGAATTGCGGATACCCGTTGAAAACCGACCTGATATTTTTGGTTCTCAACTTATATTGGACGGACAGGATAATATCATCGGAGAAGAAAAAAATCTGCTTATTAATGCAACGCTTATTTCTGTAGAGGAAGTTCCCACTCTGGTCCGTGAATTTGGCGGTATATGCTACCCCGCTCACATCGACCGACAGTCAAACGGAATTATATCGATACTTGGCACCTTCCCAAGTTCTCCGCAATTTAACTGCGCCGAGCTTCACGACGGAGGTAAAGCCGCCGAATATATACAGAAATACGGATTGCAGGATAAAAAAATAATTGTAAGTTCAGATGCGCACAGACTTACTGATATGCGAGACCGCGAAAACTATTTTGATTTACACGACGAGCCTTACAGCAGCAATTTTGTAAGGCAACAACTTTTCAAGTTATTGAGGTAATGCTATGAAGGAATTATCACTTAATATTCTTGATATTACCGAAAATTCCGTAAAAGCGGGCGCAACTCTTACTGAGATATCCATTGTCGAAAGCGGTGATTTACTCACCCTCACAATAAAAGACGATGGTTGCGGTATGAGTGATGAAATTTTAAAAACGGTTGAAAATCCGTTTTACACCACCCGCACGACACGTAAGGTTGGTCTTGGTATACCGCTGCTCAAACTTGCAGCAGAGCAAACAGGCGGCGATGTAAAAATAGTATCAAGCACAGCGGCCGACAATCACGGCACCACCGTGACGGCACGATTTTTTAAAAACCATCTGGACTTTACACCGCTTGGTGATATAAAAGAAACGGTTGTGACCTTAATACAAGGACATCCCGATACCGATTTTCTTTTCACCCACCAAACACAAAAAGGCGAGGTTAAGCTTGACACCCGTGAGCTTCGCGTGGTTTTAGAGGGTGTCCCACTTGACACATACGAAGTAATCGTATGGATAAAAGAGTATCTTAATGAACAGTATACGCTGTTATCAAAATAGATAAATAAATTCAATATTTTTCAGAAAGGAAGATATTAAAATGAAATCTTTGGCTGAATTGCAGGCAATCAAAGACAGAATGAAGGACAAGGTTGTAATCCGTGAGGGCGTTAGCTCTACACGCGTTGTAGTAGGTATGGCTACCTGCGGTATTGCAGCAGGTGCGCGTCCCGTTCTCAGTGCTTTTGTTGAAGCAGTAAACGAGGGCGGTCTTGCGCAAAGCGTAACCGTTTCACAGACAGGTTGCGTAGGTCTTTGCCAGTACGAACCTATTGTTGAGGTTTATGAAGCAGGTAAAGACAAGGTTACCTATGTAAAAATGACAGCCGAAAAGGCAAAAGAAGTTGTTGAAAAGCATCTTAAGGGTGGCAAGGTTGTAACTGAATACACCGTTGCCAACTGTGAATAATTTGGAGGGAAAGTTTATGATTCGTGCACATGTACTTATTTGTGGCGGTACAGGCTGTACCTCGTCAGGCAGTAAAAAAATTCAGGAAGCATTTGAGCAGAACATTGTAGCCGCAGGCTTGGGCGAAGAAGTAAAACTCGTTCAGACAGGCTGTTTCGGTCTTTGCGCTTTGGGTCCTGTTGTTATTGTTTATCCTGACGGTACATTCTATAGCCGTGTTACCACAGATGACGTAAAAGAAATCGTAGAAGAGCATCTTTTAAAAGGTCGTCCTGTTGAGCGCTTGGTTTACAGCGACACAGGCGCTGAAGAAGTAGTAGAGGCTGCTAGCGTATCTCTTAACGATACCGCATTCTACAAGTCACAAAACCGTGTTGTTCTTCGTAACTGCGGTGTTATTGACCCTGAAAGCATTGAGGAATACATTGCTATGGACGGTTATGCCGCTCTTGGTAAGGTTCTTACCGAAATGAAACCCGAAGAAGTTATCCAGACTGTTTTGGACTCAGGTCTTCGCGGTCGTGGTGGCGGCGGCTTCCCAACCGGTCTTAAGTGGAAATTCTGCGCTCCTAACAAGGCAGCTCAAAAATATGTAGTATGCAACGCCGACGAAGGTGACCCAGGCGCATTTATGGACCGTTCAGTTCTTGAAGGTGACCCACACTGTATTATTGAAGCAATGGCTATTGCAGGTTACGCAGTAGGCGCTACAAAAGGTTACGTTTATGTTCGTGCTGAGTACCCCATCGCTGTTGCTCGTTTACAAAAAGCTATTGACCAGGCGAATGAATATGGTCTTTTGGGTAAAGATATATTTGGTTCAGGCTTTGACTTTGACCTTCAGATTCGTCTTGGTGCGGGCGCGTTCGTTTGCGGTGAAGAAACTGCACTTATGACATCTATCGAAGGTAACCGTGGTGAACCACGTCCACGTCCTCCGTTCCCTGCTGTTAAGGGACTTTATAACTCACCAACCGTTGAAAACAACGTTGAAACCTTTGCTAACATTCCTCAGATTATCCTTAAGGGTGCTGATTGGTTTAAAACAATGGGTACCGAAAAGGCTCCAGGTACAAAGGTATTCGCTTTGGGCGGTAAAATTGAGCACACCGGTCTTGTAGAAATCTCTATGGGTACTACACTTCGCCACATTATCGAAGATATCGGCGGCGGTATTCCTAACGGCAAGAAGTTCAAGGCTGCTCAGACAGGCGGTCCTTCGGGTGGTTGTATTCCTGAGTCACTTATTGACACCGAGGTTGACTTTGACAACCTTACAGCTATCGGTTGTATGATGGGTTCAGGCGGTCTTATCGTTATGGACGAAGACAACTGTATGGTTGATATGGCTAAATTCTTCCTTGAATTTACCGTTGACGAGTCTTGTGGTAAGTGTACACCTTGCCGTGTTGGTACAAAGCGTCTTCTTGAAATGCTTGATAAAATTACCGAAGGTAAGGCAACACTTGAAGACCTTGACAAGCTTGAAGAGCTTTGCTACTACATCAAGCAGAACTCTCTCTGCGGTCTCGGTCAGACAGCACCTAACCCCGTACTTGCAACACTTAAGTTCTTCCGTGATGAGTATGTAGCTCACGTTGTTGAGAAAAAGTGCCCTGCAGGCGTATGTAAAGATCTTCTCACATTTGTGGTTGATAAAGATAAGTGTATCGGTTGCGGTATGTGCGCAAGAAATTGCCCTGTTAACGCTATCGCTAAGACAGATTACATAGCTCCCGGTCACAAGCTTGCTTCTTACGAAATCGACACTACCAAGTGCATTAAGTGCGGCGTATGTATCGGTAACTGTAAGTTTAAAGCAATCAGTAAGGTATAAGAAAGGAGCCGAAATATAATGGATATGATTAATGTAAAAATTAATGGCATTGCTGTAAGCGTGCCCAAGGGCTCCACTGTTTTAGAGGCTGCCCGCGTAGCTGGTGTAGAAATTCCTACCCTCTGCTTTATGAAAGAAAGAAACGAGATTGGCGCCTGCCGTATTTGTATGGTAGAGGTTAACGAGGGTCGCGGTTTCCGTCTTGTTACCGCTTGCGTATACCCCTGCACCGACGGTATGGAGGTTATTACCAACTCTGAAAAGGTTCAGAAGTCAAGAAAGACTACACTTGAGCTTATTCTTTCAACACACGATAAAAAGTGCCTTTCATGCGTTCGTTCTACCAACTGCGAGCTCCAAAAGCTCTGCCGTGACTACGGCGTTGACGAAGGCGCATTCGGAGGCTTTAAGCCCGTATATGAGCTTGACTACAGCACACCTCACCTCGTTCGCGACAACAACAAGTGTATTCTTTGCCGTCGTTGCGTAGCAGTTTGTGAAGAGCAGTATGTAAGCGTTATCGGCGCAAATGACCGTGGTATTGACACCAATATCGGTCAGGCATTTGAACTTTCCCTTAACAACACACCTTGTATTTCTTGCGGTCAGTGTACTGCTGTTTGCCCCACAGGCGCTCTTACCGAAAGAGACGACACCGACAAGATTTGGGCAGCTTTGGCTGACCCCAGCAAGACAGTTGTTGTGCAGACAGCTCCTTCTGTTCGCGCTACACTCGGCGAATGCTTTGGTATGCCTATCGGCTCTAATGTTGAAGGCAAGATGGTAGCGGCTCTTCGTCGCCTTGGTTTTGACAAGGTATTTGACACCGACTTTGCTGCTGACCTTACCATCGTTGAAGAGGCTAACGAGCTTATCGACCGCGTTAAAAACGGCGGCGTGCTTCCAATGATTACCTCTTGCTCACCCGGTTGGGTTAAGTTCTGCGAGCTTTACTATCCTGATATGATTAACCACCTCTCAAGCTGCAAATCACCGCAGCAGATGGCAGGTGCGGTTATCAAGACATACTGGGCAGAAAAAGAAGGCATTGACGCTAAGGATATCGTTAGCGTATCAGTTATGCCTTGTACTGCTAAAAAGTTTGAAATCGGTCGTGAAGATCAGTCTGCCGCAGGCGTTCCCGATGTTGATATCGCCATCACAACCCGTGAGCTTGGCAGAATGATTGACCGCGCAGGTCTTAACTTTGTAAATCTTCCTGATGAGGACTTCGACAATCCGCTCGGTGAAGATACAGGTGCGGCTGTTATATTCGGTGCTACAGGCGGCGTTATGGAAGCAGCGTTACGTACCGCTAACGACTGGATTAGCGGCAAGGACAACGCTGATGTTGACTACACCGCAGTTCGCGGCACAATGGGTCTAAAACAGGCTACTGCAAAGCTTGGCGATATGGAAGTTAAAGTAGCTGTAGCATCCGGCGCTGCTGCTGCAAAGGTTGTTATGGACAGAATGAAGGCAGGCAACCCTGACGGTTGGACCTTTGTTGAAATTATGGGATGCCCTGGTGGTTGTGTAAACGGCGGCGGTCAGCCTATTCAGCCTCAGTCAGTTCGTGACACAGTTGACCTTAAAGCTGTTCGTGCAAAGGCACTTTATGATCAGGATGCTGCTATGGCAATTCGTAAGTCACACGAGTCACCCGTTGTAAAGGCTCTTTACAGCGAATGGTATGACGGTTTTGGCGGCCACAAGGCTCACCACGACCTCCACACCAGCTATGTAGCTCGTAAGAAATATAACGCTGAATAATTGGCAAATAAAATTTTTAGCACCTACCAAAACGGTAGGTGCTTTCTTTATTTTGTATTTTACTTATCCTGCTTTTTAAGTTCAAACTCAACCCAGACATCCGACTCAAACCTATAAGAGCCCACTCGCGATAAGTCATAACCCTTTAGATTGTATTTGTATGTTTTTGTTTCGTTGGCTTCTAAATTTATTGCTGATTCCTGGTCTTTGGGCGAAGCAATCCAACCGAATTTTTTAGGAGGAGCACAGATTACCTTCACACCGTCTTGATAATAAAAGAGATTAAAGCTACCGCCCACGGCAAAGCTTGTTTCCCACTCATTTGCAAATTCAAACTCTATATACGGCTCGTCGCAAATGAGATTATAATCCTTTAATGTTACCGACACACCGTTTGTATTACAACCGTATTGTAAATTGTTGACAGTCAGAATGGATTCACCTGTAACATCAACGTTTGCCTTGCTGACGCTTGTTACTATATCAAAGATTTTTTCTGCAGTCTTTGGATTTGACACCTTATATGACTGTGGATATGCGCTGCTAAGCCCCCAATATCCGCAAAACTCACTATAATCCTTACTAAAACAAAGTGAATGAGCGCCTATATTGATACGGTTAGTCATATCGGGGGCATTGTCATCATTATGTAAAATAGGCTCACCCTTAACTCTTACCTTGTTAAACTGCTCTATTATTTTGGTTATATCTGCATCGTATATAACCAAATATTGATTCTCACCAATCATAACAGTAAGCTCATCAATGTCGCTTAAAATATCATTGTAATCAATATCGTCTTTTAAATTGGTTATTTTTGTTCCCACAGGGTTGGTCATAAAGCAAACCGCTATAGAAACACTTAAAACTACGGCTGTTATAATCACCCAAAAGGCAGGCTTTTTGTAGTTAAGCACCGATTTAATTCTTGCTTTAACACCTGTTTCACCAAAGGCTAACGGACAGGCGGCAATCATTTTGCGTGGCACGCTGCAGTTTATAAGCGCCTCAGAATACGGCTTTTTGCTTTGCTCGCCCATTTCCTTTATAACCTTTTCGTCACAGGCAAGCTCAATATCGCGGCAAAGCAGAATATACGCTATCCATAGCACCGGATTAAACCAGTAAACCGTAAGCAGCAAAAAGCCGAGCGGTTTCCAAAGGTGGTCACGGCGCTTTATATGTGCGCGCTCGTGCGCGATAACGTATTCACGGTCACACTCTGCCATAGCAGACGGCAGATATATACGCGGCTTTATAATACCTAAAATAAAGGGCGTATCTATGCGGTCACACTCGTATATATTATCTTGACTTTTTACCGCCTCGCGCACCTTAAAACGAATACGGATATAACTGATAAGCGTGTACAAAAGCATAGCGGCAATACCAATAAGCCACACTATACTCGCCACAAAAATTACAACCTGCATAGGATTAGCGCTGTAGGTTGCATCGGGTGTAACCGCAGGCATAATGATATTATTAACCGCAGTATTTATCTGCGATATACCGCTTGTTATCTGCGGTGTCTCGGCATACATAATATCAGCGGGCACTGTCTCGGCACTTGGTATCAGGCTTAAAATGCTATCTATCGAAAAGGGGCACACAAGTCGCACAGCCACCAAGCCCCACAAAATTACAGTAATAAATTTAGGGGCTTTTTTAAGAAGCAGTCGCGCCAGAATCACAGCAATTACCAGATAACTTGCCGTAATACTCATATTTAAAATCTTTAAAAATACAGCCTCCATTACTCTTGCTCCTCATAGCTTTCGACCATACGCCGAAGCTCGCTGACCTCATCCTGTGTTAACCTTTTGTGCGCGGTAAATGCCGCTAAAAACGCAGGCAGAGAACCGTCAAAGGTCTCCTCTACGAATTTTTCACTCTGATGCGAATAAAAATCGGTTTTAGAAACAAGTGAGGTGACGGTTCCTTTTTCGTTTTTAAAAATGCCTTTATCACAAAGTCGTTTTAAAACTGTATATGTAGTAGATTTTTTCCAACCAAGTACATCTTCGCTTCGTTTTGCAAGCTCGGTAGAGCTAATTGGCTCACCGTTCCAGATGATATCGGCAAAGCGTGATTCAATAACACCCATTGAATAATCCATATAAAACCTCCTTAAAAGTATTCTACATCTGTAGACCAACTATATTCTACACTATGTAGACCTGTTTGTCAACAAAAAAATAAACCTCTGCAATTAAAGCAGAGGCTTTGGTCTTGATTATTATTGGTTATCTTTCGTTTACAAGGAAAAATAATGCAAGTGTTCCCGGTCCCGAATGTGAACCGATTACAGGACCTACATTTGTTATAAGTTGTACTGTAGCACCGCTGTTTTCTTTTATCATATCGGCAAGCGTGTTTGCATCATCAATGCAGTCACCGTGAGATATGTACACAATACCGTCTTTTTTGTCAATTGCAGTTTCAGCATAAATATCGGCAATGGCTTTAAGCGCTGCGCGTCTTCCGCGCACTTTTGATATACTTACTAATTTGCCGTTTTCATCAACCTTCATAACAGGCTTAATGTTAAGCATACCGCCAAGAAGAGCGGTCGTAGCGCTTATTCTGCCGCCTGCCTTAAGGTATTTGAGGTCATCCACAGTAAACCAATGGGTAACATTCATTTTTATGCCCTCGGCATAATCTGTAAGCTCATCTATGGTAGCACCCTCGTTTTTCTTATCTACCAGAAGCTTCAAAAGCATACCATAGCCTGCAGAAGCACACAGCGAGTCAACAACTACAATTTTACTATCTTCGTACTGACCCATAATCTCTGTTGCAGCTTCACGAGCAAAGCTGCAGGTAGCAGAAAGGCCTGATGAAAATCCAAGATATAAAATATCAAACCCATCTTTAACGATGCTCTCAAAGGCATCGCAGAATTTACCCATATTGGCAGCAGAGGTTTTTGCCTGCTCGCCATTTCTCATACGGTTATAAAACTCGCTAGCCGCTATTTCGTGGTCGGAATACTCTTTTGAATCACCGCTAAACACTAAACTAAGGCTACAAAATTTTACGCCCCATTCTTTAAGCAAATCGCACGATATATCGCATGCTGAATCAACAAAAATAACATAATCTCTCATAAACCTGCTCCTTTGAAAGCTAAGATTTTGCGAATAACACAACGCTGATATTATATTATAGCTTTGCTTAATAATACAATCTACTACGCAGTAGAGAAACTATACTATAAAGTTTTACAACTCTACCGTGGGTAGAAAGTGCCTGTTTATGCGTGTTCCAAGTGTATAAAAATAACGGTAGCAAAAACCGAGTTCTCACTACCGTAAAAATCACTTATATATTATATTCGCCCTTTGCTTAATTACATCCATACAGCGATGAACCAAAAGACCAATTTCGCTGTTGTTTATATATTCATCAAGCCGTTTACCCTCAATAAAATCACAAAATGCTGTCGCCTCATATCCCATAAGAGTTTCCTTTGACACATCATCAAACAAAGAGGTTTTTTCTCCACCCTTTACCAGATAAGCATCCTGATAATAAACCGCCTTTTCCATTATAACCGAACCGCTGTCCCCCACAATTTCAGTGGGCGCTACGCTTTGACCTGTTTTACTGTAGGTAAGGCTAGCAGAAAAATTATCGTACTTAAAAATTGCCGCGCCGCTACCGTCGGCACCATTGCTTAAAAAATTTGCAGTTGCCTCAATGCCGCTTGGCATACCAAATAAATCAACCGCTGCATAAACACAGTAAACACCTAAGTCCATAACCGTTCCCGCATGTAGTGACATATCAAAAATATTGACATTCTCGCCTTGCATAAAGCGGTCATAACGTGACGAACGCTGACAATAATCAATTTTCGCCATAGCGATATTACCTATCTTGCCAATTGCTTTTTTTATACGGTTACGGCTTGGATTGTAGATAGGAATTATCGCCTCTATGTAAATAAGACCGTTTTTATCAGCGAGGGCTTTAAGACGGCCGTATTCGGCAGCAGATGTAGTAATTGGCTTTTCACAGATGATATGCTTGCCTGCCTTTAACAAAATCTCGCTCTGCTCTGCGTGAAAGACATTAGGAGATGCAACATAAACCGCATCTATTTCGCTGTCTTCGGCAAGCGCTTGTAAAGATGTATACACTTTGTCACAACCAAATTTTTGCGCAAATACGGTACCTGTTTCCAATTTCCGCGAATATACGGCGGCTAAAGTTACTCTTCCTGTAGCATTGGCGCCTGTAACAAACTGTTCTGTAATAAAACTTGTGCCTATTGTTGCGTATTTTAACATATAATTTCACCTTTTTTTAGGTTCCTGTATATATCATCAGCAGTTTTTTCAATCTGACTGCACTCTGCAGCTTTGCAGGTGTTAAGGTGTTGCTTTTGGGGCAAACCCCAAACATTAAAAACATTTGGACCTATCCATTCGTTACGCCTGCAACCGTAAAAAATTCCAAAAATTATGCTTAGAGCAGCTTTTTTAGGCGACATAAATATAATCTTCATTGGGTGTTTAATTATCGCAAAAATCAGTTTTGGATAGTGCGCTGTAATATTGGTAAGCGTAATTCCCGGATGCACCACCGACAATGCCTCATCATTATCAAACAAACCGTAAAGAGAAAAGGTTAAAAAACGTTTTGCATTGCCGTAGGCCCTGCTTGACGCCCTAACACGCGAAAAATCAATATCGTTAACATTGATTTTTGAGTAGTTATGAGCAATGCTGCTTACAGCTACTACCCTACCGCCACGCGCCTTGATATGTGGCATAAGCTCACGCGCTAAATAGTACGGCGATACAAAATTAATCTGAAAAACATTATCATATCCCGTATCGCATTTATGACGCGGTATTTTATACGCGCCTGCGTTAAGTATCAGATAATCTATATTTGATTCCTTTAACTCCTCTGTTACAGCAGCAACCTGATCAAAATTTTCAAGGTCTACAGTGATATGCTTAGCAGATAAATTTGAATATTTTGACTTTAAATCATCAATAAGACGGTTGGATTTATCGGGATTTCGATCAAGGCAAACAAGGTCGGCACCAATATAGGCTAAGTAATCACATACCGCCGTACCTATGCCCCCTGTTGCACCCGATATGGCAACCGTTTTACCCTTCAATGAAGATATGTTTTTATCAATCCATTTATAATAATTCATATGATTTAATTTATTTGTATTTACCTGAGTTCAAAACATCTGCAAGTACTTTTTCGTTGGTAATACGAGTCTCGGCTTCTATGCCCGCACAACATACCAAATCACCCGAATGCGCATCTGCACCGCTCACTAATATCCAATCAGGATATTTTGATGCAGCATTAGCAGCAAGTTCATTTTCCTCAGGCTTGTTTGAAAAATTAAAAACCTCTATGCCGTCGATATATTCTGTTGGCAACAAACGCGGGTTGGGAATATAACCTCTATGCCTGAAAGGATGAGCCTGAATACATAATGCACCGAAATTGTGAAGAGCGGCAGACCATACTTTGAGAGAGAATTCGGTAAGTTGAGGGTTATCATATAAAAACTGCGGTGTTATGCCGTAGCATAAAATCTCTAACCCATCAAACAACTGCTCTTCAATGCCGAAAATAATGTCTAAATCATAGCCTTCAGCCGCTTTTTTACATTCAACATAATCTTTCTCATAGCAAGCGACAAATTCATTCCAAGGCAAATTTCTGTCTATACCGCTGTTTCCTTTTAAAAAATGATTTGTCAGTACGCAACCGCTGTATCCGCCCGCAATAAGACTGCCGATAAGTTCAGCGGGTGTCATAGTAGCACATTTGCTGCACGGAGCAGTATGAGTGTGTATTTGATATTTATAGGTTTTCATAATATTCACTGTCCTGTTTTTAGAGATATAGCGTCATTTGTTACGCTGGCAATAATTGTATCATTGGTATTATTTGATATAATCATATCAACAACAGGTGTTTCTATTTCGCGGCGGATAATATTGCGAAGTTCACGAGCTCCTGTTTTTGTACCGTCGCATTTGGCTGCAATATATTCCGTTACTGTTTTTTCAAAAGAAAACTTAATATTGCGCTCTTTTAAGGCAACAACCAATTCGTTAAGCATTATTTCTGCGATTCTTTGCAGAGACTCGTTGGATAATGGATTAAATACAACAATTTCATCAACGCGAGCGATAAACTCGGGACGCAAAAATTCACGAAGCGCCTTTAACGCCTTTTCTTTTGAGGCATCAACAACAGTTTTTCCAAATCCCAAAAGATTTTCGCTCTTTTCACTGCCTGCGTTTGAGGTCATAACAATAATTGTGTTTTCAAAATTAACCGTTCTTCCGTGAGCATCTGTTACTCTGCCCTCGTCAAGAATTTGTAAAAGAATATTAAGAACATCGGGATGAGCTTTTTCGATTTCGTCAACAAGTATAACAGAATACGGCTTGCGGCGCACCTTTTCGGTAAGCTGACCTGCCTCGTCATAACCAACATATCCCGGAGGCGCACCGATAAGACGCGATACCGAGTGCTTTTCCATAAACTCGGACATATCAAGTCGGATAAATGTTTCGGGGGTATCAAAAAGCTGCTCTGAAAGCGCTTTGACAAGAGCGGTTTTACCAACACCTGTAGGACCTACAAATATAAAGGATGCGGGTCTGCGCAAAGCGCTCGTCTTAACACGTGAACGCTTAACAGCATTTGCAACAAGGCTGGTAGCGTCATGTTGCCCTATAATGCTCTCGTTAAGCTTGTCCTCAAGTCTGGCAAGCTTGCTAAGCTCGTTTTCCTCAATTTTTGATGCAGGTATACCTGTCCACATTTCGATTACTGTGGCGAGATGTCGCTCGGTAACTGTATTATTTGCAGCGGCTTCGCACAGACTGTCAGCCTTATTTCTATACTGCTCAAGACTTGATTTTAACATTGCCTGCTTTTCATAATCGGGATTTTCAACCTCTGCGGCAAGCTCATCCAACTGCTTTGAAAATTCTGCAACCTTTTTATTTGCGATATACAGTTCATCAATAGCTTTGTTTTCAAGGCTTGCACAAGCGCAGGCTTCATCAAGCAGGTCAATTGCTTTATCGGGCAAAAAGCGGTCAGTTACATAACGCTCTGATAGATAAACAGCCTTTTCGACCACGCTGTCTGGTATTACAACCGTATGATAACCCTCATAATAAGGCTTTATGCCAAGCATAACATTGACAGCCTCGGCAATGGAAGGCTCTTCGACAGTGATAGGTTGAAATCGTCTTTCGAGTGCGGCATCTTTTTCTATATATTTACGGTATTCTTTAAAGGTTGTAGCACCAATAACCTGAATTTCACCTCGGGATAGCGCAGGTTTTAATATGTTGGCAGCATTCATAGAGCCTTCGGCTGAATCACCTGCACCAACAAGGTTGTGAATTTCATCAATAAAAAGAATAATATTTCCTGCATCCTTTACCTCTTCAATAAGGCCTTTAACTCGGCTTTCAAACTGACCTCTGAACTGTGTACCCGCTACAAGCGAGGTAAGGTCAAGCAAAAGTATCTCTTTATCAAGCAATCGCGCAGGTGCGGTGCCATTGACTATTTTAATAGCAAGGCCTTCAACAATGGCGGTCTTGCCAACACCAGGTTCACCAATAAGACAGGGGTTGTTTTTAGAACGTCGGGAGAGTATCTGAAGCATGCGGTCAAGCTCGCGTTCTCTTCCAATAACGGTATCAAGCTTACCCTCTCTTGCACGAGCGGTAAGATTATTACAGTATTGGTCTAAAAAGCGTTTTTTCTTTTTGGGCTTTTCACCCGTGTGTTTACCCTGTTTTGTATTTTCGGTGTCACCGTCTTTTGCGCCGCCAAACAGATTTTTAAGAAACGGTATTGCAGGCGCAGTACCTAAATCAAAGGTACCGTCATTTAAGGCTTCATCATCAAGCGCCATATCATCAGCAGATACTGCTTCTAAAAACTGATTGCTCATCATTTCGATATCTTCATCAGATATATTCATACTTTTAAGCATATCGTCAACAGGCTTAATGCCAAGCTCCTTTGCACACATCAGACATAGTCCTTCTGTTTCGGCATTTGGATTAAGCGGATTTGACATAAAGACCACAGCAGGTCTTTTTTTGCATTTTGAACATAATTTCATTTTAAAAATAACTCCTTGGAAATGCTGTTATAAATAATAGCCCTTATAAAAAGGGAGAAAATCCCATTAAAAACTTAAAAATATACGAAGAATTTATTGCATCGTATGTAAAAATTAAAAATCCGTT
>JAFTTE010000155.1 GCA_017466905.1 Clostridia bacterium | reverse complement strand
TTGTCGAAACAAGTCGTTTTTTCTGGCAGGGGTAGAAGGACTCGAAACCTCACAAACGGTTTTGGAGACCGGTGTGCTACCATTGACACCATACCCCTATAATATGTAAAAATAAAATGGTGGACCAGCAGGGACTCGAACCCCGGACCGACCGGTTATGAGCCGGTTGCTCTAACCAACTGAGCTACTGGTCCACATACTGCTGTCGATTTACCGACAGCAAAAGTTATTATACAATTATTTTTATTTTTTGTCAACACAAATTTTTAATAATTTAAGATTAATTTTAAAAAAAGCTATGGCTAATTACATAGTTACAATCAATGCAAACCACATTCGAGATAATTTTAACAGCAAATTATATAGTTTCCCGGTACAAGTGAAAGGTTAAAAGTACCACTATCGCTATACTCGATACAATTACCTTCACTGTCTGTTAGCATATACTCTCCTTTGCAGGCAGGACCTAACTGTAAAGTAAAGCAGCTATTTTTGTAACACAAAGTTCTATTTTTGCTACACCGTTTTCAAGCGTTCACGATAGCGTGCAGCAGTAATGGCACGCGACATTCTCTGTTGTCCCTACCTAATTCTAAGTGGAACTGATGCCATAAGTATGCCTGATGCGTACCTATGACGTTATCTGCCATACCAAAGGCATCCACACAACCGCCAAAGCGACCGTTACCCAGCAAAATATTGGGTGTCATATCGTCAAAAACAGGACTTATGCGCGTGACAGCCACTGTGTCCAACATTTGATTGCGATTTTGTGCGTTCATTTTAAGGCACCCACCGAAAAAATCCATTTAATTCAAGTTAGTTTATCATTTATATTTGCAAAAATCAATCTCAAATTCTGACTCACTTAATTAAAGATAAATAACTTAATATAAAACACAAAAATCCCGCTACATAGCGGGATTTCTGCTATTCATACCACGGAAGTTCCACTACCGTTTTTTCATGGTTTGCCGCATTTATAAGTTTATCAAAAATATCAACAGTTTTGATTTTCAGGCTTGTTGTATTAACACACGGGTGGCAGCCTATGTATTCATCATTTAAAATATCTTTGTCAACTATAAGCCGCACGGTGTTTTGCTTATCGTTCATAAGCCCTAATACACTGACAGAACCTGGTGTTATATCAAGATATTTTAGCATTGCTTCACTATCTGCAAAAGAAAGGCGCGCTGAATTTATCTGCGCCGATAAATCCTTGGTCTTAAAGGGCTTGTCAGCGGGCATCATAAGCAGATAAAACTGAGTCTTTTGACGGTTAGTTAAAAACAGATTTTTGCAAATTTTACATTCCAAAGCCTCATCTACTGCAACGCAAGCCTCCATAGTATCGGCAGGCATCTCACGATGATCCACATGGTAATACTCTACACCAAGATTATCTAAAAAATCATAGCAACGAATTTCTTTTGATAATCTGTCTTGCAGTTTTTGCGGTCTGCCTTTTTTTAACTCTAAACTCATAATATCATTCCTTTAAAACGAAATACTTTTACCCAAATGGAAGGAATAAATTATTCTTTCTTTCACAGGCTTTTCAAATATTTTTTCTGCCGCGGCAGAATAAATCTCAAGCTGCTCGCCATAGCAATCAACAAGCTCACTCATATTATCTACCCTATCCGTCTTAAAGTCAAGTACAATTATACCGTTATCCTCCTCAAAGCAAAGGTCAACCGCACCCTGAACAATAATATTGGCATCAGGTAAATCGGCTTCAAGGGTAGCATCTATGCGTTTTGCAGGAATTTCACTAAGAAAACGCATTTCTCGGTGAACACCTTTTGAAGCTATTATACGACGGTAGATATCGCTTTTAAAGAACACATCAATAGCGTGCAAATCAGCCGAAGCTGCCTCCTGCTCGGTAATAAACTTCCATTCAAGCAGACGTTCAACCTCAGCATTAACGTCAACATCTTCGTCAAGGCTTATAAACTGCATAATGTGATGCATAGCGGTACCGCGTGCCGCGCCAGAAAGCTTGTCACCCAACATAAATGCAGGCTTTTGCGTAAATGCAAAGCGGTCACTCTCGGCGCCGTGCACAAGTGCTGATACCGATGCCTTTGCCTGCAAATAGCGCAAAGGCTCATAAGGGTATTTAAAATTAGCATTAGACTTTATTTTTTCTGCAAAGTCAAGATTACACTCGTCTTTTGGGGTCGGAGCTTCGGTTATCTCCATATTTTCTTGAGTGTGGCTGTTGACAATATTTATTTTTAGCTCACAATCACTTTTAATATGCGGTGCCTTAATATCTGCGTATTTGCACAAACTTTCGCCTTGCGGGTGAAGCAGTGCTGCAGACAAAATCCAATCGCCCATATTGCGACCCTTTTCTAAAAACTCACGGCTTATATATGGCGCATCATCAAGCAAAGTATGTGCAAGCTTTGTAAGCTTGTCTTCTAAATTTTTAGCAGAGCATACAAGGCAAAGTCGGTCTATGGCGCGTGTCATAGCAACATATAAAAGACGTAGCTTTTCTTCCACAGTTTTCACCTGAGCTACATCTGCCATTACCGCGTGACCTAACATTTCTACATCAAAGCCACTTTGCTCGTCATAATACTTAAAGGCTATACCGCCCTTTTCAGAAAACAGAACACGGCTGATTGAGTCTGCATTATTGATTTGCGACGATAGATTGCCTACAATACAAACAGGAAACTGTAAGCCCTTGGAATTATGCATAGACATTATCTTAACCGAATTTTCCGAACCCGAAAAGGTGCTTTTAAAGCTATTTTCAGGCAACGAATTTATATGTTTTATAAAACCATATATACCGCTGTCAGAGTGTGAGGCATAGTTTTGAGCATATTTTATAAGCGAAAAAAGATTTGCACGGCGTATTTTACCGCCTGACATTGCTGACATACTGTTTAAAATATCGGTAGAATGAAGCAGCTTCGAAATAAGTCTGTCAACCGACATTACCGCCGCATCACGACGGAATTCACCAAGTCTTTTGATAAAATCTGTTGTCTTTTTATCCCCTGCTTTGCTGTAAGACACAACAGCAGAATAAAGCGGTCCGTATTTTTGACCCGCCCTTATATTTGCCATTTCCTCTGCGGTAAAGTTAAATATCGGTGACATCATTACGGCAAGCAGCTCTACATCGCATTTTGGGTTGTCAATTACCTGTAGCAGTGCCATAACGGTAGAGATTTCTGTGCTTTGCAAAAACGAATCTCCGCCTAAGGATACGGGTATTCCGCGGTCTGACAAGCTTTCGGCAATAACAGACGCCTTGTCTTTAACCTTGTCAAGCAAAATTGCAAAGTCACAAAAGCGCGCTTCGCGTAAGGCTTCACCGTCGCTTATAACGGCGCCCTCGCGCATTACTGAAATAATATATTCGGCAATTTTTTCAGCCTCTGATTCAAGCAGTGACTCATCATTACTGTCGTCATACCTATCCACAACCAAAAGCTCGGCTGTGTGGGCTTTACTTTCAGGGAATTTACCACCTGCATTCAACCGTTCTTCCTCATTGTAAATGATACCACCGCACTGACCTGCAAGCAGTAGCGAAAAGAAAAAGTTAACAACATCGCAAACACCCCGACGGGAGCGGAAATTATCAGATAAAATTATCTTTTTTGAATCGTTTTCTTTTGCATCTTCAATAGGGATATATATATTCTTTTTATTCAAAAAATTATCTGGGTTAGAGCCTCTGAAGCCATAGATGCTTTGCTTTACGTCACCAACCACAAACAGCTTTTCCTCACGGTTTGACAGCACATAAAAAAGCATATTCTGAAGATCGTTTACGTCCTGAAATTCATCAACTAAAACCTCGTCGTAGCGTTCACATAGCTCGCGCGCCTCGTCGCGAACAATAATTTCGCCGTTTCTTTCTTCACACAGAAGTGAAAGTGCCAACTGCTCCATATGGTAAAAGGTAAAGGAATTTTCATCACAAAAAGCCTCAAAAAGCCGCTTATCGTATTCGCCAATTATCTGCACAAGCAACTTTACGGCGCCAAGATTTTGCGCAATGCTGTTTTGTATATCATCGCTTGTCGTATAAAAAAGCCCACTCAGCTCCTTTAAGATTTCTTTTATCTGCTTTTGATTTTCTTTAAACACATTAGTAAAAGCATCATCCTTATCACCTGACGGAACGCGGTCAAGCGATACTGCACTTAAATGATAGGCAAATTTATCCCAATCTCTTAACAAAACAACATCTGACAATTCTTGCGCGATTTTTATAACTGTCTCAGCATACGCTATATGCTTTTCACAGTTTTTATTTGTGTAGGGCGCCGAATCCGCCATTTTTTGAGCGCAGACACCCACGGTATCAACACGTTTTTTTGCAATATCAAACGCCATATCATACCACACATTGCCTAACGCAAATTTTGTTCTATATGGATCTGTTAATCCGTTTATAAATTTTTTGGGGAATGGTAGCTGCTGACTGTAAAGATATATACGGCTTACAAGCTCGGTTAAATTTTTTTCATCATACTCGCAGTTTGTAAGCTCTAAAAGGCGCTTAAAATCCTCTGACGGATTTTCTAAATACTCGGAAATCAAATTTGACATTACCGCGTTGCAGGTAGCGATCTGCCCCGATCCGTCACTTATTTTAAAATCAGGCTCTATGCCGCATTTTTCAAAATTTTCACGCACAAGCTTAATACAAAAAGAGTCTATTGTACAAATATCTGCGTTTTGCAGTAAATACTTTTGCTTTTGAAGCGATGCATCGTCGGGATTTTTTTGTATCTCCTCATAAAGACGCTTTTCAATTCGGCTTCGCATTTCTGCGGCGGCAGCGTTGGTAAATGTAACGATAAGCAGTCTGTCCGCGCTGACGGGTGAGTCTTTGTCAGTGAGCATATTTATAACTCGCTCTACAAGCACAGCGGTTTTACCTGAGCCTGCGGCAGCCGATACAAGAATATTTCCCTTGGTTTGGATGGCTTTTTGTTGCATTAAAGTAGGTTTAAATGCCACTGCTTCCCACCTGCCTTTCTATTTCTTCAAATACTTCCTCATTTGTAAGCTTGGGCACTGCCTGACGCTTTTCATTCTCTATACGGCAAATACTTTGATATTCGCAATATTTGCACGCATCGCTGTCAAGACCATCAACAGGGTCTGCTGCAACGTCACCACTATAAATGGCTCTGCCCGATGCTTTAAGACGGGCTTCTATAAATTCAAATATTTTGTTAAAATCTTCCGCATTTATAAAGCTGTCAGAGGGTGATTTTTCTGAAAACTTGGGCACGAATTCTCCCTTGTTTTCTTTATCCATTGCTCGTATAAGCTCTTCGTTTGCGGCAAGCAGTCCATTCATACGGCGCGTAGACTTGGTACCGCTTTTGTCGCGACTTGCAGGCATATAAAGTATACCTGCGCTTTCTCCGCCAAACTGTTCGCTACGTGCCACAGCATAAAGATAAATCAGCATCTGCATATTCTGGCCAAACAGTATATCAGGTAACTTGAAATCGCGGTGACCTGTTTTGTAATCAATAATTCTTATATATCCATTCCATTTATCAAGACGGTCTACCACACCTGTAAGTTCAAGCGTTCCGCTGTTGTCTATGGGAATTTTAATTTCGGGCAAATCGCCGTCATAACCTATTTTCAGTTCACACTTTACAGGTGAAAAATCGCTTTGAGCAAACTCAAGCGCCAATCTTTCTACAACGTACTTAAGGGCTCGTTTAATGGTGGATACCAGATATTTTAAATACGGCGTTTCTATATCATTGTAGCCTGCAATCATATCAAGATATTCTTTAGTGTAATTTTCTATCAGCTCAGCTATCTGCTCTTTGGTGAGTCTGCTCAACGTTTTGCCGTGATCCTCTACCGCACGCTGCAACACATAGTGCACTAAGGTGCCACGCTGCATAGCGTTAAATTCGGCAGGCTGCAATCGCTCCACACGGAGACCATAGCGGCAAAAATACATAAAACGGCAACGGTTAAAGGTATCAAACTTTGAAGGTGACATTGTAATTTTTTCGCCAAAAAGCCTATGCGCCGCATCGTCACTTATTGCGTGCTTAGTTCTGTTCTGCAGCTGCAAAACGCCGTCAATACGCTCTGATATACCGCTGTTTTCAAGAGCCTTTATCAGAGTTTTTGTGTCGGGGTTATCGTCGGATATACTGCTGCAAAGCTGTGAAAAAGCACCTTCATAGCTCTCAGGTAAAATACCTTCTTGCAAGGACGCAGGCTCATCAAAGCAAGTGCAGTTAAATTTATTTTTTATATCGATAACAAATGCCGACGGCTCGGCGGCTGTCGCACCGTCAAGGGTTGTGGTATAGCTTATAAACACACCGTGCGAAGCGCAGCAAACATTACTGTAAAGCAAGCATTCTTCATCCACCGCCAAAGAAAATGTTTTATCGGGTATTTCAAGCCCTAACAATATCAATTTTGCGCGCTCGCTGTTTGCAAACAGACCGCCGCTTTGTTCAAGT
>JAFTTE010000154.1 GCA_017466905.1 Clostridia bacterium | reverse complement strand
GTCAATAAGTATGTTTTTGCCACACGCCTCGAGTAATGTGCAAGAGCCTGTAACCTCGTGCGCCGCGCCTAAAAATGTAAGCTTCATTAAAATACACTCCTTAACTATATATTCTTTGAGTATATTTTACCATATATAAGTTATGAAATAAAGTAAAAATTATGAACAAACAAATTTTCTCTTCCTCGGCCATTTTTACAAAATGACAGCTCCCTCGTCAGAGGGAGCCGATTTTTATTATACTGGTTTAATTGTGAGGTTAAAATTAACCTTCTTTTCGTTTAATCGATATTTTTCTGCAAGCTGTGGACCGCAAGAGTTAGAGCCAAGACCTGATACCTTGTAATCAATACGCAGATGTGTTTTTCCGTCTTTAACCAATTCATTAGCATGCTCGGCTTTTGTCAATGCATCGGTACTATAGCAACTTACGTTACAATCAAAGCTTTCTGACTCAAAGCACATTTTACCGATTGTCAGCATTTTTGCGTTTGTATGGTTACCGTGCTCTTGTGGGCGGATATAATTTACATACTCACTATCAGCATTACTTTCAAACATACCAAGATATCCCGCGTGGCACATATCACAATAACTCTCATATGGTCCATTGGCAAAATATCTGAAATCCGCATTTTTTTGTGGCAAGCAAATTTCAAATCCCAAACGTGGCAACCAATAAGCGTTTTCACGTATATCGCCATCAAGTGACAGGTTAATTTTGCCCAAGATATCAACGCTTACAGAAAGGGTATATCTTATCCAAGGCACACGACTAACGCCTGCCACACTGCCCTTTACGGTAATTACGTTATCGGTACAATCGCATTCGTAAACCTTGCCAAAGCGTGTGTGATAGCATTCACCTACCCAAGAGCTACCCCAATGTGCCTTTTCCTTGCGGTCATTGTCGGTAGGCGCGCGCCAGGATGTAAGCTTGATAACATCACATATCTGCTGTTCGCCGTCAATTACAATTTCACTGAAATTACCGTAGTGACGCGAGAAAACATAACGGAAATTGTCACCCGAAATTATATAATCGTTGCCGCACTCTTTAACCTCTGCCAAAGGAAAAGCTTCTTCACTTACATTTTGATATGGCAGTTCGTGTTGTGTATGGGCGATAACCTCATCACCCTTTAAAAGTTCGCAGTTTAGATATGCGCCAAACTCACAGTAAAGCTCGGGTATGTCAATATTTAATGCGGTATCCCCTAACGGCTCTACCTCTAAAACAACAGTGTTTTCACTAACTGTTTTGCCGTCAGCGGTAATGCTATAGTGCAGTTCAAACTCGTTAAGGTTTGTAAAGCTATAGCGGTTTCTTATTTTTAACACACCGTTTTCAAGCTTGGTAGTAATCGGCTGGTAAGCCGCCTTAACTTCAAGTGAACCAGCTTTAAGTGTGCGGTCATAAAATACCACACCGTCACAACAAAATGCACCAAAGTTTACCAATTCGCCATCAAAATCCCCACCGTAACAAGCAACTCCGTCTTTAAGCACGGTGTGATCTGCCCATTCCCACACACAACCGCCTATAAGCGATTTGTGTTTATCAAACAGTTCGGTGTAATAGTAAACATCACCGGGACCATTACCCATAGCATGAGAATACTCACAAAGGAATATAGGTGTTGTAATATCAGGATTTGCCATAAAGCCTTCAAGATCACTGAATGATGAATACATACGCGAATAAACGTCCGATACACCAAGGAAGCCCTCACGACAAGAACATTCCCAATGGCAAAGCCTTTGGTCACCCAAGGATTTTACATAATCTGCCATAGCGTTAAAGTTTTCGCCGTGACCCGATTCATTACCAAGTGACCACATAATAATGCTAATGTGGTTCTTGTCACGCTGTACGGTTCTTACCATACGTTCAAAATGCTCATGCTTCCAATCGGGATGCGTACCAGGCCAGTTGCCTGCAGGCTCGGTATAGTTATACTGTTGCGACGCGTAACGGCAAATAAAGCCGTGGGTCTCGATATCACATTCAAGTATTACGTAAAGGCCATACTCGTCACAAAGCTCTACAAATTTAGGTGGCGGCGGATAGTGAGAGGTGCGCACACAGTTTATATTAAGTTTTTTCATCAACTTAATATCCTCAATTAGTTCCTCATCGGTCTGATACCAACCGCCCGTGGCGCTTGTGTCGTGATGATTTACGCCATAAAGCTTTACGGGTACGCCGTTTATGAGCAGTTCATTGTCTTTTGAAATCTCAATAGTTCTGAACGCTGTCTTTTGAGTGATAATCTCGCCGTCACGCTCAATCTTTACAGAATAAAGACGCGGCTTTTCGGCATTCCAGAAAATAGGATTTTCTATACTGAACTCCACCGTTTCGCCGTTTTGTGTAGCAACAAAATCACCATTGGTATCATAAAGTGAAACACTTGCCTCTTTACCGTTTTCAACAATAATCTTATCGTCTTTTGCAACAACCGAAACGTCAGTTATATGGTCTATCGGGCGCTGTAAAATATAACAATCGCGGAAGATACCGTTCATTCTGAAAAAGTCCTGATCCTCAAGATAACTGCCACAACACCATTTAAGCACCCTTACGGTAATATCATTTGAGCTTTCAACTACAAAATCAGTTATATCAAATTCAGCCTGTAAATGACTGCCTTGCGTGAAACCCACATATTTATCATTTATGTAAAGAAAAGCGCAGGATGACACACCTTCAAGCACCAAGTAAACCTTACCCCATAGTTTCGTTATTTCAAACTGACGGTTATAAACTCCGCAAGGGTTATCATCGGGCACGTAGGGCATATCAACAGGATAGGGATATTCCTGATTGGTATAGTTTACTATGTCATAACCTTCTGTCTGCCAGCAAGACGGCACAGGTATAGTATCCCAATTATCAATCTTTTTGGGCACATCTATATCACGTGAAAAATATTTAAAATTCCAAATACCGTTTAGCAGATTGTATTCTGAAACACCGCTTGGTATATAGTAACTACGGGGTGGTAAACGGTTTTCACTTGTTTTAAACGGATTCTCATAAATTCTCATAATATTATCCCTTATCTCTAAGATATAGTGTTCGTGTGTTACGGTGCTTATAAACACTCAGCACAAGACCCACACCCAGATACATACAAATAAGCGATGTACCGCCCGCGCTGAAAAACGGTAATGTTACACCAATAACGGGAAGCACTGCAATACACATACCTATGTTTATTATAATTTGCGCAAGCATCATACCAAAAAAGCCAACGCACATTATTTTGCCGCTTTGTTTGTTGCAGTTTCGCGCAATATTCACAGCGCGGAAACTAATTGCCGCAAGTAGCAATAACACTACCATACAGCCCAAAAAACCAAGCTCCTCGCCAATGCTTACAAATATAAAGTCATTTTGTCCCTCGGGCACGCCGCCAACCTGCGTAAGACTGCCGTTAAAAAGACCTTGTCCGCTCAGTCCCCCATTTGCAAGCGCCATACGACCGCGATACTGCTGATAGGTAGCGCCCATAATATCCGACTCAATATCAAACATACTTACAAGTCGCTGACGTTGTTCGTCATTCATAATAACAAAATAAATAAGCGGCGACGCGGCTAAAAGAGCGGCGAAAGCCAAAATAAAATATTTCCACGAAACACCTGCCGCCCACATCATACAAAGTACCATAATGGCAAAAACAAGCGCTGTACCGTCGTCACCCTGAAAATGTATCAGCAACACGGGCGCTGCGCCGTGCGCACACACGGGAATTAAGGTTTTTAATTTATTTATAGTAGGTTTAACCTTACTTAAATGAGTTGCAAAGGTGATAATAAAGCATATTTTTAAAAGCTCAGACGGCTGAAATGTGGTGAAACCCAAATCAAGCCACGCCTTGTCGTCGGTGCCCTCAGGCGCCCAACCGATAAAAAACGTAAGTATTACAGGTATTACACCCAGAAGAACAAATAAATACCAATATTTAGAATATTTATCAAAATCTATACTTGATATAACTATCGCGGCGGCAAGTCCTACAACCATACCTATTATCTGCACAAGCAATGGACGCAATGTGTCGAGATACCTTGTTGCCGAATAAACCGCAAGACATCCGTAGCTTGTAGCCGCTACACAAAGTATTACCATCAGCTTGTCTGTTTCACGGATAAAGTCAGCTATTCGCGCTATAATTCTGCCCATTTTTGCCACCTGCCTTTCACAAAATTATTATATATAATAAATGTCGATTTTTCAAGTATATAATGTCCTAAAAATCAAAACAACGGCACCTGCGTTAACAATGCAGGTGCCGTTGTTTTGAAGCATTATAAAATTATTCTTTAAAAATGTCCGCAATCTCTTTCAGTCTACCGCCTTTTCCACCTGTAAGAACTACACCCTTTACTGCTAATGCGTGGAGAGTTGAACACACCACGCGATGGGTTCGACTCTCCACGCATTAACGCCTTTGCGACTTTAGCTACCGCAAATACAATTTTTGAATTCCCCGAAGCACAGATACTAACAAGAACATCATTTTTAGTGCCAAATGAAATAAGGCACTGCGCATAGATAAGCTTGTGGTCAACATCATTGCAAAAAGCAGAATTAAGCGCTACACTGTTAGGAAGCTCCACCGCAAAAGCCCAATAAATACATTATGCCTTTTTCTCTTTCGCTCTGTAATAGAAGTAAAGTATTAAATCTGTACTTACCATAACAAAATTAAGTATGTAAACCGCTACAACATACCAAGTGGGGTTGCCTGCTATAAATTTTGCCGCTATACCGCAAACGTAACCCGAATCAATAAGTAGTAAAAATGCAAGGCTTTTTCCTTTTGTTGACTTGTTTTTCAGTGTGGTAAGTATGTTATTAGGCCATGAAAAGCCAAATGCCACAAGCATAGCAATCTCTAAAATTTGTGCTAAATGTTCCATAATTATTCCCCCTTAAGCACGGTGTTAACCGCATTTTTAATTACATTTATTAAATTTTCTTCACAATCTTCAGGCGCAAATTTAACGTCAAACGCATCAACCCCTAAAAGTTTACAACACCAACAAAGCGTTGCCGCATATCTGCCGTAATCAAGCGTCAGATGAAATCCGTCGCGATTAAACGAAAGACCACCGTTTTTATAATCAAACTCCTTGGCGTTTTCGCGCAAATACTGTATAACATCACCCGCAGGTATGATATCGGCATTTATGCTTTCGGCCGCCTTTTTATTGGCATCGCACACGCACTCGTACATATACTTCTGGTCGCTGTTATAATTTTCAAAATTAGGACTTACAAAATCACTTTCATATGCCCAGGTCTTGTGTATATAAATTTTTGCATTGGGGCAAAGCACCTTTATTTCACGGTGCAAATCTCTGAGATACGGCTGATATGTTTCATATTTACCACTAAAATGACTTACCTGCTGTAGGGTTATAATGTCCCACTTTTCAGAGGTTAAAATATCACGTAAAATATCAGTTCTTCTGACTGTTATACCTTTTTCCTGAAAAAGATAAGCTTCTGCGTTATTGCAAAAATAATCCCAATGCATCTTGAGCGAACATCCTGCTACGCAAGCATTTACAACATAAAGCTCTTCGCCTGCGCTTTTAAACACATCATAAATGTATGCATGCGCATCCTCTGAAAAGCTGTTACCAATACTTAATAATTTCATAAACCTATCTCCCCCCTTTTAAATTACTCAGACAAAACCTTGTTAACCGCCGCTTTTATAGCACGAACCAGTTTCTCGTCATCACATATTTTGGGCACAAATGAAACATCGTTTGCGTTACCGCTAAACAGCTTGCAGTACCATGTAAGTGATGCCGCATATCTGCCATAGCCATGCGACAAATGAAATCCGTCCTGATTGAGCGAATATCCGCCGTTTTTGTAATCAAATTCACTTATATTATCGCGCAAATACTGTATAACATCGCCCGCAGGTATAATATCGGCATTTATACTTTCAGCCGCTTTTCTATATGCATCGCTTAAGCAATCATACATATAGTGCTGATCGCTGTTATAGTGTACAAAGCTTGGATGTGTAGAATCAATTTCATACGCCCAGGTCTGATGTATATAAAATTTTGCACTGGGACACGCTTCCTTAACCACCTTGTGCAAATCACATAAAAACGGCTTATATCTTTCATATTTTCCGCTTTCATGACTTGCCTGCTGATAGGTAATTATATCCCACTTTTCAGCCGTCAAGGCCTCGCGCAATGTTATTTTTCTTGTTGGCACACCCTTTATTTCATAATCATATTCCGCACGGTCGTTAACATAAAAATCCCAATTAGAAACAAGTGAACAACCACCGTAATAAATGTTAGCATTATATATTTCTTTATCGGCGCTTTTACACACATCATAAAGCCACCTGTGCGCATCTTGTGAAAAACTGTTACCAATACTTAATATTTTCATATGCTTCATATGACCACCCCATTTTAAATACAAGCATATTATACTACTACAAAAAAATAAACACAATACAAAAAGTAATAAAAAATTTACTAAAACATACAGTTCACTTACATTTTGTCGGTGAAATACCAAAATATTTTTTAAACATTTTTGAAAAGGTATAAACATCGCTATACCCTACCGAAAGCGCAGTTACCGATACGCTATAACCGTAATCCTTCAAAAACACTGCCGCCTGCTCCATTCGCGTTTTAAGCAGGTATCGCTTTGGCGATATACCAACCCGCATTTTAAAAAGATTTGAAAAGTATGTTCTTTCAAGACCTATTTTATCCGCAATACTCTGCACGCTAAGGTCACTCATATATTCAGAGTTTATTATATTCAACGCCTTATCAATATAATCTACCGTTTCACTCTGTTTATCAAAAATCAGTGAAATCAACTGCCATATCTTGCTACACAAAAATTCGGTTCTTCCCGTCTGCAAGCTCGAGCATTTTTTCATACCTTCAAAAATATGATGCGCATACGGCATATACATTACATCGTCAAAGTTAATCTCGATTTTTTCGTCCTTTGTAAACCCTATCCAGATATATTCCCACGGATTCTCACTGTCCGCTTCATAATATGTCTCAACATATGGCGGAATAACAAATATATTCCCCGCGGTTACTGTATATTCCCTATCCTCTATTCTGAAATACCCCTTACCCGAAACCACATAATGCAAAAGCCAATGTGTGCGCAGCGCAGGACCGTAACTGTGTGAATTTTCACAAGCCTCATACCCAAACTGCATAGGGTTTATATCGTTGTATCCCTTATTCACAATTACTTCGTGTAAAAAAACCATAAAGACCTCACCTGAAAAAACAACAAAATGACAAATAACAACAACATTTTAGCATTTACATTCCCACCTTGTCAATATACAATTAAAACACAAAATTTAAACGAGGTGTTTTTATGAAGATTACCTTTATGGGTGCAGGCAGCACCGTATTTGCACGAAATGTTATCGGCGACTGTATGTGTAGCGAGGTTTTACGCGACAGTATCTTTTCTCTTTATGACATTGATGCCGAACGGCTCCAAGAAAGCCGTGTTATTTTAGAGGCAATGCGCGAGCAAAAGGGCGGCTACGGTAAGATTGAATGTTACTGCGGAATAGAAAATCGCAAGGACGCTCTTCGAGATGCAAACTTTGTTATCAATGCAATTCAGGTTGGCCTTTATGACCCTTGCACTATTATTGATTTTGAAGTGCCTAAAAAATACGGCCTACAGCAAACCATCGGTGATACCTTGGGTATCGGCGGTATAATGCGCGCTCTGCGCACCATACCCGTGCTAAAAGACTTTGCCGATGATATGGCAGAGGTCTGCCCCGACGCATTATTCTTAAATTACACCAATCCTATGGCAATGCTTACAGGCTATATGCTGCGCTATACCCCTATCAAAACCATTGGTCTTTGCCATAGTGTTCAGGTCTGTGCAAAGTCATTGCTTGAAGGACTTGGTATGGCCGACAAGTTAGACGACCATAAAGAACTTATCGCAGGCATCAACCATATGGCGTGGCTTTTGGAAATAAAGGATAAAGAGGGTAATGACCTCTATCCCGAAATTAAAACCAAAGTAGACGACTATCTCGCAGGCAACGGCGGCAACAAGGTTCGTATGGAATACATTAAAAACTTTGGCTACTATTGCACCGAATCAAGCGAGCACAATGCCGAATACAATTCATTTTATATCAAGAGTAAATACCCCGAGCTTATCGAAAAATACAACATCCCTATTGACGAATATCCCCGTCGCTGCGTAAATCAGATTAACAGTTGGAAAGACGAATACAAATCAATCCTTGAAAATGGAATAAAAAATCATACCCGCAGTATTGAATACGCTTCTCATATTATGGAAGCCATTGTTACAAACAATCCTTACGAAATTGGCGGCAATGTGCTGAATAGCGGTCACCTTATCACCAATCTGCCTGAGGATGCTTGCGTAGAGGTACCCTGCCTTGTAAACGGCAGCGGTATCCATCCTTGTCATGTAGGGGCACTGCCTGTTCAATGCGCCGCAATGAATATGACCAATATCAACGTCCAGTTACTTACTATTGAAGCTGCTGTTACAGGCAAAAAAGAGCATATCTATCAAGCGGCAATGCTTGACCCTCATACCGCCAGCGAACTGGATATCGACACCATCAAAAAAATGGTCGACGAGCTTATCGAAGCCCACGGCGATTATCTGCCGACCTATCACTAAACAAGAAAAGAGCGCGCCGTTGGCACGCTCTTTTTGTTCGTATTTTATTCGACGACAACCTTATGGAAAACCTTTTTACCTTTTTTGATGATGTGTTCTTCGGCTGCAAGGGTGGTTTGGGCGAGAGCTAATTTATTATCAGTCACCTTTTTGCCGTTGATTGCTACGCCGCCTTGGTCGACAAGTCGACGCGCTTCGCCTTTGGAGGCGGCAAGGCCGCACTTGACCATCAGATCCAAAAGGCCGATGTTACCGTCGTTAAAGTCGGCGGCTGACAAAACGGTGGTGGGCATATTTTCACTGGAAGCACCGCCACCAAACAACGCGCGCGAGGCTTCCTGGGCTTTGTTGGCTTCTTCTTCACCGTGTACCAGCTTGGTCAGCTCGTAAGCCAAGATCTCTTTGGCGGTGTTGAGCTGGCTGCCTACCCAAGCATCCATCTTGTTGATCTCTTCCAGCGGCAGGAAGGTGAGCATACGGATGCACTTGAGCACGTCTGCGTCGCCCACATTGCGCCAATACTGGTAGAAGTCAAAAGGACTGGTCTTGTTGGGGTCAAGCCACACAGCGCCCGATGCGGTTTTGCCCATCTTTTTGCCTTCAGAGTTCATCAGCAAGGTGATGGTCATGGCATAGGCATCTTTGCCGAGCTTCTTACGGATCAGCTCAGT
>JAFTTE010000153.1 GCA_017466905.1 Clostridia bacterium | reverse complement strand
CCGATAGCAGCAAAGCAAGGAGGAGTATAAAGGTTAAACATAAGGTATGCAAGCGCTGCAACCTTGGTAAGACCCATTACAATAGCAACTTCATTTGCGCCGCCTACAAGTGCTAACTCGTCGGGGTCGATGAAGTTTGTAATGCTAAAGCATACAGCCAAAGTACCTACAACGTTTTCTTTAGCGATAAAGCCTGTAACAGCGGCTGCCGCCAATTGCCATGAAAGAACGCCAATAATCGGAACCAGCAAATATGCAAACGGACCTGCGATAGAAGCAAGAATAGAATCGCTTGCTGCCTCATTTGCTTCGGTAAACTTCCATGTAAATGTCTGCATAATCTGAACTGCTGTATTGCAAAGGAGGATGATTGTAGCTGCCTTAACAATGTAAGCCCAACCGCGGCTGCACATTGATTTGAATGCGCCCCACAAAGACGGAACTTTATATTCAGGAAGTTCGATAATAAAGAATGATTTACGAGCCTTGTGACCTGCAATCTTGTTTACAAGAAGTGCGCCGAGGAAGATAAGAGCGATACCTGCAAGGTAGCAAACGGTGCTTACCCAACCTGCGTTATCAAAGAAAGCGCCTGCAAAGAGTGCGATTACAGGAATTTTTGCGCCGCAAGGCATAAAGGGTGCCAGCATTGCGGTGGCTCTGCGCTCACGCTCGTTGCGGATTGTACGGCTTGCCATAATACCGGGAACAGCGCAACCGATTGTAATAACAAAAGGAATTACTGATTTACCTGAAAGACCAACCTTTTTGAAAATTGGGTCAAGAACTACTGCCACACGTGACATATAGCCGCAATCTTCAAGAAGAGCAATGAGGAAGTACATTACCATAACGAGAGGTAAGAAACCGATAACTGCGATAACACCGCCGATTATACCGTCAACAACAAGTGCTGATACCAACGGATGTGTTATAAATCCGCCTACCCAGCCCTGAAATGCTTCAAGCCAGGCAACCAATGTGTCGGCAATAAAGGGACCAACCCAAGCCTGTGAAATCTGGAATACAAGCCACATAACAACAGCAAAAATCGGAATACCAAGCCATTTGTTTGTAAGAACTGCGTCAATCTTGTCGCCAACGTTCTTATCCTTTGTGAGTACCTTACGGGTTTCAACATCGGCTACGATTTTGTTTACAAACTCAAAACGCTTGCGGTCAGCAGCCTCTACAACCTTTTTGTCTGTAAGGTCAATATCGCCCTGAACATAGGGAGCTACCTGCTCTTTTCCTGCCGCAGCTACTGCAGTTTCAACAACCGCCTTTAAACCTTCTGCCGAGGTAGAAACAGTTTCAACAACGGGGCAACCGAGTTTTTCTGAAAGCGCCGCTACATCGATTACAGTTTCTTTCTTTTCGTTGATGTCGCTCTTATTTAACGCTACAACAACGGGGATACCAAGCTCTAAAAGCTGGGTTGTGAAGAAAAGGCTACGGCTTAAGTTTGTAGCATCCACGATGTTAATAATAGCATCGGGATTTTCATTTTTAACATAACCGCTTGTAATGCTCTCTTCACTGGTAAACGGTGACATTGAGTACGCGCCCGGAAGGTCAACTGCAATCAGTTTTTCTTCTCCGTCATAATAAGCCTTTTTGATGGGGCTTTCCTTTCTTTCAACGGTAACACCTGCCCAGTTGCCGACCTTTTCATTGCGGCCGGTAAGAGCGTTATACATTGTGGTTTTACCGCTGTTGGGATTGCCGGTCAGAGCAATTCTCATAATTTCTTCCTCCTTAAAATATGTAAGTTAAAAAATTTACAATTTTATCAAGTTAGCGGTTGCTAACTCGTGTCCAAAAATTAAGCGGCTGCGCTCGTGGCTTTGATTTTTATTCAAAAACTTCGATTGCAGCTGCAAGCTGACTGTCAATGCTGTATCTGCTGTCCTTTATAGATACAACACAGGTCTTCTTTTTATGCGCTACTACGGTAATGGGCTCACCGCTGTAGCAGCCAAGTGAAAACAAAAACGCATCTAACTCTTCATCATCGGTAACTATATCTTTAATTATGTACTCGGTGCCTTCAACCGCCTGAGTCAAATTCATTTTGTTCACCTCGGTTAGTTTATGCTAACTAAACTATCTAAAATAAAGGTTAGTCCCTGCTAACCTTTTGTTATAATACAACTATTGTTATAATTTGTCAAGCACTTTTTTGCAAATTTTTTGAAAAATTTTGCGCGACTTGCTTTTTTTAACTTTATGTGTTAAAATGTTCGTATAAATGAGGTGTTTTTATGCGTTTGCAGGAATCGGGCGAGATGTATATTGAGTCCATTTATGTTTTAAATAAAAGGATGGGCAATGTCCGCTCAATAGATGTTTGTGAATATTTAGGCTATTCAAAGCCGAGTGTAAGCCGCGCTATGAGTCTGCTTAAAAAAGGCGGATTTGTCCTTATGGATAACGATGGATACCTCACCCTTACCGATGCGGGACGCGAGGTTGCCGAAAAAATGTATCAGCGCCATACAGTGCTGTCAGAGCTGCTGATGCGGCTTGGTGTCAGCGAGGAAACCGCTGTTGACGACGCCTGCAAAATTGAGCACCACATCAGCGATGAATCATTCAACGCGATAAAGAAATATGTAGGAAAATAAAGTTAAAGCCACTCAAATGAGTGGCTTTTTATTTTATTCTTTTTCAACTATCAATATTACACCCTCGCCGCCTAATCTATCAACTGGTTTATAAAGCAAATTTTGTTTTATACAACCTTCAATTAAAATTGTAGGTATTCGTATCGCAGCAACTAAATACAAATAATTTTGATATTCATCTAAAAGGTGTTTCTGAATATGTTTTCTCATATATTGCGAAATTTCTTTTGCAATATCTTTAATTATACCATTATCAAATTCACATAATTTAACTGCTAATTCTTCAAAATAGTATTCATCTTTTTGCTCAAAGGTCACAACCTTTGGTTTAAGTAAATTATCTACTTTTTTGATATAATTACTTTCAATGGCTTTTGCTGCAATTTCTTTTTCACTTTCGGTTAGTGAATCTATTAAAATTCCGTCAATAGATTTTAACAGTATAAGCATTTTTTCATCGTTTGAAATATTATGACCGACAGTAAAATGCCTGTCGATATATTTACCGTAACAGTTTCTCATGTGAACAGACTTAAAGCCTGATATAGAATTTGCGTGAATACCATCATTACCATATGAGTTATAGTCGGGTGTAATTTCATCACTATGCACATTTGCCACGGTTGCATACATACGCTCGGTAGGAACAATGTCGGCGAAATAATTATTTACCTCGGCACAAATTTGACGTTCTAATTCCCAAGAGCATCTTAACATATATGCCCACAGTATGAATTTTTCGTTTTCCACAACATTTAGGTATGGAAAATCAAGAATTTCTTTTCTTAATTCCATATAGTTGTTTTTAAATTGTAAACTTAATTGTTCGCTGTATTTTTCACAAATTTCAGCCAAGTCTTGAAATTCCTGATATTCCGCAATTAGAATGTTTGAAATATACTTTCCGTTATCAAGTTTTCGTATATTTCCATATGTGCCGTTTTGTCCCAGGCATTGAATTTCTAATTCTTCCTCTACATAAATCATAGGTACGCAAAGTTCATCTGATAATTCTTTTGCTGTTTTTTCTTTATCCTTACACAAATATATTAAATTTTGTGATAAAGTTCTATTGGCCAATGGTGATGGAATATTTCCTATAACGCTACCTGTATTAAAGAATTTCATTCGTATAGGCTTCAATGATAAATTTCTATCATTCATAGTTTCAACCTCACTTCTTACTGTGTTTCTTGCAGAAAACAGACGCTGTTTAACTGTGGTTTCGCTAATTTCTAATTTTTCGGATATATCCTTGATTTTCATTTCATCAATATAATACATTACCATAACTTCGCGGTAGATTTTTGATAAAAATGCAATCTCAGAAAAAATCTTTTTTAACTGCTCACGGTCTGCCATTTTTTCAACAAGTTTGTCAATTTCGTTTTCTTTATTGGCAATTTGTAATTCGGTGTTTTGTATACTGATATTGTTTGACGTTTTGTTTCTTTTTTTACAAAAATCAGCATAAACCCGACGGGCAATAGTCCATACAAAACCATAAAAATTACCAATTTCAGTTTGACTTTGTATAGCAGCTATAAGCGATAAAATTATATCCGAGCATAAATCCTCGGCATCAAACGAAGTGTTACACCTGTGGTATGAAAACCGATAGATTTTATCAAGAAAATCTTTGTCGCCAATTAAATTTAATATTTCGTCTGTTTTCATTATATTTCCTTTGCATCAATCATGAGTGTTGCATCTATATAGTCGGTAAAATTGTCGGTTGGTTAGATGGTTTTTATAAAGTTTTATAAAATTATTGTAGGGACGGGCGTCCTCGACCGTCCGTTGTAAGCGTGTACAAATTTCGGACCGTCGGGGACGCCGGTCCCTACGATGTGATTTTAAGTTTTATTTAATTGTGCATTATACAAATCCCCTCACCACGCTACGCGCGGTCCCCTCCCCTTTAGGCAAGGGGCGCTATGATTTGTACATTATTTAATTTGTGCCTTCACAAACTCTATTTGCTTTTGGACTGATTCAATTGATGTTCCGCCTTCGGAGATGCGGCGCTTTACGCAATTTTCAAGGTTAACCGCGTCGTAAAGCTCTTCGTCAAACAATTCGCTGAACTGTTTATATTCTTCCAATGGTAAATCTTCGAGCACTGTTTTCTTTTGCATACATAAAGCAACCAACTGACCCGAAATTTTATATGCTGTTCTAAATGGCATACCTTTTTTTACAAGGTAGTCTGCAAGGTCAGTAGCATTTATAAAGCCCTCGCCTGCCGCTCTTTTCATATTACTCTCAAGCACCGTCATTGTGGCAATCATAGGTGTAAAGACTTTCAGGCACATTTTAACGGTGTCGCAAGCATCAAACACACCCTCTTTGTCCTCTTGCATATCCTTGTTGTAAGCAAGCGGCAAGCCTTTTAGAGTGGTAAGCAGACCTAAAAGGTCACCATATACCCTACCCGTTTTACCGCGTACCAATTCAGCCATATCGGGATTCCGCTTTTGCGGCATAATTGATGAGCCTGTGGTGTAATTGCTTGAAAGCTCAATAAACTTAAACTCCCAGCTTGACCACAGTATAATCTCTTCCGAAAAACGTGATAAATGCACCATAATAAGCGATATTGCCGACATTAATTCCACGCAAAAATCGCGGTCTGATACGCCGTCAAGCGAGTTCATACAAATGCCGTCAAAGCCTAATTTTTCGGCTTCAAAACGGCGGTCGGTATTATAGGTAGTACCCGCCAGAGCGCAACAGCCGATTGGTGACATATTCATACGCTTTTTACAGTCAGCCAGACGGTCTATATCACGAAGAAGCATCATAGCATAAGCCATCAGGTGATGACCGAATGTTATGGGTTGAGCACGTTGCAGATGGGTATAACCCGACATAATGCTCGCCTTGTGCTCACCTGCTTTTTCACACAAAACTTCAACAAGTGATTTTAAAAGGCTTGTAATTTCGTCAATTTCATCTCGCAGATACATTCTTATATCAAGCGCCACCTGATCGTTACGGCTGCGCGCGGTGTGCAGTTTTTTGCCAACATCGCCAATACGATTTGTAAGCTCCTGCTCAACAAACATATGTATATCTTCAGCAGACATATCAAACTGCAGCTTGCCGCTTTCAAGGTCGGCAAGTATTTCCTCAAGACCTGCTATAATTGTGTTTGCCTCGTCCTCGGCGATAATGCCGCAAAGGGACAACATCATAGCGTGAGCCATACTGCCCTTTATATCGTGCGCATACATTCTTGAGTCAAAATGTATAGAAGAATTAAAATCATCGGCTATACTGTCGGTAACACCGTCGGTAACGCCTGTCCACATTTTTGCCATCTGCAATAAACCTCTTTTATTTAAAGTATTTACATATTATATATAACGAATTATAGATTGTCAAGACTTTTGAATAAATATGCAAACATCCGTGCATATTATGCACGGATGTTTGCTGTATCTATTGCGATATACCATTGTCCTTAAAAAACTTTATTATCGCATCGGCTGCCTCTTGATGCTCATTTTCCGACGGGTGATTTTCGCCTCCTGAGTTATACGTAAGGCAATCATACACATAAACGTTGTTATAACCAAGAGTATTAAGCTTTGCCTTAGCCGCATCATATGCGCCTTTCTGCGTATGGCACCAACCCACACCCGAAACAAAAACAATTTTTGCGTCGGTGCGGTAACCTATATTTGTTATCAGCTCAGCATAAAGCCTTGAATACTCTTCTACCTGAGCAGCATCATCTGTATCAAACAAACCCTTAGACACATCGTTTGTACCAAGATTCACCACAACTATATCAACATCCTGCGGATTTGATGATGTGTATTTTTGTGTTTTATCTTTATAATAATTTTCCAAACAGTAAAAGTCATAAAAAGCCGGATACCTATTATTGTTATTGTCAGTGCGCTCTTTAAGTGCTATTCCGCTCATCGATACTATTCTGTAATCAAAGCCTAATTTTTCGGCAATCAAATAAGGATATGCTTTAAGTGAGTTTTGATATTTTAAGTCACTTGCTTTTTCTACAACGCTAGTCGTTAAATTTCCATATCCGCTAGTGAGCGAATCACCCAAAAACTCTATTAAAACATCACTTTGGGCGCTACCCGAAACAACTGACCTACCCTCATCAAACTGTATGCTTACAGCCGTTAGCAAATTTCCTCCTCTGCCCTCTGTTGCGCGAACAAATTTAATATTGTGACTGCCCTCGGACAAGCCTCTTGCTAAAATTATATAATTTGTACCGCTTTCGGTAACCGCTCTTTCCTCTGTTAATTTACCGTCAACAAAAACAGAATAATACACTCCTGCCTTTGCCGTAACCTCAAGCATTGCGCTGCTGCTGTCAGTATTAAATTCAATAGCGCTTGCCGCAAAGTTAAGTCCAATACCGTCAGAGGTTTTTTCGCATCTGCCGTTTAACTTTATGTTTTTTAACGTATCGGCATCATTGAGATAGTATATGTTTTCTTGGGGTTCATCGGTCGGCAAAGGAGTATCGGGTTTGCTTGTTTCCACAGTATCGGAAGCACTTGATTGTGAAGCACCATCAACATTTTGCGAAAATGATGTGTTTGATGTTGTGGTATTGTTATCATCTGAATCAACAATTTCCTCTTGATAAATTATTTCAATTTCTGCAGATGAATAATCATAAGACGAATTGTTATTGCAACCGAAAAGGCACAACAAAAGCGCTATAGAAATTACCCCGCACAAAAATCTTTTCAAAAAGCACACTCCCTTGTTTTGTTAATTAAACTATAACAAAAACGAGTGTAAATAACAAGACTTGTTTTTACTGTTTCAGAACTTTTTTGTTGCAGATAAACAAGACTTTAAAAACATTTTTTAAGTCTTTGTGCTTTGCAATTTTCGGTTTTGCCGCAATGATAACAAAGCTCGTTCTGGCTGCCGCCGTTTTCGTTTATTTCTTTTATATTGTTAACTGTGGTTTCGGCTATGTTTCCAAGCGCCTCTTCGGTTAAAAATGCCTGATGCGAGGTAACAATAACATTCGGCATTGAAATAAGGCGCGCCAAGGTATCGTCATCTACAATATGACCCGAAAAGTCCTCAAAGAAAATGTCCGATTCTTCCTCGTAAACGTCAAGGCAAGCGGCGCCGATTTTACGCGATTTAATGCCTTCGAGCAAAGCGTCCGCATTAATAAGCGCGCCGCGCGAGGTATTAAGCAGCACCACACCTTTTTTCATTTTTTCGATAGACTCTTCGTTTATAATATGATGCGTTTCGGGGGTTAGCGGACAGTGCATAGATATAATATCACTTTCAGCAAAAAGGCGGTCAAGCTCTACATACTCGCATGGCGCATCCTTTGCAGGATATTTATCATAAGCCAGCACTTTCATACCAAAACCTCGACAAATATCAATAAACACGCGGCCTATTTTACCCGTACCGATAACGCCCACAGTTTTGCCGTAAAGGTCAAAGCCTGTAAGACCGTTAAGGCTGAAATTAAAATCTTTTGTGCGGATATACGCCTTGTGTATGCGGCGGATGGATGTCAGCAGTAGCGCCATTGTGTGTTCGGCAACGGCATAAGGCGAATATGCGGGCACATGCACCACGTGAATTTTGCCGTAAGCGTGCTTAACATCAACATTGTTATAACCCGCACACCGAAGTGCCAACACGCGCACACCAAGGTCGTAAAGTTTGTCAATTACCTCGGCATCTGCCGTATCGTTTACAAAAATACAAACAGTGTCACAACCGCGAGCGAGGTCAGCGGTATCAATATTAAGCTTGGTTTCATAAAATTTAAACTTTAAATCATCACTTGCATACTTTTCAAATGACTGTTTGTCATAAGGTTTTGTATCAAAAAACGCTATTTTCATATTCTCACCTTTTAAGAATTAAATTCATTGTATATTTTTTCCGCCAAAGCCTGATTTATGCCGTTTACAGCGCAAAGTTCGTCCACAGTGGCAGTTTTGATGGCTTTCATTGTTTTAAAATGCTTTAGCAGCGCTGTCGCTTTAGCCTGCCCTACACCGTTTATTGCCGTAAGTTCAGAATTTAACATCTTTTTACTGCGGCGCTTTTTGTGGTAACCTATAGCAAAGCGGTGCACCTCATCCTGAATTGCTGTAACAAGGCGGTATGCTGACTCATTTGCTTTTATTGATATATCTCCGCCGTTTGTCGCAATAGCGCGTGTACGGTGCTTTGAGTCCTTTACCATTCCAAAAAGCGCTACATTTACATTATGCTTTTTGAGTATTGGCTCTACCGCCGAAATCTGCCCCTTGCCGCCGTCAAGCAGTATCAGGTCGGGCAGAGTGGCAAAGCCCTCGTTTTCACCGTTTTCATATTCGGTAAAACGGCGGTCAAGCACCTCCGCCATAGAGCGATAATCATCCTGACCCACAAAACCCTTTATCTTGAACATACGGTAGTGTGGCTTATACGGCTTGCCGTCACGGAACACCACCATACCTGCGACATTTTCGTCACCTGCGGTGTTAGAAATATCGTAAGACTCTATAATACGCGGTGCGTTTTCAAGACCTAAAAGGCGCGCAAGCTCATTAAGCGCCGACATTTCACGGCCGCGCAGCTCGGTCTTTTGCGCCAGATTATCGGCGGCATTGTTGCGGCACATATTTACAAGATTTTTTTGCTCGCCGCGCTGAGGTAAAAGTATCTCGACCTTTTTACCTGCCTTTTCACAAAGCCACTGCTCTAACAATTCGCGAGAATCCATTTCGGTGTCGATAAGTATTCGCGACGGAATATCATTCCCAGCATAATACTGTGTGATAAACTGACTGTATAAATCATTTTTGTCGGTAAAGGTATCTATTATAAAGTGTTTTTTATCAGTGAGTCTGCTGTTTCTGAAAACAAGAACCGCAATGCAGGCTATGTCATTTAGAACGGCAGACGCGAATACATCCTGATTTTTATAGGTACACATTACAACCTTTTGTTTGTCTTCTAATTTTTTTATCGCGTTTATGCGGTCACGAAGCTTGGCGGCATATTCAAAATCAAGCCTCTCTGCCGCGGCTTCCATATTAGTTTCGAGCGTTTTAATAATATCGTCACCGCTGTTTTTTATAAACGAAATTGCGGAATCTATTGTTTCGTTGTACTGTGCAGCACTGATATTTGCACGGCAGGGCGCATCGCAAAGACCGATGTGGTAGTTAAGGCAGGGTTTTGAATATTTGTCAAAACTGCGATTACAGTCGGGTAGCTTAAATATTTTGCGCACCTCTGCTACGGTATCCTTTACCACCGCCGACGAATAATACGGACCGATGTATTCTGCCGATTTGTCGTCAAGCTGCATACTTGTGGTAATCTTGCGCCATTTGTCATTTGTTATCTTGATATAATGATAACCCTTATCGTCCTTTAAAAGAATGTTATATTTGGGCTGATTTTGCTTTATAAGTGAGTTTTCAAGTATAAGCGCCTCAAACTCGCTGTCGCAAAGCACGTATTCAAAATCGTCCACGAGGCTTACCATTTTGCGCACCTTATCGCTGTGCTGGTTGCCGAGCCCGAAATACTGAGTCACACGGTTTTTAAGCGACTTTGCCTTACCTATATATATAATATCTCCGTCTTTGTTTTTCATTATATATACGCCGGGAGTAGTGGGCAGTCGGTTGGCTTTTGCCTTTAATTCTGACAGTTTCATATTTTCGCTCATACTTCTCACCTACTTTCATTACATATATATTATATATAAAAACTGCGCCGATAGCAAGAAGCTATCGGCGCAATATTATTCTTTGCAAAAAATAATATAGTTTTAATTATGCGTTAGCATTGAGTTTTGATACAAGAGCTGATTTCTTTCTTGCGGCATTATTCTTGTGAAGAATACCCTTACCGGCAGCCTGATCGATTTTAGATACAGCAACCTTTACAGCTTCAGCAGCTTCCGGAGCCTTTGCGTCAATAGCAGCGTTAGCCTTTTTGATAGAAGTTCTGAGTGCAGAACGGCAAGCCTTATTTCTTTCAGCGTTAGCCTGGCTTACGAGAACACGCTTCTTAGCAGATTTAATATTCGGCATGATGACACCTCCCTGATAATTACTCACAGTGTCTAACATAATAACACAACTGTGCCAAAAAATCAAGTGTTTTTTTCAAATATTAACAAATGTAAAAATGCAAGCCTTTTTTGTCGAAAAGAAAAAAATATTTTTTGTTTTTTACCATACACTCACGGCAATACTTTCTTTGTAAACAAAAACAAAAAGGGGCGCTGATAGTATGTATGGCAACAAGGTTGTAATCTGTGGGGTGGACACCTCTAAACTGCCCGTTATGAAAGAAAAAGAAAAGGAACGCCTGCTGCGCGAGGTAAAAAGCGGCAGTAAAACCGCCCGTGACGAGCTTATAAACGGCAATCTGCGTCTGGTGCTCAGCGTGGTTCAGCGCTTTTCTAACCGCGGTGAAAATCCCGACGATTTGTTTCAGGTGGGTTGCATAGGTCTTATAAAATCAATTGACAATTTTGATATTACTCAAAATGTAAAATTTTCGACCTACGCAGTGCCGATGATTATAGGCGAAATAAGGAGATATCTACGGGATAACAACTCAATTCGCGTCAGCCGCTCTATAAAGGACACCGCCTATCGCGCAATGCAGGTAAAAGAGGCTTTAATAAACAAAAATCAAAAGGAGCCAACAGTCAGCGAAATCGCAAAGGAACTGGGTCTGCCGCGCGAGGATGTAGTAATAGCGCTCGAAAGCATTGTTGACCCCGTATCACTTTACGAGCCTGTATTTTCTGACGGCGGCGACACCATATATGTACTCGATCAGGTAGGCGACAAAAACGACGATAAAAACTGGCTCGACGAAATCTGTATAAAAGAAGCCATAAAAGACCTTTCCGACCGCGAAAAAAAGATACTCAGCCTTCGCTTTATGCAGGGTAAAACGCAGATGGAGGTATCAGAGGAAATCGGCATCTCACAAGCGCAGGTATCCCGACTCGAAAAATACGCGCTTAAAAAAATAAAGTCATAAAAAGCGGACAACATATATACCGTTGTCCGCTTTAAACCGCTTGTCCTTCTAAAACATAAGTAAGATTAAAATCTATTAGGCTTTCATTGTATCCCCCGAAAATTTTCAATTATTTCCTTAATCTCTTCTATCTCTTTGTCGGAAATCTTTTTACGAGTAGTAAACGCCGCAATAAATGCAGGCAGAGAGCCGCTGAAATTTTTATCTACAATTTGCTCGCTCTGAATAGCGTTAAACTCATCCTTGGTTATAAGCACGGTAACCGTGCTATTTTCGGTTTTAAAAATACCGCGGTCACACAGCTTCTTCAAAACGGTGTAGGTCGTAGTGCGCGCCCAATCAAGCTCGCACTTACAAAGCTCTACCAGCTTTTTTGTAGTCATCGGCGCATTTTTCCACACTATATCCGCAAAACGCGATTCCACCATACCTAATTTCATTTCTGCCATAATACAACCTCCTGATTTGATTGTTATTTACATATATAATTCTACAGTAAATAGACGATTTTGTCAAGAAAAAAGGCAGAGTTAAACTCCGCCCTTTTTACACCTTAATACCAATTTTTCTGACAACAATAATAGCTAAAATCAGGGTTGCTTTCTATAAATTTGTAAAGCTCATCATACGCCGTGGCTTTTGGTAGGCTGAAATATGAAAATCCCTTGTGTTTTTGGTTTTGCTTTAATTCTTTTACACCAAAATCTTCAGCATAGTACATATCGTCAAAATAATCCCGCATATACGCTTTTGATAAATATTCCTGTGCCTCTTTCGCTATTTCTTTATCCTTGCTACAAGCAAGCCTTACCACGTAGGGTATGCCCTCATCGCCAAGGTCATAAAGCGCTTCAATATCTATATCAAGCTTGCCACTCTTGTAGGCTTTATAGTTATATCTTGCACAGACAGCGTTTACATTTGCCGTGCCGAGTATCAGCACAATACAACCCGCCGCAATTAAAGCGGTTTTTACAATGTTGATTTTGTTTATATATATCCGCAAAATAACCGCTATAAAAACTATGCCTAAAAACAGCATAAACGCGCTTGTGGTAACACGCAACACCGTCATACCATAGGCATCAATATAAAGCACCATTTTGGAAATTGCCGTCGCGATAATTATTAAGGTAAACACCGCTATAAATGTTGCTATAGCCTTTATACCGTGACAAACCTTGCCGTTTTGTTTTTTAGCGAGCAATATGCTAAAAAATACTAAACACAGATTTATAACCGCAATAACACACATTTCAAAAAAGCCCTTGCGCGCATACTGCGAGTATGTAATATCATCATTAGGCAAAAAGCCTTTAAACGCGCTAAAGAAATATGCGAGTTGTGAAAACAAATACAGAAGATAGCACACACCAATCGCCGATAAAAATGAGATTATGTATACATTTTCAATACCTGCAAATTTTGAGTCCTTGGTTTTTGAAACGCGACCGGATTTGAGCGAAAAGCCGTACGAAATAACAAACATTGAAACAATGGCGCCGAATATTGCCTTTAAAATAGTTGTAAATGTGTTACCCGCCCCGCTGAAAATATTGCTCATCATACCGCTGAAGGCATCATCAGAAGAGATAAGCAGCGGCACCACAATAATAAGCACGGGCACTGCACATAAAAGACCCACAAGCGCTTTACCAACAGCCTTTTTGTCACCGTTTCCGCCCGTAAAGAGCGATTTTAACGATACACCTATATTGCCCATAGTAGATGCCGCCGAGTAAAAGATACCCATAGTCTGACGGTTGCCTGCCGTAGCGCCGTTTGTCATTCCGTCAAAGCAGACAAGACCTAACAAAAAACTTATAAGCACACCAAAAAAGCGTACACTACTGTTTGTGGTGCATATAAACACAGCGGAATTAGCCAAAGATAATAAGCCGCAAATAACAGGCAGAACACTTGCCTTGCCGCCCGTTGCAAAATATATGCAAAACAGCGCGGTCAGTAAAGCAATTGATAATAAATAGCCAAACGCAAATCCGCCGAATATGCCAAATATTGCGGTAAATATACTTGCAACAAGCGCGCATACCGCAAAAACTGTATCACCCTTTTTAAGTTCAAAAAGCGGTTTTGGCTGATACTGCTCGGGCAAAAGCATCTCGGGTGTTTTTAGTTGCTCGTCAGATTGCTGCTCTTTTTCTAAAATCTCATTTTTCTCGATATCCAGAATCACTGCTCCTTCTCGGTGTATTTAATTATATCCCCCGGTTGACAGTTAAGCTCTTTACAGATAGCGTCCAGCGTTGAAAAGCGTATCGCCTTTGCCTTGCCGGTTTTTAGTATAGAAAGGTTTGCCTGCGTAATGCCTATCCTTTCCGAAAGTTCAAGCGAGGTCATTTTGCGCATTGCTAACATAACGTCTAAATCTATTTCAATCATTTTTTATACCCCGCTTATATGGTTAATTCATTTTCTTCGCTTATGGCGACAGCATTCTGCATTACATTTTTTACAATTCGCAGCATTAATCCCACAAAAGCCGCTGCTACCGCCACAAACAAAAACGGTAAGTAAAACACTCCGCCGATAAGCGTTATAACGGCAACCGCAAAGCAGCACCACGAAATGCGGCGAAGATATTTTACATTAGAATTTATAAATATTTCGTCTTTTTTGATATTAAACAGTAACTTAATAAGGCTGTAAAGTGTTGCATACGCAAATGCAGCGCAGGGGTAAAAGCAGGCGACAAACAAGGTCAACATATTGTTCATAGCCTCGCCGTTTTCAGCCCAGCCGCGATAAACGGTAAACCAGGTTTTAACAAACCAAGGCCCTAAAAAGAGCGCCGCTGTGAGAATACCTACAAATATAAAGCAAACCACGATTGAGAGAGTTACCGAGCGTTTTCTGTTCCACATAAAAATTACCTCCTAAGGATTTTTCTACCACTATAATAGCACCAAAATTATCGTTTGTCAATAATTATTTTATCGAAAAACGATAATTTATTGTTGAGAAACAAAAAGCAACCTCTCGCTATAAATTAATAAATATATCGTAGGGCGGTGGCTTACTGCCGCCGTGGCACAAAAAACAGCAGAAGATAAACCCCTGCCCTGCAAAAAAATTCCCCGACTGTTGTCGGGGAATTTTTATATATAAAAGGGGCTATAATTGGTAATCTTAAAGATAGCAAATTACTACCGCCAATAAAGCAGGATATCCTTCTGTTTGCCCCTGCTTTATTCTATGCTGAATTACTCGATTGGTGACTTGCGGATAAACAGTACGCCCAAGGTATTTGCGCCGCAGTGAGATGATACTGTGCAACCGGCTCTGGTTAAGAATACCTCTTTAAACAAGCCTGTAGATTTAACCTGATTAAGCACAGATTCTACTATCTCGGGGTCACAGCCTGCGTGGGTTACAAATACGCGGCTGGTGTCAATATCATCGGGGTTTTGCAGACGCTCGTTAACATACTCTGTAAGAACTCTGCCGTAAACACCGCGATATTTTTTGCCAACGCCCATACTGCCGTTTTTAACCTCGATACAGGGTTTAAGCTTTAGCAGATTTGCGCCAAGCATTGCAAGAGCCGAGCAACGTCCGCCTTTGTGCAGATACTCAAGACTATCTATAACAAATGATGCGTCTACGCAGGGAGTAATCTTTTCGAGTTCTGCAACAATATCTTTCGCTTCCATACCGCTTTTTGCCATTTCGGCTGCGGCAATAACCTGTAAGCCGCCGCCTGTTGACAGATTTTTAGAGTCTATAACATAAATGTTTTCAAACTCTTCTGCCGCAAGACAGGCATTGCTGTATGTAGATGACATTGTGGAACTGATTGTAAAGTGAATAACCGCGTCACCGTCTTTGGTAAGGTCGGTAAAGTAATCAATACACTCGCCTACATTCGCTGCGGTGGTTTTTGGCAACTCGCCCGTTTTTGCGTGATGAGCGTAAATTTCATCAGGGTTAATGTCAATACCGTCACGGTAAACCTTATCACCCAAAGTAACACCAAGAGGGATAATTCTTATGTCATATCTTTCTTTAAGTTCTGGACTTAAATCGCAGGTGCTGTCGCTTGATATAATAATTTTAGCCATAATAATCCTCCAAAATTTTATTTCACCAAGATATTATAACATTAAATAAGCAATAAAACAATATATTTTTTATTTGTAAATTATTGTGTATTCGTTTTCGCCGAGGGTAACCGTGCCGTACTTATTCTCACATCCAAAAGTTTTTGCATTTTTAAATTGGTCGGGAATCTCTATACTAACGGCTTCACTGCCTCGGTTTACTGCTATAAATGCGGCGCCTTTTGCGTTTGTACGGGTATAGGCAATCGCATTGACGTTTGCAAAAACGGTATAAAAATCACCGTCAACAAAGGCTTTGCAATCTTTACGAACATTACCAAGAGTTTTGTAAAAATCAACAAGGTCAGCATTTTCGTTGCCCCAAGGGTAAGTCGCGCGGCAAAACGGGTCGCCATAGCCCTGTACCCCTGCCTCATCACCGTAAAACAGTGACGGAACGCCCGGCAGTGTATACTGGATAACCGCCGCCGCTTTAAGACGCTTTATGCCTTGATTGTATTCAAAATCCGACAGCTTTTGGCGCGCCTGCCAATCACGGTTGCCGATAAAGCTATCTTTTTTGCCAAGTATTGTCAGCATACGCGCGGTGTCGTGGGTGCCAAGATGATTCATAAGAGTATCCACCGAGCATTTTGGATAGTTTTCGAGCACAGTGTGCACCGTTTCTGACAGTACGTCTCCCCCGCCATGCTTAACAAAATTCAAAATAGCGTTTGCAAACGGGTAGTTCATAACGCTGTCAAGCTGTGAGCCTCTCAAAAATTTACGGCGGGCGCCATAGCTTATCTTGTTGCTGGCGTCCTCCCATACTTCGCCCAAGATATAAGCATCGGGATTTTCACTCTTGACAGCCTCGCGCAATTTATCTAAAAACTTATCGGGCAGCTCGTCGGCAACATCAAGACGCCATCCACCGATACCCATTTTTAAATATTTACGCAAAATACCGTTTTCACCTGTTATATATTCGGTGAAAGATTCATTATCCTCATTGGTTTCGGGCAGAGTTTTAACACCCCACCAGGCATCATAACCATCCGGATAGTCATAAAACTTAAACCACTCGCGGTATGGCGAATTTGGGTAGCGGTAAGCACCGCCTTCCCCGTAACGACCCGTGCGGTTAAAGTAAATGCTATCATCGCCCGTATGTGAAAATACACCGTCAAGTATGATTTTTATGTCGAACTTTTTTGCTTCTTTGCAAAGATTTTGCAAATCGCGCTCATCACCCAAAAGCATATCTATTTTTTCATAGTTTGCAGTATTGTAGCGATGGTTTGAGTGAGCCTCAAAAATGGGGTTTAAGTATATGCAACTGACACCCAGTTCTTTTAAGTAGAGCAGTTTTTGACATATACCCTCAAGGTCGCCGCCGTAATAATCGTTACCTAATGAGCAAGGACCGTTATTTTGACGGTGTTCAGGGGTTGCAGACCAATCGTTGCATATAAAACGGTCGTTGGGCACATCTTTTTTAGGCGTACCCGAATTATAAAAACGGTCGGGGAAAATTTGATAAATTAATCCGCCCTTTAACCAATCAGGCGTCGCAAAACCCCTTTGGTAAACAGTAAGTTGAAATCGGTCAGCAGGGGTTTGTGACACAACACCCAAACTGTTTTTGCTTTTAACTACAAAGAACTCACCGTATGCGCCGATATATCGGAAATCGTACCAATAAAGGCCCTCTGCGGTGGTGATTTCACAGTCATAAAAACGATAATCATCAAGGTACTCGGCAGCGGTCATTGGTATTTCGCAAAGCGAATTATCGGCATCATTTACGATGCGCAAAAATGCGGTATCCACGCACGCGTCTTTATGCAACAATAGCCGTAGCCGCAGGCTTTCACCTGCGGGTACGGCTCCTAAGTGTGAACGGTATAGACTGTTTCGTGAATCGAAAGGATACATATTATTTAACCTTGTCTAAATTCCAGATATTCTTTGCGTAATCGTTTATTGAACGGTCTGCCGCAAATATACCCGATTTTGCAATATTAGTTAGTGACATCTTATTCCAAATATCAGGCTGGCTATAAAGCTCCATAGCTTTTTTATGCGCTTCGCAATAGTCTGCGTAATCGGCAAGCGCCATATAATGATCGACATTTTTAAGTGTGTTATAAATGTTGTCAAACTGCTTGCCGTCAATGCCGCGACCTATAAAATCAAGCGCGTTGCGCAGGTCGGCATTGTTGTTGTAATACTGCATTGGGCTGTAGCCTGTTTTTTGAATTTTCAGCACCTCGGGTGTCTGCATACCAAAGATAATGATATTATCGTCACCCACAGCGCTGTGTATTTCAACATTGGCGCCGTCTTCGGTACCAAGTGTAACTGCGCCGTTCATCATAAATTTCATATTACCGGGACCTGAGGCCTCGGTGGATGCAAGCGATATCTGCTCACTGATTTCGGCAGCGGGTATCATAAGCTCTGCCAGAGTTACACGGTAGTCTTCGAGGAATAACACCTTTAACTTATCATTCACAGCGCGGTCATTGTTGATAATTACAGAAAGCTTGTAAATCATCTGAATTATCTCTTTAGCAAACAGATAGCCGGGTGCTGCCTTTGCGCCAAAGATATAGGTCTTAGGTGTAAACGACGCATTGGGATTATTTTTTATATAAAGATAATCAGTAATGATATGAAGCGCGTTCATATGCTGACGCTTATATTCGTGAAGACGTTTAACCTGCATATCAACTACAGAGTTGGGGTCAATATCAATACCCATATTATGCTTCACATAGTTTGCAAGACGAACCTTGTTAGAAAGTTTGATTTCTGCAAGGCGATTTAAAACTGTTTTATCATCGGCAAAAGCCATAAGCTTTTCGAGTTGTGACGCATCCTTGATAAAACCGTCACCGATAAGCTCTGTGAGAAACGCAGTAAGCTCGGGGTTTGCCTGACACAGCCATCTGCGGTGAGCAATACCGTTGGTAACATTGGTAAACTTGTCGGGTGTCATCTTGTAATAATCATTAAAGCGTTGGTCTTTAATAATATCACTGTGAAGCTTTGATACGCCGTTTACTGTATGAGAAGCCGCAACACAAAGGTTTGCCATGCGTACAACACCACCCGAAATAATAGCGGTGCGTTCAGCAAGCGCAAAATCGCCTGTCTTGGTAATAACCTCTTCGCGATATCGGCGGTCGATTTCCTGAACAATCTGATAAATACGAGGCATTCTGTCCTTGAAAAGACCTACCTGCCAGCATTCAAGTGCTTCTGCCATTATGGTGTGGTTGGTATATGCAACGGTACGCGTTACAAGATCCCAGGCCTTTTCCCAAGAATAGCCGCACTCGTCCAGAAGCAGACGCATAAGCTCGGGAATTGCAAGGGTTGGGTGAGTATCGTTTATATGAATTGCAACCTTATCGGGCAGATTTTCAAGTGTGTTGTACTTGCGCATATGGCGGTTGAGTATATCCTGCACAGATGCAGACACCAGAAAATACTGCTGACGAAGACGAAGCGATTTACCCTCGGGATGTTTGTCTTCAGGGTAAAGTATCTTTGAAATTGCCTCGGCTGACGCGCGTTGCTCGATTGCACGGACATAGTCGCCCTGACTGAAAGCCGACATATCAAAATCCTGACACTCGGCGCTCCAGAGGCGTAATACGTTTACGGTCTTACCGTCTTTACCCGCACATTTAAGGTCATAAGGCATTGCGCGAACATTTAAATAGTCTTTATGCTCTACGTGGTGGTAATTGTTATCCCACCAATCGTCAATATAGCCGTCAAAGTGAACATCTACGGCTGAGTGTGGGCGCGGTTCAAGCCATACCTCACCACCGGGTAGCCAGAAATCAGGCAGTTCTGTCTGCCAACCGTCAACCAGCTTCTGACGGAAGATACCAAGCTCATACTTAATGCAGTAACCCATTGCCGAATAGCTGCTGCTTGAAAGCCCGTCAAGGAAGCATGCGGCAAGACGACCAAGACCGCCATTACCAAGACCGGCGTCGGGCTCGAGCTCAAAAAGATTATCAAGGTTTACCTTATAGCTTTTGAGCGCTTTACGCATTGTTTCGGTAAGGTCAAGGTTATAAAGGTTGTTTTTAAGCGAGCGACCCATTAAAAATTCCATACTTAAATAGTATATGGTTTTACTTTCTTGCTCGTCTACAGCCTTCTTAAACTGCGCCTTACGCTCGCTCATAATATCAAGCAGCACAAGCACCGTAGCCTTATAAAAAATATCGTCCGAAGCCTGATCGGGTGTTACACCGAAGTTATGCGACAACTTTTTTTCTAACATTTCTTTCAGCTGTGCAATTGTGTATTTGGTCATAAAAACATCTCCACAAAAAATATATAATTTTTTACTATTATTATTTACATTAACATAATACAATATTCCAACGTAATTTTCAAGTGTTATGAAAAAACAATATTCAGGGCAATTTTTGTTACTTTTGCACAAAAAGTTTTAGAAAATATTATATTTTGAAATCAAATTTATGCATTTTTTACATATTTTCGCACATTTTGCTTTTTAACAAGTCTTTGCATTACTAAAATATGTCAATTTCTTGTTGAATATTAAAGCATAAATGTGGTATTATTTTAAAAAACTTAAAGGTCTTGAAATCAAATGGAATTCAAAAAAATAACGTTAGATGACACCGAACTGCTTAACAATTTTTTACGTCATACAGATGAACTCACCTGTGAACTGAGCTTTGTAAATCTTCTTTTGTGGCAACCGCTTTATAATAACTGCTACTGCATAGAAGACGGTATACTTTATCTAAAATCCTATGACGAGGATATCGTTACCTATAGTCTGCCTTTTGGAGATATGCAAAAAGGCATAAAAAAAATCATAGAGCATTGCGGCAACCCCTACCCCGACATCTGGGCGCAGGAGGGTCCTCGTTTTAAACAGTTCAAAGCTATTTACGGTGAGTATTACGACATTATAGAAAGTCGAAACGAATTTGACTATATTTATAATTCCACCGACCTTATAAACCTTTCGGGCAAAAAATATCACTCTAAACGCAATCATATCTCGGCTTTTTCAAAGCAATTTTGCTGGCATTACGAGGATATAACCTCCGAAAACATATCCGCCGTTAAAAAATGTGCTGATATCTGGTATGCGCAAAGCGCCGACCGTATGGATGATGAGCTGAAAAATGAAATGCAGGGGGTATCCCTTATGCTTGACAATATGACTGCGCTCGATATAAAAGGCGGCGCTATTGTAATAGATGGCGAGGTTGTCGCTTTTACCTTAGGCTCTCCTATAAATCAAAGCATTTATAATATTCATATAGAAAAAGCAATCAAAGGGTATGAAACGGCATACACCGTAATCAATCGCGAATTTGCCTCGCGTCACGCAAAGGATTACAAATATATAAACCGTGAGGATGACTTAGGAATTGAAGGATTGCGAAAGTCAAAATTATCGTACCACCCCGAAATAATATTACCCAAATACATCTGCACAAAGAAGGAGGATATATGAACAAAAGACAGCAATGCGAAAATTTATATAAAAACGCCTTTGGCGATAGCGGCGAATTTGATACCATGCTTTTTGACCTATTTTTTGACAATGTAGAAACACTTGAAAAAGATGGTGTTGTCACAGCTATGTATTTTAAAATTCCCTGCACCGTTAATTTAAAAGGTGTTAAAAAAACAGCATATTACATATACGCTGTAACGACTCATAAGGACTACCGCCATCAAGGTCTTATGTCAAAGCTTTTTGCCAACACAACACTTGAAAATAACACCCTTTATTTTTTAAAGCCGTCAAGCGAGGGTGTAATTGCCTTTTACAATCAGGCAGGCTTTAAGCAGATTATCGGCACACGTGATATATGTGACGCCGTAATCGAGGTAAACGACAGTTTTAAAAAGCTTTCCTCCCTTTGCGACAAGCCGCACGGCACGTACCCCATTATGATAAAAGGTATAACAGATATTAAAAAACTCACATTTGAATATACGCTTGAATAGTAAAAACCGTCGTTTTAAACTTAAACGGCGGTTTTTCGGTATTCATTAGGTGTCATATTACATTCCTTTTTAAACAGTCGATTAAAATTGCGTATAGTTTCAAAGCCGCAAAGGGTTGATATTTCAGTTATATCCAAATCGGTTTTTATTAGATACTCACACGACAGTTGTATGCGATAGCTGTTAACATATGCCGAAAAATTCATACCAAAATTTTCATTAAAAAATGAAGACAGATAACAATAATTATATCCAAAATCCTTTGCTATTTGTTTCAGGCTTATATTGTTCCTATAATTATCCTGCACATAAAATGCAAGCGAATTAACCAACGCAAAATTTGCAGCATTAGATTTTACAAGTGTGCTATTGGTAAACACCTCGCTGCATATTCCGTAAAGAATAGATTTTATAATAAATTTATCCGCGCTCTTATTTTGCAGAATGTCACACTGCGCCTTATCAAAACCGCAAAATACAGGATTCTCAAAATGATTACCCTTAACACTGTTATAAAACTCACGTACCCAATCATTCGAAAAAACGCAAAGATAGCTTTTACTCGTGTCTTCAGTCTTATAGGAATGAATTTGCCCCGGCAAAATCAAAACACCCTCGCCTGCGTTTATATTAAATATTTGTCCATCAATTTCACATTCTATTTTGCCCTCAAAAACAAACATTACTTCAAAGCTGCGGTGGGTATGCTTTTGAAAATTAAGGTTTATATCATTTTGGTTATAAATATATTCAATTTTATCAGAGCGGTGCTTTTCAAAATCAATCATATTTATGTCTCCTAAACTTTTGTCCATAATTATAAAACATATTTCTTGTTTTTGCAACAGTAAAAACCTTATACTTAAATAAAAACATTAACAGGAGTAAAGTTATGGGATATTTTGATTTTGTTGATAAGGTAAAATACGAGGGTAAGACAAGTAAAAATCCGTTTGCCTTCCGCTACTATGATGCCGATCGTGTTATTTTGGGCAAAACTATGCGCGAACATCTGCCATTTGCTATGGCTTGGTGGCACACACTTTGTGCAAGCGGCACCGATATGTTCGGTGCAGGCACCGCCGACAAAAGTTTTGAAAGCGCACCCGCAACAATGGATCACGCAAAAGCCAAGGTTGATGCCGGCTTTGAATTTATGCAAAAGATGGGCATCGAGTATTTTTGTTTTCACGATGTTGACTTAGTACCGGAGGATGCCGACATAAATGTTACCAACGCGCGCCTTGATGAAATATCTGACTGCATTTTAACCAAAATGCAACAAACCGGTATAAAATGTCTTTGGGGTACCGCCAATATGTTTGGAAATCCAAAATTTATGAATGGCGCTGGTAGCACAAACCAAGTCGATGTTTACTGCTTTGCGGCGGCTCAAATAAAAAAAGCGCTTGATTTAACCGTAAAACTTGGCGGCAAAGGCTATGTATTCTGGGGTGGCAGAGAAGGCTATGAAACTTTGCTTAACACCGACGTTAAATTTGAACAGGAAAACATTGCGGCACTTATGAAAATGGCTGTGCAGTACGGCAGAAGCATAGGCTTTACAGGGGATTTTTACATAGAGCCCAAGCCGAAGGAGCCTATGAAGCACCAATATGATTTTGACGCCGCAACGGCTATAGGTTTTCTCCGCCAATACGGTCTTGATAAGGATTTCAAAATGAATATTGAGGCAAACCACGCAACACTTGCAGGACACACTTTTCAACATGAGCTGCGCATTTCAGCAATAAACGGTATGCTCGGCTCAATTGATGCCAATCAGGGCGATTTATTGCTCGGCTGGGACACCGACGAATTCCCTTATGACGTATACGAAACTACTATGTGTATGTACGAGGTGTTAAAGGCGGGCGGTCTTACAGGTGGATTTAACTTTGACGCGAAAAACCGACGCCCAAGCAACACAGCAGAGGATATGTTCCACGCGCATATTTTGGGTATGGATACCTTTGCTTTGGGTCTTATCAAAGCGGCAGAGCTTATTGAAGACGGCAGAATTGATAATTTTGTAAAACAAAAATACTCTAGCTTTAATTCCGAAATTGGCGTTAAAATAAGAAGTGGAAACGCAACGCTTCAAGAGCTGTCGGACTATGCCTGTGCACAAAAAACGACCGCACCGATAGAGTCAGGCAGACAAGAACACTTGCAATGCATAGTAAATCAAATTTTGTTTTAAGAGGAAAATTATGGAATATTATATAGGCATTGACCTTGGCACCTCATCAGTAAAAACCCTTCTTTTAAACAATTCGGGTGAGGTTATAGCTACTATTACAAAACAATACCCGCTATATCTGACACCCGACGGCTACAGCGAGCAAATGGCAGATGATTGGTACAATCAAACGATTGCAGCACTTAAAGAATTGTTAAATAATATAGATAAAACTGCTGTTAAATCAATTTCATTTTCAGGTCAAATGCACGGTCTTGTGCTGCTTGATAAGTCGGGCAATGTTATACGACCCGCTATTCTTTGGAACGACAGCCGCGCTTCATACGAGACCGAACAGTTAAATGCTGACAAAAGTTTTTTGCTTGACAGCACCGGCAACATAGCATTTGCAGGCTTTACACTGCCAAAGCTTTTATGGGTAAAGCAAAACGAGCCCGAAAACTATGCTAGAATTGATAAAATATTATTACCAAAAGACTACCTTTGCTATCGGCTGACGGGTGAATTTGTCACCGATGTATCTGATGCATCGGGTACCCTTTATTTTGACGTTAACCGCCGCGATTGGTCAGATGATATTCTTAAAAAATACGAAATTTGCCGTTCGTGGCTCCCCCGCGTGCTTGAAAGTGACGGCTTTGCAGGAAATTTAAAGCTTGAACTACAAAATGTTTTAGGCATCAATAACATTAAGGTAATTATAGGCGCGGGCGACAATGCTGCGGCGGTTGTGGGCACGGGCACTGTAAAAAACGGCGACTGCAATATATCACTCGGTACCAGCGGTACGATTTTCACCATAAGCGAGCGCTATAACTGCGACCGAAAAAATGCCATTCACTCTTTTTGCTCGGCAAGCCGAAGCTATCACTATATGGCATGTATGCTGTCTGCCGCAGTTTGCTCTGATTGGTGGACAAACAACATTTTGCGTGATGACTTCTCGTCGGTAAATTCGCAAAAAGATAATTTAGGTAAAAATGAAGTTTTGTTTTTACCCTATCTTATGGGTGAGCGCTCACCCCTTAATGATACCGATATTCGCGGTCTTTTTTACGGACTATCACTTTCCACTACTAAAGATCAGATGAGTCTCGCGGTTCTTGAGGGTGTCACCTTTGCATTGCGGCACAACCTTGATGTTATAAAAGATTTAGGAGTCCAAATCAAAGAGTCCAACATCTGTGGTGGCGGAACTAAAAACGAGCTGTGGCTGAGCATTATTGCAAGCGTTTTAAACGTTCCGCTTCACATACCCAAAAATCAGGACGGTGCAGCGTTGGGCGCTGCTATGCTTGCAGCAAAGGGTGTTATGTCACAGAGCGAATACTCTATCCTTGAAAGCTTGGTATATGTGACCGATAAAACTATTTTACCCAACCTTCAGCTTGCAGAACTCTATAACTTGAAATATCAAAAATGGTTAAAACTTTATCCCGCGGTTAAAGACATCTGATATAAAAAGGAGGCTTTTATATGCCTAAAAAAACATATATAATCTGTAACGCTCATCTTGACCCCGTATGGCAGTGGGAATGGGAGGAGGGCGCCGCCGAGGCACTTTCTACATTTCGGATTGCCGCAGATTTTTGTGAAGAATATGACGACTTTATTTTTTGTCACAATGAAGTGTTGCTTTACGATTGGATAGAACAGTATGACCCGGAATTGTTTGCCCGAATACAAAAGCTTGTTAGCAAAGGCAAATGGCATATTATGGGTGGTTGGCAGCTTCAGCCCGATTGCAATATGCCCTCGGGTGAAAGCATTGTGCGCCAAATCCTTTCGGGTAGAAAATACTTTTTAGAAAAGTTTGGTAAGGTGCCCCAAGTTGCTATCAACTTTGATTCCTTTGGTCACAGCCGAGGTCTTGTTCAGATTATGGCAAAAAGTGGCTATAAGGGTTATATACATATGCGGCCAATGCCAAATTTTTTAGAGTTGCCCGCTAACGAATACAAGTGGATTGGCTATGACGGCTCCGAGATTATAGGTATCCGCCCTGACGGCTGGTATTGCACCCCTAAAGGTAAAGCGGCAGAATATATTAATGCCACCGTAAACAAATGTCCCGAGGGCGATATCAATATGCGACTTTGGGGTATAGGAAATCACGGCGGCGGTCCGTCTAAAAGAGATTTAGACGATTTAAAGACCTTAAAGGCAGAGCTAAAAGCTCAAAATGTTGAGCTTATACACTCTACCCCCGAAGAATATCTTGTGCAAGCGTCTAAGGTTCATAACTTTCCCGAGTTCAAACAAAGTCTTGTTCCTTGGAGCGTGGGCTGCTATACTTCACAGGTACGCATAAAACAAAGGCACCGTTTAGCAGAAAGCACGTATTATCTTACCGAAATTATGTGCTCTCACGCATCAGCCGCAGGACTTATCACTTATCCTTTTAAAGAATTATCGGACGCTATGTACGATATTATGCTGGCTGAGTTTCATGATATTTTACCCGGCTCTTCTATACAGCCCGCAGAAGAAATGGGGCTGCGTGTACTTGACCACGCTCTTGAGATTTTGTCGCGATTAAAAGCAAAGGCATTTTTCGCCTTGTCGCAGGGGCAAAGTTGTGCCCAACCCGACAAAATCCCCGTCTTTGTTTACAACCCATATCCCTATGAAATAACTGAAGATATCGTGTGCGAATTTAACCTTTGGGATCAGCATTTAGAGCAGGATTTTATGAATCCCATAATATATGACCAAAATGGCAGCATCTGTCCCACACAGTGTGAAAAGGAATATAGCACTATTCCTATCGAGTGGCGAAAGCGCGTTGTATTTACAGCCACCCTTGCACCTATGTCAATCAACCGCTTTGACTGCGGTTTTAAAGCTTTGCCCAAAAAGCCTGCCCCCGACGTCTTAGACGCCGACGGTTATTTCATTTTAAATCGCGGCAACTCGCAGCTTAAAATCAACAAAAACACGGGACTTGTTGATTCTTATACAAAAGACGGAAAAATTTTTCTTGACTGCTCGGCATTTAACCTCGAGGTATATGAGGATGACTTTGACCCGTGGGGTATGATGGTAACCTCGTTTAAAAATAAAATTGGTGAATTCCGATTGCTTAATCAAGCAGAAACCCAAGAATTTTTATGTCTTGAAAACGAGCTTTCGCCCGTTCATATTATAGAAGACGGCACCGTACGTACAGTTGTTGAAGCGGTATTCGGCTATAAAAATTCTTATGCTGTATTAAAATATTATTTTAACCAAAGCGGCGAGCTAAAGCTTGACGTGCGTGTAAACTGGAGCGAAAAGCAAAAGCTGCTGCGACTCAACGTGCCTACAACACTTCAAAACAGCGTCTGTGTCGGTGAACAGCCCTATGGCGAAGAGGTGCTTAACGGTGAGCTTTTGGAAAACGTATCTCAAGGATATATTACAGTAAGCGATAACAAAGACTGCCTGCTTGCTGTAAACAACGGCACTTACGGCTCCTGCTTTGACAGCCGTTCAGGCATATTAAAATACACCCTTCTGCGTTCACCCTCATACTGTGCGCATCCTTACTTTGACCGCAAGGTTATGCCAACCGATAGATATATGCCATATATTGAGCAGGGCGAACGCGACTTCAGCTTCAAGTTCTGCATAGGCGCGTCCAACAAGCTTAGAAGCCGCGCTTCGCGTACAGCTTGGCAATTTAATATGCAGCCTATTTCCCTATCATTTTATCCGACAGGCAGCAACCAACTGCCGCTATCCCCCGTTAAACTTTCAGATACCACCGTCATAACCCTGACTACATTAAAAAAAGCCGAAAACCAAGACGGCTATATTGTAAGGTTGTTTAATCCTACCGAAAGCGCACAAGAATGCCGACTTTCTTTCTGTCAGGCAGAAATTTCTTTATGTTTTGGTGCTTATGAAATAAAAACCTTGAGGTATGACGGCAACAGCCTTTGTGAAACAGACCTTATGGAAGGTATGCTGAATTAAGAAAAGAGGACCCGATATGAAATTTAATATTTATTCAAACTCCAAGCACGGTAGCTGCAAATTAACCGATGAAAAAATCACGTTTACAGCAAACGGCAATTACAGTGAAGCTTTTTTTGAGATAAATATTCACTTTAGTGACTATAACAATGATTGGTATATCTTTTTGCCCTCCTGTCTTTATAATGGCAATAAATTTAAAAAGAAGTATTTTGACCGCTATCCGCCAAAATATGACGAAAACGAGCTTTACCTTGGCGGCGTGCCTATGATATCCGACCTCCCTGCACTAAATGTCGACGGCAGTGGCTGTGTAGAGGTTACCTCTGGCGATATGGCAACCCCCTGCTTTGCCGCCTTTGACCGCAAGTCAAAAAAAGTATTTTTCTTTTTCAGCGAACAGGAAATCAAGGGGCAGAATATTGGCTATACCTTTAGAGACGGCACACTCACGTTGTCATACCCTGCAAACCGCAGCGATGCTTTTTATTCCTGCGGACCCCACCTTACAGGTGTTGATAAGGGCATTAGTGTAAAGTGCGGAGAAACACTGTCATCTCGCTTAAAAATGCTTGAGTCTGACTGTGCTGATATTCCCGAATTTTATAAAATGTTCTTGGGCCTTCGTAAAAGCGTTATGAGCGACCCGCGTGCGCCGTTTATGTACACAAAACAGCTTTGGAATATTATGGAAAAGCACTTTAATACCGAATGCTTTAGCGGCAAATACTATGCCGAAAGCTCTAAAATATGGCAATGCGGCTGGTGCGGCGGCGCAATTTCGAACTATCCTTTGCTTAAATGCGGCAATAAACTTTCCAAACAGCGCGCTATACAAACGGCGGATTTTTTGACTTCACATCAGGCCCCGTCAGGCTTTTATTACAGCAAGGTTAAAGACGGAGAAATTCTTGATGACAGCTTTGGCACAAGCACTCACGGTCACGTTCATCTTGTAAGAAAGAGCGGTGATTCACTTTACTACCTCTTAAAAATTTTTGAAATTTATACTCCAAAGCAGGAGTGGATAAAAAGCGCCTTGCACTGCGCCGATGCCTTTGTAAAGCTGTTTGAGCGCTACGGTACATTCGGTCAGTTTGTTGATGCCGAAAGTGGTGAAATGCTGCTTGATTGCAGCGAATCGGGTGCAATGGCAGTAGGTGCACTGGGTAAAGCGTATGATTATTTTAATGACGAAAAATATTTAAACATAGCAAAATCCGCTATGCGCTATTACTATGATACTTTTTGCAAAACAGGTATTTCGTCAGCAGGACCCGGTGACATACTTTCAGCCCCCGACAGCGAAAGCGCCTTTGCACTGCTTGAAAGCAGTATAGTTTTATACGAAATCGAAAGGTCAGACGAATGGCTAAATATGGCGCAAACCTTTGCAGATTATTGCTCATCCTGGGTTGTAACGTATAAATATAAATTCCCCGAAAACAGCGAATTTGCGCGCCTTGATATCAACACCGTCGGCAGCGTGTTTGCAAACGTACAAAACAAGCACTCAGCCCCTGGTATCTGCACCCACTCAGGAGACAGTCTGCTGAAATTATACAGATATACAGGTAACCGCGAATACTTAGAGCTTATAAAGGATATTGCATATTTTATTCCGCAGTGCGTCTCAACCGATGAAAAACCGATTTTTGCCCGTTTGAGCTGGAGCGGTGAGCCAACCTGCAAAAAAATGCCCGCAGGCTTTATTAACGAGCGCGTTAATATGAGCGATTGGGAAAGAAAAGAAAATATCGGCGAGGTG
>JAFTTE010000152.1 GCA_017466905.1 Clostridia bacterium | reverse complement strand
GAAGTTATAACAGCGATTCTTTTTGGAAATCTCGCAAGCGGTCTTTTGCTTTGTGGGTCAAAAAGTCCTTCTGCCTCAAGCTTTTCTTTAACCTGTTTAAAAGCAAGCGCTAAATCGCCCTCACCCACAGGATGCATCTCTTCTGCATAAAACTGATACTGACCGTCTTTTTCATAAAGAGATACTCTGCCTTTAAGTATTACGGCAAGACCGTCTTCTACCTCAAACTTAACTCGTGTTGCAGCGCTGCGAAACATTACGCACCGTACCGACGCGTTTTGGTCTTTTAAGGTAAAATACCAATGCCCGCTTGAAAAATGATTTTTAAAGTTAGAAATTTCGCCGCTCACATTTATAAATGTAAGATGCGGGTCGTTTTCTATAAGCGATTTAACATAGGTATTAAGCGCAGATACAGTGATTGTATTAAGCATTTTGTTTTGCCACAGTCGAAAGAATACCGTTTATGAAAGAAGCATCCTCTTTTGTTGCATATTTTTTTGCAAGCTCAACCGCTTCGTTTATTGAAACAGAAACGGGTATTTCATCGTAAAATTCTATTTCATATATCGCAAGACGCAATATCGCAAGCGCGGTTTTGGTAATACGCTTAATGGTCCAGCCAACCGCATTTTGAGAGATAACCTCATCAATTTTCTCAACATTGTTGAATACGCCAAAAAATACATTTTTAACATATTCATCAGCCTTGATATCGCGCACCTCTTCGGCTAAAGAAAGTATATCCTCTAAAGCATCATCGTTAAATTCTTTTTCAAAAATTAAAATAAATGCTTCCTCGCGGGCTTGTTTACGTGTCATAGCACACCAACTTTCATAAGTTTCACATAGTTATACACATATATTATACTACTAATACCGCCTTATTTCAAGGCAAAAAGGCAAAAAATATTCATTTTTTATGAATATATGCATAAAAATAATTTGCTGTTGACAAACAAAGTCCTTTATGCTATACTTTCACTCAAATGATAGAGGCGCATTTAGTCAAGAGTAGCGTGCTTTACACGGTTGCCAAAACCGCGCGCAAAAGGGGCTGATGCCGAAGCGGGTGCTGTGGCACGCACCTTTGCTGGCAACTCAGATAACATCTGTTTTGCTGTCGCAGAAATGCGGAGTGCTATTCATTCTGATTAACGGTATTTTTATATTTGCTTTGTCGGAAGGTAGCAGCACACATTTTGCCGCTATCTCTTTTTATGTTCTGGAGGAATAATTTATGAAAAACACAGTATTTTTAGGAGCCGCTACAGCCATTGTAACACCACTTAACGAAAACGGTATAGATTTTGATGCATTCGGCAAACTAATAGAGTGGCAGATTGCTGAGGGGATTGACGCTATTGTAGCAGCAGGCACCACGGGTGAAGGCTCTACCCTTACTGATGAAGAGCACAAGGCTGTTATAAAATTTTGCGTAGATAAGGTTGCAGGTCGCGTACCTGTTATTGCGGGCACAGGCTCTAACGATATCGCTTATGCGATTTCACTCACAAAATACGCTTGCGAGGTTGGCGCCGACGCAATGTTATTGGTTACCCCCTACTACAACAAAGCAACACAAAACGGTCTTATCAGGTCATTTACCGCTATTGCAGATGTAAGCACAAAGCCCTGTATTCTTTACAATGTGCCAAGCAGAACAGGCTGCAATATAAAGCCCGAAACCTGTGCGATACTTGCAAAGCACCCCAACATTGTAGCAATAAAAGAAGCAAGCGGCGATATTTCTCAGGTGGCAGCAATCTCACGCCTTTGCGGTGACCAGCTTGATATTTATTCGGGTAACGACGATCAGATAGTTCCTGTAATGTCTTTGGGCGGCAAGGGTGTAATATCGGTACTTTCTAACCTTTTACCGCGCGAAACCTCCGAGATGTGTCACAGTTATCTCACAGGTGATACAGAAACAGCCCGCGAGATGCAGCTTAAATACCTGCCGCTTATTGATTCACTGTTTTGCGAGGTTAACCCAATTCCTGTGAAATCTGCTATGGCGGCAATGGGTTATTGCGATAATTATTTAAGATTGCCTCTGACACCAATGGAGGAACAAAACGAAAAAAGATTACTTGCCGATATGAGTGACGCAGGTATTAAGCTTTAATTTAAAACTTATTAAAGAAGGTCCTTTTTTATGAAAATTGCAATCTACGGTTACGGTAATTTGGGTAAAGGTGTTGAGTGTGCAGTAAATGCGGCGCCTGATGCAGAGCTATTTGGCGTATTCACCCGCCGCGCGCCCGAAACAGTAAAAACGGTAAGCGGCGCTAAGGTTTATCACATTGACGATATTATAAAGTATAAGACACAAATTGATGTTGTTGTAATCTGCGGCGGCTCGGCTACCGACCTACCCACAATGACACCTGACCTTGCACAACACTTTAATGTTGTTGACAGTTTTGACACCCACGCTAAAATACCCGAGCATTTTGCTAATGTTGATAATATCGCAAAGGCTACAAATCACACAGCGCTTATTTCGGGTGGTTGGGACCCGGGTATGTTTTCTCTTAACCGCCTTTACGCTTCGGCGGTACTGCCCGACGGCAAAGATTATACATTCTGGGGCAAGGGTGTCAGCCAAGGTCACTCTGATGCTATCCGCCGTATAGACGGAGTTAAGGACGCAAGACAGTACACTGTGCCGATTGACGCGGCATTAGATGCCGTAAGAAGCGGCGCAAACCCCGAACTTACCACACGCGAAAAGCATCTTCGTGAATGCTTTGTTGTAGCAGAAGACGGCGCTGATACTGAGAGAATTGAAAATGAAATTAAAACAATGCCCAACTACTTTGCCGATTATGACACAATAGTTCATTTTATCAGCCAAGAGGAATTAAACCGCGACCACGCTACCTTACCACACGGCGGTTTTGTTATAAGGACAGGAACAACAGGTATTAATGGTGAAAATAAACACATTATTGAATATAGCCTCAAACTTGACTCTAATCCTGAATTTACTGCAAGCGTACTTGTTGCGTATGCAAGAGCAATAAATAAGCTCTACTCTCGCGGTGATTACGGTTGTAAAACAGTATTTGATATCGCACCTACTGACCTATCTCCCCTTACGCCCGAGGAATTAAGAAAAACTATGCTATAATAAAAACGCGCTATCTGCATTTTTCAGATAGCGCATTTTTTATTTAATATACATAGTCAGCAGAGTTTTGATATACCCTTACATAATCGACAAGCATATCTGAATACTCGCCTGTCTTTAACAATAATTCGCCGGCAAATGTGCTGAATTCGGTAGTTATATTAAGATATCCCGGCTGATTACAAGCACCACCTACAGCCGAAACGCGATAGCTTTCAGTACCGTCTATATAATATATATATTCCTCGGTGGTCCAACGAATACCCAAGGTGTGAAAATTACCATCAAACAGTTTGTCGGTAACCTTTGAGGTATTAGGTCCTAGCCTACTGCTCGCAGAGACATATTTTTCTGTATCCATACCGTCCCATGCGCAGCCGTGATTTATATAGTTGTATTTTTTATACATTTCAAGGCACAGAGCTACCCCATTTAAGCTTAAATTATCATATGCAACAGGCTTTTCCATATCACCCGCCACAATCCAGAATGAACCCCATCCACCTGTTATCTGATGAGGTCTTACCCTTACCTCATAATAACCGTACGTTGATTCAAATAAGCCCTTTGACCGAACACCGCCCGCATAATACTTTTGTCTGCCGTCAGCATCTGTTTCTCCACTACAATAAGCGCGGCTTACCAAATTACCGTTGCCGTCCAAAAAGGACAAATCATTTGAAAAGCGACCTGCATAACCCTTTTCAATAGGCCATTCAGGATAGTGCTCCCAATTGGAAGTGTTTATCTCGGTGCCGTTAAAATCATCCTCAAAGGTCATTTCCCAGTCACCGTCAAAGGTTATATCAAAAACTTCGCTTATACCGCTATCTTTGTGTCGTGCGGTTATAAGAATTTGGTTGGTAGAATTTCTTATGTCATTTGGTACATAAATCTTGTTTTTTTCAATACGCACTCCTGCCGTGTCGCAGGTAAACTCACTAAAATATATAATATTTTCTTGGGAATCGGTTATTAAACGTTCAATAGTGTATACCGCCTCAAACCCAGGTATATCCCTGCTACATACATAATCTATTGAGTTTATAGCTTTAAAACCAACTTCCGTTTCGGATTTAATGCTTGATGTCAAATTTGACTGGACGGAATTGTCAGAAACCAAGTTTTCTGTTTCGCTTTGTATGTTTTCACTACTTTCGGTGTGAACTACCTCTTCATAAACTAATTCAACAATTGATGAAGCCTCATCTGTTGGATTTTTACTACAAGCAGTTGCGCAAAGCAATAATGACGAACATAATAAAACGCATAAGTAAACCTTAATTTTCATTTTTCTTCACCCTTCATATATTGTCATATGCAGTTTAACATATACACCAAAAATTTTCAACAAAATTTAAACCCTTGTTTTAACAATTATTTTATTGTATAATTATGTGGTAACGAATTTAAAGGGGCTGTAAAAATGTCAAAGCTTTATTTCAAATTTGGTGCAATGGGTTCTTCAAAAACTGCCAATGCATTAATGACAAGATTTAACTATCTTGAAAAAAATCACAGTGTGTGGCTTATAAAACCGCAAACCGATACACGAGATGATTATATCGATGAAAACGGTAATGTTGTAACGGTTGTAAAATCAAGAATCGGCTTGTCTGCACCTGCAAACATTATAAAAGAAAGTGATGATATAACCCTTATTTTTGAAAACGCAAAAGCTGATATTGTGGTGAACGAAAAACTTATTAAAACAGACAAGATTGACGTTATTATATGTGATGAGTGCCAATTTTTCACCGAAGACCAAATCGATCAATTAAAATACATTGCCGAAAATAAAAATATTCCCGTTATCTGTTTTGGATTGCGTTCCGATTTCCGCACTAAGCTTTTTCCGGGAAGTAAAAGATTGTTTGAAATTGCCGACAGCATTACCGAGGTAAAATCAATATGTGAATGCGGTAAAAAAGCCATTGTAAACGCGCGTTTCGACTCAAACGGGAATATTGTTACCGACGGTGCACAAGTCGACATCGGCGGCAACGAAAAATATAAGAGTATGTGCTGGTCCTGCTGGCAAAAACTACAAAATAAATAAAAATTACGGGAGTTCAAAAGAACTCTCGTTTTTATATTTCCCCCTCATTGACAAACAATAGTAAAAATGGTATTATATTAAAGATTATAAAATGGTGTAATGTACCAAAAAACTAAGGAGAATTCAAATGAACTTTTTTGATGAACTCAAAAATTATGACAGCGAGGTTTTTGCCGCTTGTGATGCGGAGCTTTCCCGTCAGCAAGGCAATATTGAACTTATCGCTTCCGAAAATATTGTATCAAAAGCCGTACTGCTTGCAGCAGGCGGTGTGCTTACAAACAAATATGCTGAAGGCTACCCAAGTAAGCGTTATTACGGCGGCTGCCAGTGCGTTGACGTTGTGGAGGATATTGCACGCGAACGCGCTAAAAAGCTTTTTGGTGCCGAACACGCCAATGTTCAGCCACACAGCGGCGCTAACGCAAACCTTGCGGTATTTTTTGCATTGCTTGAACCCGGTGATACCGTAATGGGTATGAATCTGCAGCAGGGCGGTCACCTCTCACACGGCTCACCCGTTAATATTTCGGGTAAATACTTTAACATTGTGCCCTACGGTGTTGACGATACAACCGAAGAGATTGACTATGAAAATGTTCGTGCAATTGCACTCCAATGCAAACCCAAAATGATTATTGCGGGCGCCAGCGCATATTCAAGAACAATAGATTTTAAAAAGTTCCGTGAAATTGCCGACGAGGTAGGCGCTTACCTTATGGTAGATATGGCGCACATCGCAGGTCTTGTAGCGGCAGGTCTTCACCCGTCACCTGTTCCCTACGCAGATGTTGTAACCACCACCACACACAAAACACTTCGCGGACCTCGCGGCGGTATGATTTTGTGCCGCGAAGAACTTGCTAAACAGATTGACAAGGCTGTATTCCCAGGTACACAGGGCGGTCCGCTTATGCACATTATTGCGGCAAAGGCGGTAGCTCTCGGCGAAGCGCTTACCAACGAATTCAAGGCTTATCAGCAGCAGATTGTTAAAAATGCCGCTACTTTGGCAGAGGCTTTAAAGAAAAACGGTATCGAGCTTGTGTCAAATGGCACCGATAACCATCTTATGCTGTTAAAACTTACAAATTTTGGTATATCAGGAAAAGAGCTTGAACACCGTCTTGACGAGGTGCATATCACAGCCAACAAAAACACCATTCCTAACGACCCCAACAGTCCGTTTGTAACAAGCGGCTTGCGTATCGGTACACCCGCTGTTACTGCGCGCGGCTTTAAGGAAAAAGAAATGCTGCTTATCGCCGATTGGATCAAGGACATTATCACCGACTTTGAGGGCAACCGCGAACGTATCACAACAGAGGTACAGGCTCTTTGCGCACAGTTCCCAATTTATAACAGCTAATATATTACAATTAATCTTCACAAATGGAGTGATAAAATGATTTGGCACAGTTCAGAAATACAGGATGTGTTAAAACAACTGTCGGTTACAAAAGAAAACGGACTTGCAAATGCTGTCGCACTTGAGCGATTGGAAACTTACGGGAAAAATACAACATCTGTAACCGATAAAACAAGACTTTTTTCTCGATTTTTATCCCAACTTAAAAGCAAGGTTGTTTACTTTTTAACAACTGTCGCAATAATATCCTTTGTTGTTGACCTTATTTACAAGCAAAATGACTTTTATTTTCCATTGCTAATTATTGCAATAGTTTTGCTTAATGCTTTTATAAGCGCATTGCATCTTCATAAATGCGACGAGGCACTGGATGATATTCAAAATGCGGCAAATCCCACCGTTACAGTAATTCGCGACGGCAACGAAAAGCAAATACCGTCAGAGATGCTGGTACCCGGTGATATTATGCTGCTTAACGAAGGCGATTACATCACCGCAGATGCCAGAATTATTGAGGCCGATGCCTTTCGTTGCAACGAGGCAATACTTTCGGGTGAGATTATCCCTGTAGAGAAAATTGCCGATATTATTGTAGAAGATATTACCAATGCCGCAGAACGCAAAAATATGGTGTTTGCAGGCTGCAATGTTGTACACGGCAACGCCACAGCTGTTGTTGTTGAAACCGGTCTTTGCACCGAAATTGGTAAACAAACCGATATAAGCCGACAAACCAATTCAGAAACTCTTCCTATAACCGATACGCTCGAAAGCAGCGGTAAGATTATAAATGTAGTTGTCTTGGCTTTTTGCGTTGTTGCCTTTATAATCGGACTACTGCAAAACTTTAATTCAGATGCACCGTTTGCTACCATAACTCTAAGTTCGCTTATGAATGCTGTAGCGCTTGGTATTTGTGCTATGCCCGAGAGCTTGCCTGCTATATCAACCATTGTTATAGCGCTTGGCATAAAGCGTATGATCGATGATAACATTATCATCAAAAACACCAAGGCGCTTGAAATGCTTGGCAAAACCGAGGTTATCTGCGTTGATAAAACAGGTATCCTTACAAAAAACAATATGGAGCTTAACTGTATTTTTGACGGCGAACAGTTAACCGATTTAGGCACTGACAGTCTGTCGGAAAAATCAGCGGGTGTTTTGCAGTTGGCGGTTGCTTGTTCAATGCTTCAGAATGACTCTACCGAGGCCGCAATTGAAAATGCCAGCATTAAATATTTATCCCTCTCACGTGACGAAGTGGGTAATCTTTTTCCACGTCTGTCATCAATTCAGTTTGACAGCGTGCGAAAGACAATGACAAGCATAAATATGATAAGCGGCAGACCCGTTGCTATTGTTAAAGGCGCACCAGAAATTGTAGTTCCTAAATGTTCACTTGCTGAAAAGGAAAAGGTCTTAAAGCTTTGCGACGATTTGGCAGAAAAATCGTACCGTGTTTTGTGTATCGCGCTAAAACCGCTTGACGAAGCGCCTGCTAATCCCGACCCCGAAACAATAGAAACAAGCCTTACCTTTGTAGGTCTTATTTGTCTTAACGATCCACCGCAATCTGACACAGTTGAGGCCATAAACACCTGTAATATTGCAGGCATTCACACAGTTATGATTACGGGTGACAATATTCTCACCGCTAAAGCAATAGCGCGTAGAATCGGCATCTTAACCGATGACTCACAGGCCATTACAGGCACAGAGCTTGATAAAATGTCCGATGAACAACTCGCCGAAGCGATAGAAAACTACACAGTATTTGCGCGTATAACCCCCGAAGATAAAACAAGAATTATCAAGGCGTGGCAAAACTGTGGCAAAATTGTTGCTGTTACCGGTAACGGCTTTGAGGATGCCGATGCGCTTTCAATCGCCGATATTGGTTGTACCGTTGGTCAGTTTGGTGCTGATGCCGCTAAAGGTAATGCCGATGTAATTGTAAAAAACAAAAAGTTTATGACGGTTATAAATGCAATTCGCGAAAGCCGCGCTCTTTTTGATAATGTTAAAAAGGCAGTGTCTTATCTGCTTGCCTGCAACTTCGGCGAAATTGCTGCCTATCTTTTTGGTATGATTATCTTTGGTATGCCGCCACTTGCCGCTGTGCAGCTGTTGTGGATAAATCTGCTGACCGACAGCACATCTGTTATTTCGCTTACGGTTGAAAATTCAGAACCAAACGTTATGCATAAAAAGCCGCTTACCCTATCAGGACATTTATTCAGCCGCAATGCACTTTTAAATATTATAAGCGATGCGCTGGTGATTGCAGTTCTGACGCTTATCGCTTTTGCTATTGGCGGCGCGTCTGTCGGCGCTACAATGGCTTTTGCTACACTTGCGATGGTTCAAATTTTCCATTCATTTAATATGAAAACACAGCAATCCCTTATAAAAGCTGATTTCAAATCAAACAAATTTATGAATTTCTCATCAGTTTTAGTGCTGTTTATTTCAATTTTCTTAGTGCTTACCCCCGCAGGCTTTGTTTTTGGTCTTACCACATTAAACGCAGGTCAATTCTTCCTGAGTCTGATTTTAGCATTAATTATTATTCCTGTAAGCGAAATCAAAAAGTTTGCTATCAGAAAAATTGCCGCAAACGAACAATAAAAAATTAACCCCTTTGTGAATTTCACAGAGGGGTTAATTTTTACAGCACTAAAACTGCCGCTATACCAAAATAAATTAAAAGTGATACCGCATCTAAAATTGTAGTAACCAATGGACTTGCCATAACCGCAGGGTCAAGACCGCATTTTTTAGCAACTATAGGCAGTACCGCGCCAAGCAACTTTGCAACAATTATAACAAGGATAAGAGTCAGACAAATAGTTGCCATTTCGGCAAGCTCTGTGCCTGTATCAAAGGTGTGAAGCCATAAGAAATCCACAAGATAGAGCTTTACAAAATTGATAACACCCAAAACAATGCCGACAATAACCGCAACACGCAGTTCTTTCCATATAACGCGCAAAATGTCTTTAAACTCAATATCGCCAAGACTTAACGCGCGTATTACAGATACCGATGTCTGACTGCCCGAGTTACCGCCCGTACCCATAAGCATAGGTATAAATGCGACAAGCGCTATGCACTGCGCCAATTTTGCCTCAAAGCTTGAAATAATCGCGCCCGTAAAGGTGGCGGAAATCATAAGTAACAGCAGCCATGGTATACGCGATTTAAAGGTTTCAAAAACACCTGTTTTAAGATAGGTTTTTTCACTCGG
>JAFTTE010000016.1 GCA_017466905.1 Clostridia bacterium | reverse complement strand
TAATGTCAGCAACGAGAGCTCGACAACAGAAAAGGATGAAGTGTCATCTGAAGTTGAAGCTGAGGAAGAAAACACCTCATCAGACGACTCAAGCGAACCGTCAGGAAGTGATGACGGCAGTATAGAGCTACCATTTGACAGATGGTAAAAACTAAAACAGCCTTCGGGGAAACCGAAGGCTGTTTTATTATACTATATTTTTAGGTGTTCCATTTAAAAAAGCTTTTACGTTATCCTCGACAATGTGAAGCAGTCGTTTCCTTGTTGCAAGCGGCGCCCACGCGGTATGCGGGGTGATTGTAAGGTTTGGTGCACCAGTAAGCGCACAGTCTTTACTCATAGGCTCAGCATTTAACACATCAACTGCCGCGCCTGACAGCTTGCCGCTTGTAAGGGCATCGGCAAGATCTTGCTCATTTACAACGCCGCCGCGCGCGGTATTGATAAAGAAAGCGCCGTCCTTCATTTTTGCAAAAGTATTTCTGTTAAACATTTCTTTGCTTTCATAATTTAATGGGCAATGAGGTGTTACAATGTCGCTTTGAGCGAGTAGCTCGTCAAGCGTGACAAAGCTGACGCGATTATCCTCTTTCGGTGTGCGTGTGTAAACTAAAACATGCATTTCAAACGCGAGAGCAATTTCTGCAACGCGCTTACCTATACTGCCGTAACCGATAATTCCAATAGTTTTGTTTTGCAGCTCATCGGTAGGGAAGCAGATTACAGAAAAAGATGGCGAATTTTGCCAACCACCGCTCTGCACAAAATCGTTATAACGATTTACAGCGTTATAATGATTTAAAATATAGGCAAACACCTGTTGTGCTACGGCGCTTGTTGAATAACTGCCTGCGTTGCAAACGGTAATACCGTGTTCACGTGCAGTAGCGATATCAATGTTGTTGTAGCCTGTGGCAAAAAGACCTATGTATTTAAGCTTTTTTGCCTTTTCAATTACTGTTTTATCAATTATTGTCTTGTTGCACAAAATCATATCGTACTCGTGTGCGGTGGCAAGCAACTCGTCACGCGATATGTTCTTGTTATAAACAACATCACCGTATTGCTCGAATACGGTGATATCTAAATCATTATTTTGTGCAAGGGTTGAATAGTCCGATAACAGAATTTTCATTGTTTTGGTACAACCTTCTTTTTAGTGCCGTCTGGCTCTACGATATACATATTATCAAGTTGAGACATAAGGCTTTTTTTGTAGCCCTCGATATACTCGCGGCGCAGTGCTGCTTGTTCGGTCTTTTCTTCCTCAGTCAGACCCTCTGCCTTTTGCTTGCGCGCAAGCTCGTTTATGCGGTCGATTTTGCTTTGTTCCATAATTTGCTCCGTTAAAGTTTTAGAATATCTTTATCAAATGTCTTGTAAATTTGTTTTAATATCTCTTCTTCGTCCCGCTTGCACTCTAAATATGTGAGCGAGATTTTTTTCATATATTCAGAATCGGCGGTTGGAATGTATTCTTCTACAATCTTTAGTTTTTCGGTAATATCGGTTGCTTTTTCCTGAACTATCATATACTCTACCGCTTGAATCTGTCGATGCTTTGATACTAAAGCGCGCCATTCGGCAGTACAGGGGTCATATTCGGCATATTCGCCGATATTAAGACCGTGGCTGTCTAAAATGGCTTTTGCCATATAGTAAGCGCCCAGCATATTTGGGTGAACACGGTCAAGCTCATAAACCGTCTGTGTAGGCATCTGCTCGGTAAGTGCTTTGTTGTAGTTAACCAAAGCATAGCTGTTAGCCTTTGCAAAATCGCACACATACTCGGCATACTTTTTCATTACGGCATATCCGCCTGTCCAAGAAACCGTATCGCTGTCGGCAAATTCGTCATAGGGTGGTGGTGCGCATACAGTAACCTTTGCACCAAATTGTGTGAGCCTGTCACATAGGGTTTTCAGGTTTTCTTTATAATCTGCAAAAGCAGTTTCAAGCTTTTCTGATTTTTCCTGTTCTGACATATCACTTGTCAGTATGCTGGATATACGACTGTCATTTATACCAAAAGCCACAACCGCATGTGTGGGGTTGTGTATAAGGGTATCATCATCCAAACGCTTCAGGGCATATCTGATATTGCCACCTGATACACCGCAGTTAAAAAAGCGAATGTGACTGTCGGGATATGTATTTTTATAACAGGTGGCAACACGTGTCATAACACCGTTTCCGGCTGTCATACTGTCACCTACAAAGCATACTCTTGCATTATCTGGAAAACGCATAAATTATACCTTCTTTTAGATTTCGTTTCTTCCCTCAAGTGCGCGTGCGAGGGTGTATTCGTCGGCATATTCGAGGTCGCCGCCTACGGGTATGCCGTAAGCAAGGCGCGTAACCTTTACACCCATCGGTTTTACAAGGCGGGATATGTAACTTGCTGTTGCCTCACCCTCAACTGTGGGATTAGTAGCCATAATTATTTCTTTTACCGTGCCGTCGCTAAGTCGCGACATAAGCTCTTTTATGCGAAGCTTGTCGGGACCTATATTGTCAAGCGGCGATATAACACCGTGAAGCACGTGGTACACACCCATATATTCGCGTGTGCGCTCAAAAGCCATAACATCGCGGGGGTCTTCTACCACGCAGATAACGCTCTTGTCGCGGCGCTCGTCAGAACAAATCTGACAAACATCTAAATCGGTAAGCGACTGACAAGTGGCGCAAAAATGTATCTTTTCACGCGCATTAACAAGTGCGTCGGCAAACTGGCGGGCACGCTCGGGTGGCTGCTCTAAAATGCTGTAAGCCAAGCGCTGTGCCGTTTTTTTGCCGATACCCGGCAGGCGTGAAAACTGATTGATAAGCTCGGTTAATGGCACTATGTTATAATTCATAATTAAAACATACCGGGGAGATTAAGTCCGCCTGTGATAGCGCCCATTTCTTCCTCTGCGGTTTTGATTGCGTTGTTAATAGCCTCGTTTACTGCAACGGTTACAAGGTCTTCAATCATTTCGGCATCATCGGGGTCGATGATATCGGGATTAATTTTGATAGATTTTATTAAATGCTTGCCGTCAACAGTAACACTTACTGCGCCGCCGCCTGAGGTTGCGGTATACTCGCGTGCCTCAAGGTCGGTTTGCAGAGTCGCCATATCCTCCTGCATTTTTTGTGCCTGTTTAAGCATCTGGTTCATATTACCGGGGCCGCCGGAATTGGGAATACGTACTTTCATATATGTTTCTCCTAAAATTAATTGTTTTCAAGTTGTTTAAGTTTAGCTGCAAAGCTCTGAAGCGGGTCAACATCTTCCGTCTCGGCAGGCTTTGCGTGATAAGGTCCTAATTTATAAACCTTACCAAGTACAGATTGAGCCGCTTTGCGTATAGAGTCGCGGTATACCGAGTTGTTGCCGTTTACAAGGGTGCGGAACTGTGAATTGTTGGTATCAATCAACAATCTATCGCCCTCAATATATGCTTTTGAGTCACCAAGTACTCCTGCGATAATTGGGCAGGTTTTTCGTAAGATTGCGATTATCTCACCCCACTGTGTGACGGGGGTTATGCCGTCGGGTGCGGGGGTAGATGACGGAGCTGCATCGGCAGGCGAGGGGATATCGTCCTCGGGTTCTTGTGGCGCAGGGCTTTCATTATCCTCGGGCAGAGGTATTTCTTCTTCCACCTCTTCTGTTACCTGAACGGGTTTTACGGACTCGCTTTTTACAACAACTGTAGTGGGATTGCTTTCGAGCGCGGAAATTCGCCTTTCAAGTGAAGAGATGTCCTGTCTGATTTCGGGGTTGCAAAGTCGGATAATCGCCATTTCCATCTCGCATCGGCGGTTGCCGTTTTGCATAGCGGCGGCAGAAGCCTGTAAGATACTTAAAATTGCCATAATTTCTTTTATGTCAAAGTTCTGAGCCTGACCTTCAAGCGCGCGCATTTTACTGCTTGAGCAAACAAGCGGTTTATTGTCACCCTTTACAACCTTAACTATCATAAGGTCGCGGAAATGCTGTGTCAGCTCTGACAGCAGTCGCAGCATATCTACCGATGAGTTATGCAACTCGTCAATCAGCATCAGCGCCTGCTCTGTAGCGTGATTTTTTATAAAGTCTGCCATTTTTATAAGATAATCGTTTCCCGCCATAGAGCAAACGTTTGCGACGGTATCCTCGGTGATATCACTACTATGTGAAGCGCAAAGGTCAAGTATTGACAGCGCGTCACGCATACCGCCATCAGCGGCAGAGGCTATAAGCGTTGCGGCATCGTCAGTAAGGTTAAGTCCCTCATTTTGCGCAACATATTTTAATCTGCCGACAATCTCACTGCTGTCTATTCGACGAAAATCAAAACGCTGACAGCGCGAAAGAATAGTAGCGGGTAATTTGTGCACTTCGGTTGTAGCAAGTATAAACACAACGTGCTCGGGAGGTTCTTCAAGTGTTTTAAGCAGCGCGTTAAACGCAGCGCCAGACAGCATATGAACCTCGTCTATAATATATACGCGGTATTTACAAGCGGCGGGGGAGAAGTTTACCTGCTCGCGCAGTTCGCGGATATCGTCAACACCGTTGTTAGAAGCGGCATCCATTTCGACAATATCGGTTATCTCGTCGTTTGCTACCATACGGCATATTTCACATTCGCCGCAGGGATCGCCGTTTACGGGGGACAGGCAGTTTACAGCCTTGGCCAAAATTTTAGCGCAGCTTGTTTTACCAGTACCGCGTGTGCCTGTAAAAAGATACGCGTGCACAACCTTGCCGCAGTCAAGTTCGTTTTGAAGCGTTTTGGTAATGTGATCCTGACCCACAACATCACTGAAGGTAGCAGGACGGTATTTGCGGTATAGTGCCTGATATGCCATAAATTCACCCCGTTGGTCTAACTTTTACATAAAAAACCTGTATCCTTGGTCGTACGAATGAACCGATTGACTATTCGCACGGAAAAAACTGCTTAATGCTGCTCGGTTCCCCGCCTGACATGGTTCACAGCCCTCCGCCGTATAGGACCCGCCCATTCGCACGACCAAATATACAGGCTACTAAAGATTATAACCCGAAACTTGAAAATTTGCAACAGTTAAATTATATAAATTGTTGAAAAATTCATATTAAACTGTTATAATAGTTTCAATTATCCGTATTATACTATATAATATAGAATTTTTTATAGTATGAGAGGATATGTTTGTTATGACAAGACTTGAAATCGGTAATTTGTTTGACACTGTCAATACCATCGCAAGTGACATTTTTGAGGGTAAAAAATATGCCTTTGAGGTTTTGCCCGAAATCAGCAATTTTATAAAGCAGTTAAGTCTTACGCTTGACACGCAAAAATTTGATGATTTAGGCGGCGGTGTGTTTGTTGCCAAAAGCGCTCGTGTGGCAAAAAGCGCGCATATTGCAGGTCCTTGCATTATTGATGAGGATGCCGAAATCCGTCACTGCGCGTTTATTCGCGGCAATGCGATTGTAGGCAAAGGCGCGGTTGTTGGTAACTCTACCGAGCTTAAAAATGTTATTTTGTTTGATAAGGTTCAGGTGCCGCATTATAACTATGTGGGAGACAGCGTTTTAGGGTATAAATCCCATTTGGGCGCGGGCGCTATAACCTCAAATGTAAAGTCTGACAAAACAAATGTATCTATCACACTTGACACCCAAAGGTATAATACAAACTTAAAAAAATTCGGCGCGATTTTGGGCGACTTTGTAGAGGTTGTTTGCGGCACTGTGCTTAATCCCGGTAAGGGGGTGGGTAAAAACACAAATATTTATACGCTGTCAATGGTAAGGGGATATGTGAGG
>JAFTTE010000151.1 GCA_017466905.1 Clostridia bacterium | reverse complement strand
CTTGCGCAGGGCGCTGATATTTATGAAAACTGCAATATCCCCGTAGTGCCCTGTGATATCGACGCTGTGTGTCTTACTCACGCGCATATTGACCACTCAGGTAAAATTCCCGCTTTGGTGGCTCAGGGCTTTAAGGGCGAAATATACTCTACCTTGGCGACACGAAAGCTTTGCAACATAATGCTTCGTGACTCGGCTCATATACAAGAATTTGAAGCCGAATGGCGCAACCGCAAGGCAAAGCGCGCAGGAGCGCAGGAATATGTGCCGCTTTATACCTTGCAAGACGCTGAAAACGCGTTAAAGCTGTTTAAGCACTATGACTATAACGAGCCCACTGAGATTTTTGAGGGTATCAGAATAACCTTTATAGACGCAGGTCATTTGCTGGGCTCGGCAAGCATTTTGTTTGAGATTACCGAGGGTGGCAAAACCGAGCGTGTTATTTTCTCAGGTGACCTTGGCAATACCAACCGTCCGCTTATAAATGACCCCGCCGTACCGCCTGTTGCTGATTATGTTGTTATTGAGTCAACCTACGGCGACCGCACACACGGCGCGCGACCCGATTACACCGAGCAGCTTACCGAGATTTTGCAGGAAACCTTTGACCGCGGCGGTAATGTAGTTATCCCGTCATTTGCCATTGGCAGAACGCAGGAGATGCTTTATCTTATCCGCAATATAAAAGAGCAGGGGTTACTCAAAAATCATGCAAATTTTGCCGTGTATGTCGATAGTCCCTTGGCGGTTGAGGCAACAAATATCTATTCATCGGGTCTTACCGATTATTACGATACCGAAACATTAGACCTCTTGGAACAGGGCATAGACCCCATACGCTTTAACGGACTTAAACTTTCGGTTACCTCGGATGATTCAAAAATGATAAACTTTGACGAAACTCCCAAGGTTATTTTATCGGCATCGGGTATGTGCGAAGCGGGTCGTATCCGCCACCACTTAAAGCATAATTTGTGGCGCGCAGACAGCACAATACTTTTTGTTGGATATCAGTCAGAGGGTACTGTGGGTCGCAAACTTGTTGACGGCGAAACCACGGTCAAGCTCTTTGGTGAAGAGATAAATGTCCGCGCTCGTATTGCCACGCTTGCAGGCATCAGCGGTCACGCCGATCGCGATATGCTGCTTGGTTGGTTGTCGAATATCAAAAATCAGGTTAAAACCGTTTTTGTAAATCACGGTGACGACAGTGTTTGTGATAGCTTTGCCAGTGCGATTGAGTCAACACTCGGTGTAAATGCTATTGCGCCCTTTAGCGGGGACAAATATGACCTTGTGACAGGTGAGTGCATAGAAAAGGGCAGAATTGTCCGCGTGGAGAAAAAGAGCGAGGGCAGACACCGCGCAGATACGGTATTCTCCCGTCTTTATGCCGCAGGTCAGCGACTACTTTCGGTTATTAACAAGAACAAAGATAGTTCTAACAAAGAAATTGCAAAATTTGCCGACCAGGTTACCGCTTTATGCGACAAGTATGATAAGTAGGAAATTTTATGGAAAATCAATACACAAGAACTATTGCCGTTTTAGGTGAAACGGCAATAGAAAAACTTAAAAACTGCCGCGTTGCCGTATTTGGTGTGGGCGGTGTCGGAAGTTTCACAGTTGAAGCTCTCGCTCGCGCAGGTGTGGGAGCCATTGACCTTATAGACAACGACACATTTAACATTACAAACCTTAACCGTCAACTTTACGCAACACACAAAACAATAGGGGAATATAAGGTGGATGTAGCGCGCGAACGCATACTCGATATAAACCCCGAGTGTCAGGTTACAACATACAAAATGTTTTACCTGCCTGAAAATGCCGAAGCGCTTGATTTGTCGCAATACGACTATATTGTTGACGCGATTGATACCGTGGCGGCAAAGGTTGAACTTATAGTTCGCGCAAACAAAAGCGGTACTCCTATAATCAGCAGTATGGGCACGGGCAATAAGCTGAACCCGCAAATGTTTGAGATTGCAGATATTTATAAAACCAGCGTTTGTCCACTTGCCAAGGTGATGCGAACAAGGCTTAAAAAAGAGGGCATAAAAAAACTTAAAGTTGTATATTCTAAAGAAGAGCCAATAAAAAACGGTGATAATATCATCGGCTCGGTGCCCTTTGTACCGAGCGTTTCAGGACTCATTATTTCAAGTGAAGTGGTTAAGGACTTGATAGCAAATGCTTGATACCGTAAGAATATCCAACAAAAATAATACGCTTTTTATAGCACACAGAGGTCTTTCGGGGTTAGAACTTGAAAACACCAACGCTGCATTTATAGCCGCGGCAAACCGTGGCTATTTTGGTATTGAAAGTGATGTAAGGGTGACACGTGACGGCAGATTTGTTATATATCACGACAACACTACCGGTAGGCTAAGTGCCCAAAATTTTGAAATAGAAAAAACTAATTATAAAATGCTTGAAAGTCTGAATTTAATACCACAAAAAAACCGCACGATAGGCGGGGATTTTAAAATTCCCGAGTTAAAGGACTATCTGTCAATTTGCGCGGCATACGGCAAAATTGCTGTGCTTGAGCTTAAAGAAAAAATTGAGCCGCAATATATCAAGCAAATCTATAGTGAGGTGCAAAAATATTACACTACTAAAAACGTAATATTTATTTCTTTTAATTTAGAAAATCTGCAGTATTTAAGGCACGAATATCCCGACAGCGTGATACAACTATTAAGTTATAAATTTGATGTAAAGGTTTTAAAAATGCTAAAGCTTTTAAACTTTGATTTAGATATCAACATTGCTTTTTGTAGCAAAGAGGTAATTGATATCTGCCATAAAAACGGTATAAAGGTAAACTGCTGGACGGTTGACAATCCGGGCGACGCCGAGCGGCTGATTGATTATGGGGTAGATTATATTACGACGAATATATTGGAATAATTAATCTTTGCGGACGAGCGATGCTCGCCCCTACTATAAATTTTAATGTTTATTGTGTAGGGGCAACCATTGGTTGTCCGTTTTGATTTATATAATTTTTGCCCACAAAAAGTCGGGCAAAAAATCGACTTCTTTGATATATTTAATTTGGAGGTGCAGAGTATGAATATGCTAAATCAGTTAAATTCTTCTATAAAGTATATTGAGGAAAATTTGCGAAAAGAAATTGACCTGACAAAAGCGGCAGAACTTGCGTGCATTAGCCAAGACAGCTTTATGCGATTTTTCAGTTATATTACGGGTATGACCCTGACTGAATATATTCGTCGCAGAAGACTGACACTTGCGGCGGGTGATTTAACACAAAGTGATACTAAAATTATTGACATAGCGGTAAAATACGGTTATGAAAGCGCCGACGCTTTTTCGAGGGCGTTCACAAAGCAACACGGGATTACACCGTCGCATTTTAAAAAACACGGCGGCTCACTAAAGGTATATCCTCCTGCTACCTTCGACATTATTGTTAAAGGAGCAAAGGAAATGGATTTCAGAATTATTGAGTTAAAAGACACCACTGTTTACGGTGTGTCAAAGCAATACGAGGGTCAGGGCTACAAGACCCGCGAGGAGCTGCGCCACTGTATGTGGGCAAGCGATTGCGATGATGTTCCGGGGCGGCTTTGTGTGGGCAGTTGGAACGAAAAGGGTAATACTGCCTATGACGGTGTTTGGTATGGGATATGGCAGAATGGCAAATATATGATTGCCCGCGAAAGCAATGATACCAAAAATCATACGCTTGAAAAAAGGATTATTCCTGCGGGAACATATGCAGCATTCAAAACCGAGTGCGGCGGACTTGCGTGGGAAGAGTTTCCAAAACTGTTTGAGTTGATTTTTAACTCCTGGCTTCCCGCGTCTGATTATAGACAAAAAGGTGACCTTGCAATAGAGGTGCTGCATTTATGGACAGACCACGACTTAAGACAAAAGAATAGATATTATGAGGTTTGGGTGCCGGTGATAAATGATAAATAAACAAATGCATCGCCGCTGCGATGCATTTTTGTCGTTGTGTTTTACTTTTTAATTTTTGTGCCGTTTCATTTTACAACGGTAAATTTGTTTCTTTCAGGCGCGGATTTGTGTCACGCCTTGCGGCATTTTATCCATATTTCCTTATTCATAAGGGTATTTTCTATTCCGCTTTATCCTTTGCCCATAGGATTATTTCTTTTATAG
>JAFTTE010000150.1 GCA_017466905.1 Clostridia bacterium | reverse complement strand
ATCAGGACATAAAACCTCAACAAGCCGAAAACATTAAATTCACAATAGATTTTATGAAAAATCAATAATCAAACCCCGCAGGTCTTAACTGAGCTGCGGGGTTATTCTAATTATCTATAATAGATTGACGACGTTATTTCGTAGGGGTCGGACAGTGCGTTTTCTGCCGACTCAAATATAATATCTATATTTTCATCAACTATACTGTAACCGCTTTTAAATGGGAAATCATAAAACGATTGACCTGTAAGATGGGTATACCATACAAATGCCGCCACGTAGTATCCGACATCTATGCTCAGGTGCAAGCCGTCAGCAAGATGAACCCTGTCCTTAAGCTTTGATGTACGGGTGTTCATAACTGCGGTACCGACAGGCACAACAGAATGAATCTTTGTGTTTGGAATAACCTCACTCTTTACACATTCAATTATCTTGTCATACATTAATATATCGTCATTTTGATACGTGCTTAAATATTGACTGTCTTTTTGATATGCCCAGGTCATATGCCATAAAATCTTGGCATTGGGGCACTTACCGCTTACGTAATTTATCACGTTGCTAAGGTTCGTAAAGCTCTGACTATTAGCTGCACCAGTCGGACTGTTTTGTAACATTATAACGTCCCAATCCTCTTCGAAAACGGTTGTAATAGGAGTATTATACGCTTCAGCATCATCAGAAGACCAAGTCCATTTACCGTCAGCACTATTATATCTGTAAAGCGTATATTTATTCGCATCGTTATCGGGGTCCTGCATATTTGTCCAATGCTGATCAAGCGAACAGCCAGATCTGTACATAATCGCAATATCAACCTCTTTAACGCCTGCCTGCTCGCATATGTAAGGTAGCTCACACAAAGCGTTTTTGCCAAAGCTGTTACTTATTGAAAGTAGCTTTATTTTTTCTACAGGGCAAGAGCTTGTATAGCTGTCGCCGCATTTTGTGCAGGTATATTTCTTTGTACCCGCTTTAAAAAGCTCGGCTTTCTGCTCAACCTTGCCGCCGTCATAACTGTGCGAACAGCTTACGGGGTCTGCCTTGGAAGAAGTGTTTTGTGACGGGTTGTCTACGGAAGAATTATCCGCAGAAGAATTGTCGACCGAAGGAACATCGGGTGTTTCGGTATTACTTGATGACTCATCAGTGCCCGAGGAGGTATCATCTACAATAATCTCTTCTACAACCACGTCATCGGAATAATTTGATTTGGTATTTTGCTTGCTGCAACCGCAAAGCAGTGTCATTGCCAAGCAAACACTTAAACAAATGCAAGCTATTTTTTTCATATTAATCACCAAACATAAAATATTTTTCCTATGCCATTATACATTACATATATATGATTATCAATAAAAATGTTATTAAATTTCCCGCAAGCTGCACACCTGCGGGAAATTATTTATTCGGTATAAATTGATTGTGTTATTTTGTATGGGTTTTCAAGTGCATTTTTTGTTGATTCAAGTATAACGTCCATTTTATCGCTTAATATATAACTGTTAGCAGCAAAGGCAGTATCATAAGGCGACTGACCTGTAAGATGGCAGAACCACGTCAATGCCGCGATATAACGACCAAAATCTTCACTCAAATGTGATTCATCGCGATGAACGGTACTTTCCAGAGAAGACGTACGCGCGTTCATAACGGCGGTGCCGACAGGAACTATCGAATGTAACGCTCCCGCTTTAACCTTTGGAGCAATTATATCATTCGCACAGCTAATTATAGAATTGTACATTGTGTTTGTGTCGCCGTAACTATCCAAATATTTAGAGCCATTTGGATATGCCCAGGTCATATTCCACAAAAGCTTAGCGTTGGGGCATTTTTCACTTACGTAGCTTATAATATTATCAAGGTTTGCAAAGCTGCCGCTATTACCCGAACCGCCCGAGCTTTGCTGCAAAGCGATAATATCCCAATCGCTGTTCTCATTTAAAAATTCGGTAATATCAGTATCGTAAGCATCGTATTGAGGGTTATTCCAAGTGCCCGTTTCATCAGTATATCTGTAAAGCGTATAACCGTTTTCGTGGGTGCCGTTTATCTTTTCAAAATGTGTGTCAAGACTACAGCCCGGATAATACAAAACTGCAATATCTATATCTGTAATGCCTGCCTGCACACATATTTCGTCCATTTTCATAAAAGAATCCTGACCGTAGCTGTTACTTATTGAAAGCAGCTTTATTTTTTCTACAGGGTAAGAGCTTGTATAGCTGTCGTCGCATTTTGTGCAGGTATATTTTTTTGTACCCGCTTTAAAAAGCTCGGCTTTCTGCTCCACCTTGCCGCCGTCATAACTGTGCGAACAGCTTGCGGGGTCTGCCTTGGAAGAAGTGTTTTGTGACGGGTTGTCTACGGAAGAATTATCCGCAGAAGAACTGTCGACCGAAGGAACATCGGGTGTTTCGGTATTACTTGATTGCATAGTAGAATCCTCCTCAGTTTCATCTATAATAATTTCTTCTACAATCACGTCATCAGAATAATTTGATTCGGTAACGTCTTGCTTACTGCAACCGCAAAGCAGTGTCATTATTAAGCAAATGCATAAAACAATACTTGTTATTTTTTTCATATGCGTCCTCCGTAAATTTTATTTAATTATACACTTCGTCCACACCTATAGTCAAGAAAATGTATATCACCCTAACAGCACATCAGATATCAGCATTACACAAAATCCCACAAGCAACGCGTAGGTAGCGCCTCGCTGCTCGCCGTGGGCGTGGGTTTCGGGTATCATTTCATCACTTATAACGTAAAGCATTGTGCCGCCTGCAAAGGCAAGCGCTATCGGTAAAATTGCCGACGCAATACTCACCGCAAAATAACCTATAAGTGTACCCACAACCTCGACAAGACCGGTAATCATAGCGCAAATAAAGGTCTTACGCGGGCTCACACCTGACGCTAACATCGGTCCTATAATTACCATACCCTCGGGTATGTTCTGCAGCGCGATACCGCCCGCAATAAGCAGAGCCTGACCCGAGTCCCCCGAGCCAAAGCCAACGCCTGCGGCAATGCCCTCGGGCAGATTGTGTATGGCGATAGCCGTTACAAAAAGCAATACCTTACTTAAATTCGCATTGTTATGTGACTCAATATCAGGACCTACAAGTTTATGTAAGTGTGGCACTAATTTATCAATAAGATTAAGGCATAGTGCACCTGCAAAAATGCCAACAACGGCGTAAAGCAGTCCCCATTTTCCGCCGTATTCAACAGACGGCAAAATAAGACCGAGTACTGCCGCCGCCAACATTACACCCGCCGCAAAAGAGAGCACAATATCAGAAAATTTATGTGATATCTTTTTGAAAATAAAGCCTATAAGCGAGCCTATCACCGTGGCCCCGCCTACACCTAAGGCTGTGATTAAAACAAGTTTCATAGCAAATTCCTACTCTGTCTGTGAGATATATTCTTCGGCAAAATGCGCGGCAACGGCGCCGTCTGCTGCCGCTGTAACCACCTGACGCAGCGCCTTTGTGCGGATATCACCCACAGCAAATACGCCGTTTATATTTGTCTTTGTTGTTTCATCCGCAATTATATAGCCGTTTATATTTATATTTACAGCGCCACTCAAAAACTCGGTTACAGGTACGCGACCTATGCTTATAAATATGCCGTCACAAGCGATGTCGGTTATCTCGCCCGTGTTAACATTTTTAATTTTTGCGCCCTTTACCCTATCGTCAGTTATAAAAGCATCAACAGCGCTGTTCCATAATAATTCTACATTGTCGGCTTTCATTAGCGGCTCGTGATATATTTTGGTAGCGCGCAAGGTATCACGGCGATGCACAAGATAAACTTTTTTTGCAATTCTTGATAAATAAAGCGCATCCGATACAGCCGAGTTGCCGCCACCCACTACCATAACCGTTTTATCCTTATAAAATCTGCCGTCACAATGCGCGCAGTAATGGACGCCGCGACCGACAAGAGCCGCTTCTCCGTCTATTCCAAGCTCTCGTGGATTAGCACCCGAAGCGATAATAACCGTCTTGGCAAAATAATCGCCGCTTGTAGTGGTTATTTTTTTGATTTTTTCTGCAAAATCAACCGACAAAACCTCGGCATATTCGGTTTTTGCGCCAAAACGCTCTGCACCCTGTTGCATTTTCATTCCCAAAGTAAATCCGTCTACACCTTCGTCAAAACCGGGATAGTTATCAATAATATCGGTAAGCGCCATCTGACCGCCTGCGGCCATACGCTCTAAAACACAGGTGCCAAGACCTGCCCTTGTGGCATAAAGCGCCGCGCTGTAGCCTGCGGGTCCGCCGCCTATTATAAGGGTATCATAAATATGCTGCATATATTAAACCTCCCGAGTTTTATTATCTGTAAAAATAATAACATATATATTTTTTCGTGTCAATTAAATAAAGCCCTTACAAAAGTAAGGACTTTAAAAAATTAATCTTCGAGCATAGCAAGAATCTGCGGCTTGGGTCTCGCACCTACCGATTGATTTACCATTTTTCCGTCTTTAAGCACAGCAAGCATAGGTATGCTTGATACACCAAATGCTTGTGCAAGCTCGGGTTGCTCATCAACGTTTATTTTGCCAACTAAATATTGGGGATTTTCTTCTGCTATTTCATCAACTATGGGTGATACCATACGGCAAGGACCGCACCAATCGGCATAAAAATCAAGAAGCACCGTTTTGTCGCTATTTTTAATTTCGTTAAAATTTTCTTTTGTTACGTTTACTACTGACATTATTTTGCATCTCCTTATTTATTAGTATAAATCTTTTACAATATCATATCCGCAAAGCAAAAAATCTTTATTGTGACAGTCGGATGAAAAAATTAACTTTTTTCCGTGCGCCTTAAAATAATCGATTATTTCTTTTGCGGGATAGGGCGCTTTTACGAGACCGCGCGCAATACCGCCTGTGTTGATTTCAACTACAGCGGGTGTTTTTATTATAGCATCTGCCGCCTTTTGCCAAGCCGCAATATAACGCGGGTGATTTGTATCAAACAGACTGCCGTCAGCGTTATATTTTGTAATTAAATCAAAATGCCCGATTATGTCGCATTTTGTCTTATTATAAAGGTCGGCAACCAGAGCATAATAGTCCTCAATATAACTGTAAAAATCGCCGTTATAATACTTGTTTACGGCTTCAATCTGTTTTTCGCGGCTGTAATCAATACAAAGATACTCTCCGTTTTTATATATATAATGCACCGAGCCTAAAATGTAATCATAGCCGTCAAGCGATTCGTCACTCTGGTAATCATATTCAATACCAAGCAATATTTTTATTTTATCCTTATATTTTTCTTTTAATGCATTGATTTCTTTTTTGTACTGCTCGGTTCCCTCGCGTGTCATACAAGGCTCCAAATCAAACTCGGTATAAGAGTGCCCCGAAAATCCAAGCTCGTCAAATCCTAATTCAATTGCCTTTTGCACCATTTCCTCGGGGGTGTTTTTTCCGTCACAATACTTTGTATGCGTATGATAATTATAAAGCATTATTTTGTCATCTTTTCCTGTTTTACTTTGTGGTCGATTATGTGGCGTGATGCAAGCTCGCGGTGAACATCCTCGACGGTAATACCCATCTGCACCATAAGCACCATTGCGTGATATGCAAGGTCTGCAAGCTCATAAACGGTCTCAGCCTTATCGTCTGCCTTGCCTGCGATTATAACCTCGGTACACTCCTCGCCCACTTTTTTTAGTATTTTATCAATACCCTTTTCAAAAAGGTAGGTTGTGTATGAGCCCTCGGGTTTTTCCTGCTTTCTGCCCACTAACATATCGTAAAGTCCTTGCAAAGAAAACTCTTGCAAATCTTGTGCTTGCCAAACGGGATTGGTAAAGCAAGAATCGGTACCCTTGTGACAAGCGGGGCCGTCTTTTTCCACCACTACAACCAACGCGTCATTATCGCAGTCGGCGGTAATGCTTACAATATGCTGATAGTTGCCACTGGTCTCACCTTTAAGCCACAGCTCATCACGCGAACGGCTGTAAAAGCAAGTAAGACCTTTTTGCATAGAAATTTCAAGACTCTCTTTATTCATATAAGCCACGGTTAAAACCTTTTTTGTGATACTGTCTACAACCACAGCTGGTATTAAACCTTTTTCATCAAATTTAAGTTCATTTATATTTATCATAATTATAACCTCACGATTATGTCATTTTTCTTTAGTTCTTTTTTCAGGTCGGGTATTGCGATTTCACCAAAATGGAAAACCGAAGCTGCAAGACCTGCGTCAATGTCGGGAATACTTTTAAACAAATCTATAAAATGCTGTACACTACCCGCACCGCCCGATGCGATAACGGGGACATTTACGGCATCGCAAACAAGTTTTAAAAGCTCTATATCAAAGCCCTGCTTTACACCGTCAGTATCAATAGAGTTTACAACTATTTCACCCGCACCGTTTGCAACACCTTGCTTTATCCAGTTTATCGCTTCAATACCTGTGTCCTCGCGACCTCCCTTGGCAAAGACGTGAAAAGCGCCGTCTACACGCTTTATATCAACCGACAGTACAACGCATTGGTCACCGTATTTGTGTGCCGCCTCTTTTATTAAAAGCGGATTTTTGATAGCGCCCGAATTAACACTCACCTTATCTGCGCCGCATTTAAGCACACGGTCAAAATCATCTACTGTATTAATACCGCCGCCAACGGTAAGCGGTATAAACACCTGAGAAGCAACCTGTGTCAGTATATCGGTAAAAAGCTGTCTGCCCTCGTAAGATGCCGTTATATCATAAAACACCAATTCATCTGCGCCACAGTCTGAATAAAGTCGCGCAAGTTCTATGGGCGAAGACACATCATTAAGCCCTTTAAAGTTGGTGCCCTT
>JAFTTE010000149.1 GCA_017466905.1 Clostridia bacterium | reverse complement strand
CTAATAATGCGATTTTTGTCAATAAAACGCACAATCAATCCAACATATATTGGTCGTTGAAAAATCAATAATAGTGTGGTATAATATAATGAATTATATAAATGTTTAGAGGTATAGAGTGAAAAATCAAAAAGTTTTAAGCACTTCACAAAACTCGCTTTATAATATGATAGGCACTATGGTTTACTGCTTTTGTCAGTGGGTAACCTCGGCTCTTTTGGTTGTGCATCTTTCGCCAGAGGAAATATCGGTGAGCAATACGGGGCTTTTGCAGCTTGCGATCAGTGTGACTAACATTTTTTATGCAATTTCTACTTACAATGTTCGCACATACCAGATATCTGACACGCAGAACCAATACGCAAGCGGTGACTATATTGGTGTGCGTTTTATAACAGCCGTAAGCGCGGTTGTATTATGTGTGGGTTATGTATTGGTTCTTGGGTATTCCGCCAGAAGTGTATTATGCATTGTATTTTATATGTTTTATAAACTAAACGAAACATTCAGCGATGTTCTACACGGAATAAATCAAAAAAATCACCGTATGGACTATGTAGGTATATCGTATGTTATGCGAGGAATGGCGTCGACCATAGTTTTTGCTTTTGCACTGATAACCACGGGCGATGTATTAGTGTCAATTATAGCGATGGCGGTGGTCGCATTACTGATAGTAGTATTATATGATGTCAAAAGCACAAAGCAGTTTGGCTCTATAAAGCCGATTTTTAATAAAAAAACCATAACGGCATTGCTTATAACCTGTCTGCCTGCGGTGGTATCATCGGCATCGTTTACCGCAATAACAAGCATACCGCGTCAGATGCTTGAAGGTATGCGCGGGGAAGAGGCGCTTGGTTATTACGGCACTATTGCAACACCGCTTGTTGTGGTACAGGTTATGGCTACAAGCATTTTTAACCCTATGCTCACCGAACTTGCTGAACTTTATAATGAAGGTAAAATACGCGATTTTGTAAAGCAGATTGCTAAAAATTTAGGTTTGCTTATCTGCATAGCGGTTATTGTTTGCTTGTGCGTAATGCTTTTTGGAAAGTTTACAATAGGACTTGTGTTTGGTGAAAAGTTTGTGCCGTATACTTATCTTATGTATGGTATAATCGGCTGCACAACAATGTATGTTATAAGTTGGCTTTGTACCAATACGCTTATCATAATGCGAAAACTTAAGGTGTGTATGATAGCAAGTCTTATAGCGCTTGGTGTATCTGCTTTACTTGCAAAGTCGTTTATCAATCTTTTTGAAATGAACGGTGTAAGCTACAGCATTATAATTGCTTATATAATTCATATCTCAGTTTGTTCAATAATAATATATAAGAATTTAAAACTTAAGGGGAACGAAAAATGAACTATACAGCGGCTGACCATACCTATGCGCTGTGCGCGTATAAGGCAAGCGAATATCTTGAAGAATGCGTAAAATCTTTGCTTACACAAACGGTTAAGAGCAATATATTTATAGCAACCTCGACACCGAATGAGCATATAAATGCCGTAGCACAAAAATATGGCATACCCGTTTTTGTTAATGAAGGTGAAAATGGTATCGGCGGTGACTGGAATTTTGCGTACGACAAGGTGGCTACCCCACTTGTTACTATCGCTCATCAGGATGATATTTACGAGCCTGAATATACAGAGCAGATGCTTGAATTTTTAAACAAATCAAAAAATCCAATAATATATTTCAGCGGTTATGGTGAACTCCGAAACGGCGAAAAAGTATACGATAATTCTATTTTAAAGATTAAAAAATTGATGCTGTCACCCCTTAAAATAAAATATTTTCGAACAAGCCGTTTTGTGCGGCGCAGAGTGTTGTCGCTTGGCAACTGCATTTGTTGTCCCGCGGTTACTTATGCAAAAGAAAGGGTTGGAGATACACCCTTTACCAACGATTACTTAAGTAATATTGACTGGCAACAATGGGAAAGGCTGTCCCGAAAAAGAGGTTCTTTTGTATATAACAAGCAACCGCTTATGTGCCACAGAATACACGAAGAGTCCACCACCTCTGAGATAATAGGTGACAGCAAGCGCACTTTGGAAGATTATGATATGTTTTGCAAATTCTGGCCAAAGGCCATAGCAAAATTGATTTCTAAAGTGTATTCAAAAAGCGAAAAAAGTAATAATATTTAAGGTGATAAAATGAAAGTTCTTATCATTATTCCAGCCTATAACGAAGGCGAAAATATTGAACGCGTAGTTACCACAATAAAAGAAAAATGCCCACAGTATGACTACCTTGTTATAAATGACGGCTCGCGTGATAACACACAGGATATATGTATAAAAAAGGGCTATCATTTTGTGAGTCATCCCGTAAATTTAGGGCTTGCTGCTGCGGTGCAGACAGGTATGCTTTTTGCATATAAAAACAAATATGATGCCGCGATTCAGTTTGACGGCGACGGTCAGCACGACCCTGACTATATAGCCGATATGGCAAGTGAAATTGAAAAGGGTTACAACATAGTTGTAGGCTCTCGTTTTGTCACCGAAAAAAAACCAAATTCACTTCGTATGTTGGGTAGCAATCTTATACAGTTTGCTATCAGGCTTACCACAGGCAAAACGCTCAAGGACCCAACATCAGGCATGCGTATGTTTGACAAAAAAATGATTAAAAAGTTGGCACTTGCAGCCGACCTTGGTCCCGAGCCTGATACAGTAGCATTGCTTGTTCGCGGCGGTGCAACTTTTAGTGAAATTCAGGTAGAAATGCACGACCGCGTTGCAGGAGAGAGTTATCTTAACCTTGCAAACTCGGTAAACTATATGTTGCGTATGTTTGTATCTATACTAATTTTGCAGTGGTTCAGAAAGGGGTAGTAAAGTATGAACAGAGGTTTAACTATAACTTTAATTGTAGCCTGTGTTGTTACCGCGGTTTTTGTTTTCAGAAAAATTAAAAAGTCACAGTTTAAGATAGGCGACACTATTTATTGGCTGTTTTTTAGTTTGTTTCTTTTAGGAATGTCTATATTTCCCGAAGCTGTTTTTTTTGTGTCAAATTTAATAGGATTTGAAGCAACATCAAACTTTATATTTGTTGTAATAATATTTTTACTACTTGTTAAAATATTTTTACTTGACGCTCGCGTTGCAAAGGTAGAAGATAAGCTTACCAAGCTTGCGCAAAAGTATGCAATAGATAACGAAACAAAGGAAATATAATATATGCCATACACAAACAACCCCTCGAAAGAGGGGTTGTTTGTGTATGGGGATGAATATGGTGGGCGCCTTAGCAGGCAGTGCAGAAACCTACCAAGGCTTTTATAAAAACCGTGCAGTTGCCCAAGGGGACAGAGGGGCTGCAACAGATTTTTAACAAATCTTTAGCTGGTCGTATTGGGGCGGGTTTTTGAAAATCCGAACCTTATATTCAATGTATTTTTCGGTTTCGCTTTTTCGTGAATTTGCCGTGATTCCAGCATTTTGCATAGTGCAAAGCAGTTTTGAAAGGCTGTTTGAAAAAAGCTTTATATCGCCTATAGCGGCTTTTCTGACGGGCTTAACCGCCGGCTCTTCGGGAGTTTCGTCAACAACGGGATTTAAAATATTTTCAATAAGTTCTTCTGTTTGCGAAAGATTTAAGCCATCGGCAATTATTTTATCAAGAGCGTTATCACGCTGCTCGGGTGAGAGTCGTAAAAGCGCGCGGGCGTGTCGCTCGGTAAGGTTTGCCGATAGGATACGGTCCTGAATTTCTGACGAAAGCTTTAGCAAACGAAGCTTGTTACTGACCGTTGAATTTGCCATACCAAGCTGCACAGCCGCCTCGGCCTGCGTAAGTCGAAAATCATTTATAAGCGTTTGTATAGCAATCGCCTCTTCAAAGCAGTTAAGGTCGCTTCGCTGCATATTTTCTGTAATAGCGTACAGTGATGCTACTAAATCGCTTGTGCGGTGCAGAACGCACGGTATTCGGCGCAATCCCGCCATCTTCGCAGCGCGCAACCGACGTTCGCCTGCTATAAGCGAGTATTTGCCACCCTCGGTTTTACGAACGGTAAGCGGTTGTATAATACCATTGGCGGCGATACTGTCGGCGAGAGATTGCAGCTCGTATGTATCAAAAACCTTTCGCGGTTGATTTTCGTTGGGAATGATATCATCGGGTTTTAGCATAAGTAATTTTTTGTCTGCAAAGGTGTGCATAATGTTGTCCCTCCTTGCAAATAAAGTTTAACTGAATTTTTTACGGTTGTAAAGCAAAAGCCGTCGCGCTAAATGACATAAAAAAATTAAAAGCGCCTTTTTATAAGGCGCTTTTTGCTATTTTACCACCCATTCGTGGATATTTTGGTGGAGTTTGCGATTTCTTTTTTGCGATAATAAAGGCTCGCGCCTCATTTTCTCGCAAGGTTTCGCATATAATTGTGGGCTTTTCACAGCCGAGTATTTTATAAGCGTTGGTCGCCGCGTCAAGCTCTTCTTTTGCAGAAGCGCCCTTCATTGCAACAAACTGACCGCCTACCTTAACAAACGGTATACAGTATTCGCAAAGCACGGGCAGATTGGCGACAGCTCTCGCGCACGCAATATCATATTGCTCGCGGTACTCTTTGTTTTTGCCGCCGTCTTCGGCGCGCATATGTACGGTTTTTACCTGTAAAGTGAGCTCATCAAGTACAGCATTTAAAAATGTAAGGCGCTTGTTTAATCCGTCCATTAGTGTAAGTTCTATATCGGGTCGGGCGATTTTAAGCACCATTCCGGGAAATCCGGCTCCCGTACCTACGTCTATAACTTTTGCGTGATCGGGCACCTTAACATTTTTAAAAAACAAAAGACAGTCTAAAAAGTGTTTGTATAAAACCTCTTCCGGCCCGGTTATCGCGGTAAGATTCATTTTTTCGTTCCACTCTATTAGCATATTGCCATAGCGGTTAAGTCGGTTTATTGCAGCTTCATCAAGAGTTAAGCCAAAGCTTTCACAAACAGGAACAATTTTTTCAATATTAAAGTTAATCATAAAAACCTCTATTTAGAAAGATATATTAAAAGCACAGATACATCGGCAGGGCTGACACCTGATATACGCGATGCCTGACCGATGTTTTCGGGGCGCACTTTGTTAAGCTTTTCAGCCGCTTCAAGTCGCAGACCTTTAATTGCTGAATAATCAAAGTCGGCAGGTATCGGCTTGTTTTCGAGTCGCAGCATCTCGTCAACCTGCGCTTGCTGACGGCTGATATAACCCTCGTACTTGATTTCGATTTCAACCTTTTCGCATATATCGTCTGAAAGCTCGGGTCGGTCCTTATCAAAAGGTGCGAGACACTTGTAGTCAAGTTGCGGTCGTTTAATTAAATCGGCAAGACGCGTGCCTGTGGTAATGGGCGCTGTGCCTTTGCTTTCAAGCATTTCGTTAAGCTCTGCCTTTGGGGCAAAGAATGTGCGGTTAACTCGCTCTATTTCTTGCTCTTTAAGTTGCTTGCGCTCTAAAAATCTTTCGTATTCGCTGTCACTTACAAGACCTAACTTGTGCCCTATGGGCATAAGTCGCTCGTCGGCATTGTCCTGACGCAGCAGCAAGCGGTACTCGCTGCGCGAGGTCATCATACGGTATGGGTCAGAGCAACCTTTTGTTACAAGGTCATCAATAAGAGTGCCTATGTACGACGAAGAACGCGAAAGCACGAGCGGCTCCAACCCGAGTATTTTGTGCGCGGCGTTAACACCCGCGACAAAGCCCTGTGCGGCGGCTTCCTCATAGCCTGATGAACCGTTAAACTGACCTGCGCCGTAAAGTCCCGGCTGTTCTTTGATTTCAAGTGTCGCATAAAGAGCCAATGGATCAATGCAATCGTATTCGATAGCGTAAGCCGCGCGCATAACCTTTACATTTTCAAGACCTTTTATGGTGCGGTAAAACTGTATCTGCACTTCCTCGGGCAGGGAAGACGACATGCCCTGCAGGTACATTTCTTCGGTGTTTTCGCCGCAAGGCTCAACAAACATCTGGTGGCGCTGCTTGTCGGCAAATCGAACGATTTTATCTTCAATACTTGGGCAATAGCGCGGACCTACACCCTCAATATCACCCGCATACAGCGGTGAACGGTGCAGATTTTCGAGTATTACTTTCTTTGTTTCGTCGTTGGTGTAGCCGATGTGACACACGACCCTGTTTTCGGGAGGGGTTGTTGTTGAAAAACTAAATGGTACGGTGTTGTCGTCGCCATCTTGTATCTCAAGCTTTGAAAAATCAATACTTGCGCGGTCAACACGCGCGGGAGTACCCGTTTTAAAACGGCGAAGCGGAATATTTAGTTTTTTAAGGGAAGCGGCAAGCTCGGTTGCGGGAAAATTGCCATCGGGTCCGCTTTCGTAATTTACCTCGCCTATATAAATTCTGCCGCCCAAAAAAGTGCCTGTGGCGAGTATCACACAACGGCACGCATAGTCAGCGCCAAGGCGGGTAATGCAGTGCCAGAGACCGTCATCACGCTTTTCTATATGTACAATCTCTGCCTGCTTAACATCAAGGTTTTCTTGTTTTTCTACCGCGTGTTTCATATATCCACTGTAGGCGCGTCGGTCGATCTGCGCGCGCAACGAATAAACCGCAGGACCTTTGCCTCGGTTGAGCATACGACTTTGAAGTGTTGTGGCATCTGCCGCCTTGCCCATTTCACCGCCCAGAGCGTCAAGCTCGCGCACCAGATGACCCTTTGCGGTGCCGCCAATAGAGGGGTTGCAGGGCATATTGCCCACCCAATCAAGATTGATTGTAAACATAACCGTTTTAAGACCGAGTCGCGCAGGGGCTAAAGCCGCCTCAATACCCGCATGTCCGCCGCCTATTACGGCTATGTCGTAATTTTCTGCCTTGTATTCTTTTATCATAAAATGCCTCTTTTATAAAATGAATTGCGGCGTTGCCGCGTGAATTGTGTTTTGCACATGAATTGAGCGTTCCGCTCATGAATTGCGCTTTGCGCATTTCGGTGTGCCGTAAACGGCACGGACATATATTTGTTTCGCAAAGCGAAACACCTTAATGCACCTTCAGGTGCAATTCATGCCTGTCAAGGCAATTTATGAAATCGAAGATTTCAATTCACGCCCACAGGGCAATTCATTGTTTATTTTCCAACACAGAAACGTTTGAAAATCTCGTCACAAACCTCGTTTGTAACGCGTTTGCCTGTAAGTTCAAGTAAAGCGGCGATTGCATCATCAACACAAACTCCAACGGCGTCAAGAGTCATACCGCAACATAGTGCATCGCGTGCGGCAGATACTGCTTGGAGTGCGCGGCATACACAGTCGCGCTGACGCTCGTTTATAAGCACGGTATCATCAGGCGATAACATTTCTGTTTTACAAACACGGTTAATAGCCGCGCAAAGCTCATTGTATCCATCGCCCTGACGCGCCGAGATTTCAATAATTTCAAATTTACCTAAATCCTGTTTGTTTAAAACGGGGGCGAGATCTGTTTTGTTGAGAATAACTATACATTTTTTATCCTGTATGCTGTCGAGCAATTGCTTGTCATCACTATCAAGCGGCGCAGAACTGTCAAACACTGCAAGCAGCAGTTCGGCATTTTTGATTTTTTGTATCGCTTTATCTACGCCAAATTTTTCGACCGTATCGTCGGTAGTGTGTATGCCCGCCGTGTCGGCAAGGTTTAACATTATATCGCCAACATTAACAACGTTTTCAACAACATCGCGTGTGGTGCCTGCAATGTCGGTAACAATTGAGCGGTCGCTGCCGCACAGCAGATTCATAATGGTGGATTTGCCAACGTTTGGCTTGCCTACAATAGCACAGTTTATACCTTCGCGGATGGCGCGACCTGTGTCATAGGTAGAAATAAGCTTCTCACATTTAACGTGACATTCGTCTAAAAGCCGTGAAAAGTTTTCTTCACTTAAATTTGGTATATCTTCGTCGGGGTAGTCGGCAAAAGCCGCCAAAGAAGCCGCCGTTTCAAGCAATTTGTTTAAAATATCTTCTGTATCGCGGCTGATTCGTCCCTCACGCGCGCCGCGCGAAATTTTTGCCGCCGCATCATTTCGAGCGCTTATAAGCCCCATAACGCTTTCGGCTTTGGTAAGGTCAAGCTTGCCGTTTAAAAATGCGCGCTTGGTAAATTCGCCGCCTGTGGCAAGCGCCGCGCCGCACTCTAACACCCGGCGCAAAACCTGTCTTGTAATAACTGTGCCGCCGTGGACAGATATTTCGACTACATTTTCGCCTGTATAACTTTTAGGCGCGCGGAACACAAGCGCCACGGCATCGTCAAGCGTTTCGCCGTTTTTATCAAAAACTCTACCGTATGATGCCTGATAACCCCCGAGTGAAGACAACATTTCACCTGAAAAAGCGGCAAAGCATTTTTCGGCGACGGTTATCGCATCGTCACCTGAAATTCTTATAACGCCGATACCGCCTTCGCCCAAGGGTGTCGCGATAGCCGCAATTGTGCGTTCAGACATCTAAATCACCTGCTTAAAAGTTTAATCATAATATTTTAACACATAATAACAGTATTTTCAATATTCTTATTTTTTATTGACGAAATAGTGCTTTTAAAGTATAATAAGATATATTATTATGTGATATTATACCTTAGGAGGTTTTATATATGAGAAACGAACTTTTGAAATTGCTGAGCACCAACGCGCGCTATACAGTAGAGCAGTTGGCGGTAATGCTCGCCGCCGACACACAGGCAGTCGCGGCAGAGATTGACGCGCTCGAGAAAGCCGGCATTATCTGCGGATATAAAACCGTTATTGACTGGGAAAAGGTAGACGCTACAAGCGTTTCTGCAATAATAGAGCTTAACGTTGTGCCCAAGGCAGACCTCGGATTTGAAGAGGTTGCCGAAAAGGTGGCTTCATACCCTGAGGTAGAGGCTGTTTACTTAATGTCGGGCGGATACGACCTTAATGTTGTTGTAAAGGGCAAAAATTTACAGGACATTGCGCGTTTTGTGGCGCGTGAGCTTGCTACTATTGATTCGGTTACATCTACAGCCACACATTTTGTTATGCGCAGATACAAGGAAATGGATGTTAAACTTTTTGAGGGTGAAAGTGACGACAGGGGGACATATTTGTTATGATAGACTATTCAAAAATACTGTCTGATACCGTACAAGATATTAAGCCATCGGGTATAAGAAAGTTTTTTGACATAGCCGCTACAATGGATGATGTTATCTCTTTGGGTGTTGGTGAGCCTGATTTTCAGACGCCGTGGTCGGTGCGAAAGGCAGGTATAACCTCGCTTGAAAAAGGAAAAACTAAATATACCTCTAATTCGGGTCTTGAGGCTTTAAGACGAGAAATTTCAAACTATATTGACCGCAAATGCGGCGTAAATTATGACCCGCTTCACGAAATTTTAATTTCGGTTGGCGGCAGTGAGGCGATTGATGCGACCCTTCGCGCAATTATAACCCCCGGCGACGAGGTTATAATTCCTCAACCGTCGTATGTGTGCTATGAGCCAATAACGCAGCTTTGCGGCGGTGTGCCCGTAATAATCGAAACCTTAGCGGAAAACGATTTTAAGGTAACACCCGAACAACTCAAAAATGCCATAAGCGATAAAACCAAGGCGCTTATACTGCCGTATCCCTGCAACCCCACAGGCGCAATTATGGAAAAGGCCGACCTTGAGGCTCTGGCAGAAATTTTGCGTGATACAAATATTCTGGTGCTTTCGGACGAGATTTATTCAGAACTTACATTTGCTGAAAATCCCCACGTATCAATCGCATCAATTGACGGTATGCGTGAGCGCACAATCCTGATAAACGGTTTTTCAAAAACCTTTTCTATGACAGGCTGGCGACTGGGCTTTGCCTGCGGTCCGCAGGAGATTATTTCGCAGGTGACCAAAATACACCAATTCGCAATAATGTGCGCGCCCACAACGGCGCAGTATGCCGCAATAGAGGCTTTGCGTAACGGTGACGAGGCGGTAGCCGATATGAAGGCTGAATACAACCGCCGCCGCAGACTTATTGTAGACGGCTTTAACAAGGCGGGTCTTACCTGCCGCGAGCCAAAGGGCGCGTTTTACGCTTTCCCGTGCATAAAAAGCACAGGTCTTACCAGTGACGAATTTTGCGAAAGATTGCTTGAAAGTAAACACGTTGCCGTAGTACCAGGTACTGCGTTCGGTAAAGGCGGCGAGGGTTTTGTACGCGCATCTTACTGTTATAGTACAGAACACATAATTGAGGCTTTAAAGAGAATAGAAGAATTTGTAAAGGAGAATAGCAAATGAAAAAGAAAGGTTTATGGATTACGCTTGCAATAGTTTTGGTTGCTGTTATTGCTTTAATAGGTGTATTTTCGTCAAATTATAATAAATTTGTTGGAATGGAAGAGTCGGTACAAAACGCGCAGTCGGACGTTTCGGTTTATCTGCAACGCCGTGCCGATTTGATACCTAACTTTGTTGAAACAGTCAAAGCGTATTCTTTGCACGAACAAGAAACATATACTGCTGTTACCGAGGCGCGTTCTGCCGTAACAAAAGCAGAATCTGTTGAAGAACAGGCAGAGGCTTCTGCTGCGCTTGACAGTGCAATTGATATTTGGGTAAATGCCGTAACAGAAGCTTACCCCGAGCTTAAAGCCGATTCACAGTATATTGCTTTACAGGATGAACTTGCAGGAAGCGAAAACCGAATTGCTACAGCGCGTAATGATTATAACGAAACTGCGCAGGAATATAATACCGCTATACGCAAGTTTCCCGCTAATATAGTTGCAGGCTTATTTGGCTTTGAAAAGGCAGAATATTTTGAAGCCGATGCCGATGCGGAAGATGCACCTGTAGTAGATTTCAACTGATATGAGCACTAAATTTTTAAGGGTAATAAAAAAAGCGGCTGCGCTCACGTTGCCTGTAATTTTAATAATATCACTCGCATCCTGCGGCAAAGAAACAAAAGACCAGTATCCCACACCTACCGAGAAGTTTTTTGTAAACGACTTCGCTGCCGTTATGACCGAGGAGGATATAAATACTATATACACCAAGGGCGCGGCTTTAGACGAGGCAACCACCGCGCAGGCGGTTGTTGTAACGGTGGAAAGTCTTGACGGCAAAGAGCCTGCCGACTATGCGTTAGAGCTTGGCAGGCAGTGGGGCGTAGGTACCGAAGAAGATGATAACGGTGTTGTTATTTTGCTGTCAGAGGGTGACCGTGAAATATATATTGCCGTAGGCTACGGTCTGGAAGGCGCATTGCCCGACAGCAAGACAGGCAGAATAATAGATAACTACGGTTTGTCGTATTTTTCAAGCGATAATTTTTCGTCAGGACTTGTAAATGTTTATAACGCTATAGTTAATGAAATTTATATTGAATACGGTATGCAACCGTCCGAAAATTATATACCCGCCGATTTGTTGCCCGATACACAAAGCGAAACTTCGTCTTTGGGTGAAGTAATGATTTCGTGGATAGTGCTTATAATTCTGGTTGCGCTTTATATGGGTGTTTTTGGCAGACGGGGCGGACTGTTTATATTTGGCTCGCCACGCTTTTTTACAGGCGGATTTAATCACCGCGGCGGCGGAGGCTTCAGCTCGGGAAGCAGCTTTGGCGGCTTCAGAGGTGGCGGCGGTTCGTTTGGCGGAGGCGGCGCAGGCCGCAGATTTTAACATTACAATTCCCCTTTGTTAAGGGGAATTGTTAATGTTTAGATAAGAGAGAAAAGATAAAAGAAAATGAGTTCGCAAAGCGAACTGATATTAAAAGAGGTGGAAAGATATGTCGGAACAATTTAATAATAAAGATTACGGCGAATATTTTTCTGCCCTTGAAAAAAGGCTCGAAAAGGATTTGCAACCGACAAAAGAAACAGAGCAAAAATCACAACCAATCACAAAACACAATAAAAAGGTTTACGGCGGTGTAATACGGTTTCGTCCGTGGGTTTACATTACAGCGGTGTTGTTGATTGCGGTGCTGATATTCGTAATCGCTTTGCCTGAAAAGTCAAAAGCGCAACAATCGCAATTGCAGTCGCAATCGAGCGAACAGACAGAAAATGTTGCAAGCGGTATTGAAAAGCCCCAAAAAGTTGATTTGTTTGCGGAATATACCGAAAATACTGCAGGTATCGGTACTGATATTGTAAGCCGTAACATAATAGTTATAAATTGTGATACAAACAAGGTTGTTGCCGCGCGAGGCGCAGATGTTCGGTGCTATCCCGCGTCTACCACAAAGATAATGACTGTGCTCACGGCGGTTGATTATATAACCGATTATAACAAAACCTTTACCTTCAGCCTTGAAATAACCGATCCGCTTTTTATTGCAGATGCCACTGTTGCGGGCTTTTCGGCAAACGAATCGGTTAATATGACAGATATGCTATACGGCGCCATACTGCCTTCGGGAGCGGACGCTACTGTAGGTCTGGCACTTTCGCTTGCCGGTAGCGAGGAAGAGTTTGTTAAGCTGATGAATAAAAAAGCGGAAGAACTCGGTTTAAAAGATACTCATTTTGTGAACACAAGCGGCTTGTTTGATGAAAATCACTATACAACACCTGAGGATATGTCGGTAATACTTCGTGCTGCTATGCAAAATGAGCTTTGCCGAAAAATACTGTCAACCTATCAGTATACAACAGCCGCAACCCCGCAGCATCCTGATGGCATACTGCTTACCAGTACACTTTTCAGCTATATGTACGGCACTGAACCTGAGGGCGCAGATATATTGGGCGGAAAAACAGGTTTTGTAAACGAATCGGGCTACTGCATAGCCTCTTTTGGAAAAAGTGACGGCGGCACGGAATATATTTGTGTAACGCTTGGTGGTAGCGGGCTGTGGCCTACTGTTTATGACCAATTTCATCTTTATGAACAATATGCAAAATAAGCACTTGAAAAAGCAGTATAAAAATGTTATTATATTATGTACATGCAAATAATTTTTATTTTATCTTGAGAAGAGGAATAAAATGGAAGAAAAAACTATAAATATTATGGACCTTGTGATGCTTGCGTGGCGCCGCATCTGGATAATTATTTTAGCGGCGGTTGTTTTTGCTGCTGCAGCATTCAGTTATTGCAAGTTTTTATTAACCCCTTCATACAGCGCTACAGCATCAATACTTGTAACCAACGGCGCAGTTACTATTTCTTACGATGAAACAACCGGCAAGGTTTCAAGCAGCGATATTTCCGCATCCTTATATCTTGCTTATACTGTAGTTGATATACTTAATACACCCGACATCTACAAAAAGGTTGCAGACCAGCTTGGAAAAGATTACAGTTATCAGGGTCTTATGAGCGCATCTTCTGTCGCAAGAAGAAGTGAGGACACCCTGTTTATAGATGTCACATTTTCAAGTACCGACCCGAAAGAAGCAATGCGTATAGCAAATAAATTTGTGGAAATCGCTTGTGATTACATACCGGGATTTATTCCTTCTGCACGTGCAAATGTTGCATCTACAGCAATCAAGGCGGCAATGACCTATCCGCGCACCTTGATGACAACGGGTGTAGCAGGCGTAGTCGGCGCCGTGGCGGCATACATAGTGCTTTTTATCATTGAATCTATGAATCGCGCAATAAAGGGCGAAGAGGACTTTACAAGCAACTTTGATGTTCCGCTTTTGGGCGCAGTTCCTGATTTTGAAAATGCAGAAAGTGGCGGATACCGCAAGAACAAGGGCAGAGGAGGCTACAGCAGTGGTTATTAAGAAAACGCAAGACAATAAAAGCGCTGTTATGAACATCGGCGAAGCGCGACACGTTCCATTTGCTGTTGTCGAGGCATATAAGGCCATCCGTACCAACCTTACTTTTTTGTTGTCGGGTAGCGAAACAAAGGTTTTTGGCATAACCAGCCCCGAGGCAGGCGAGGGTAAATCAACAACCTCTGTTAATATGGCAATTGCTTTTTCTCAGCTTGGCGACAAGGTTTTGCTTATTGATGCAGATATGCGACGCAGTTCTATACACAAAAAGCTTAAAATTGAAAATGCTGCAGGACTTTCTAATGTTCTTGCGGGATTTAATAAATACAATGAGGTTATTACTCATATCAGTGATACCTTTGATGTTATGACCGCAGGTCAGGTGCCTCCCAACCCGTCAGAGCTTTTGGGCTCGGCACGATTTAAAGAATTGGTTGAGACTGTGGGTAAGGAATACAGCTATGTAATTATAGATACTCCACCTGTAGATGTGGTTACCGACGCATTGGTTATAGCACCACATACCGCAGGTCTTGTTCTGGTGGTAAAAGATCAGGTTACACCTACCGACTCAATTAGTCGCGCGATTGAAGCTGCTAAGTTTGCAAACATTAATTTGCTTGGTGCTATTATGAATGCGGCAAATCCAAAATCGGGCGGAAGATACGGATACCGCAAGTATGGCTATAGCAAATACGGGTACCGTAAATACGGTTATTCAAAGTATGGATATGGCTATAGCAGCACACCCACGCTTCAAAAGCCCGCTGACGCTGATTCGCAACAACAATAAATCATAATCGGGAGAACCTTAGCGTTTTCCCGATTTTTTACAAAGAGGGAACATTCATGACTTTTCTTGATATACATGCCCACATTTTGCCGGCTGTTGATGATGGGGCAAAGGATATGGATACGGCAATAACACTGCTTGAGATGCTGCAGGATCAGGGTGTCACCGACGTTATTGCAACGCCGCATTTTTATCCCGATATCGATAGCGCTGAGGATTTTGCAGAGCTGACACAAAATGCATATAACGAACTAAAAGGCGAGGTCTTGCACAGGGCTTTACCAAGGGTTTTTCTTGGCTGTGAGTTAAGATATTTCAGCGGTATTGGCAAAAGCCGCGCGATAAAGCAATTTGTTATACAGGGCACAAACTATCTGTTGTTGGAGTTGCCGTATGGAGAGCCGATTACTCAAAGCGTTTTGCAGGATATAATAGATATAGGCGAAAGACAAGGACTTATACCAATACTTGCTCATATTGAAAGATATAGCAGGGTAAAGGGCTATAAAAAGTTGTTAAAACTGATTTCTGACGGATATGCCAAAGCCCACATCAACGCAGGTGCCGTTGTTTCTAAAGAGGATGCAAAGCTTTGTGAAAAGCTCATAAAAGGCGGATATGTATCCTACCTTGCAAGCGATACACATTCGCCTGACCATAGACCGCCGTTTATAAAACAGGCTCTTGAAACAATAGCAGAGCGTCTTGGAAAATCGGCGACAAATAGGTTTATAATAAAAGCGAATAGACTATTAGAAGAAATAGAGGTCGCTAATGTATAGCAGAAACTTAAAAATTAACCAGAACGGTGATTTGGTTTATATAACCTTTCCACGACTCGAAACCTGCAGCGCAGTACGACACATCTTTTCTACGCGACATGGTGGTGTGAGTGAGGGTCAGTATAGCACTATGAATACCAGTTTTTCGGGTGGCGATGATTTTCAAAGGGTAGAAGAAAACTACCGCCGTCTTTGCGATGCGGTTGGGATAGATATATCTCATTTGGTGTTAAGCCGTCAAACCCACACCAACAATGTCCGTATTGTGACTAAATCTGATTGCGGAACAGGCTACACAAAGCCGTCATTCAGTGATGTTGACGGGCTTATTACAAATGAGTCAGGTGTTGCGCTTGTAACGCAGTACGCCGATTGCACACCCTTGCTTTTCTGCGATCCTGTAAAGCGCGTATGCGCCACAAGCCACGCAGGCTGGCGCGGTACGGTAAGCCAAATTGGCAGGGTAACTGTCGAAAAAATGGTAAACGAATTTGGCTGTGACCCAGCGGATATTATCGCGGCGATAGGTCCTTGTATCTGTCAGGATTGTTATGAGGTTGACACACCCGTTTTTGATGCTTTTGTAGACAGCGGCATGGATATTACCGATGTCTTTCGCGAAGGGCGAGACGAAAATCACTTTATGCTAAATCTTGTTGCTGCCAATAAAAATATTTTGCTTTCGGCAGGAATAAGAGAAGATAATATTGATATAAGCGACATTTGCACCTGTTGTAACGCTGATGAGCTTCACTCTCATAGGGCTACAGGAGGCAAAAGGGGAAATCTTGCCGCAATAATCGAATTAATATAAAAATTTTGAGGGGACAAAATTATGAAGTTAAATTACAAGCGCACCATACTTATAGGCTTTGCCTTTATGTCTATTTTAGCATTCTGGCAGTTTTACGATCAGGTAATACCCTATATTCTTGAAAGCACCTTTGGACTCAGCACCTTTACGGCAAATGCTTTTATGTCGGTAGATAATGTGCTTGCGGTATTTATGCTGCCCTTTTTTGGTATGCTGTCTGATAAGACAAATACCAAGCTTGGTAAACGTACCCCCTATATACTTTATGGCACTCTGGGCGCGGTAGCGCTTATGTGTGTGTTGGCGTTTTTTGAAAAGGGTAAAAATTTCACAGGATTTATTATAACCCTTATGGCATTACTTGTAGTAATGGCAACCTACCGTTCACCTGCTGTGGCATATATGCCCGATGTTACCGAAAAACCGCTTCGCAGTAAGGGCAACGCTGTTATAAACCTTGTAGGCTATATCGGCGGCATATTTGCAACAATTGTAATGATGTTTATGCTGAAAAGCGAAACAAACGAGGCAGGACAAAAGGTTTATACATCATCCTTTACACCTGTGTTCTTAGTGATAGCGGCGTTTATGTTGGTATCTGTTCTTATAATGGTATTTACCATTAAAGAAAACAAGGTTCTGGCAGAAACCAATATAAAAGACGAGGAAGAATCACAGCAAAGCGGCAAAAAACAAAAGCTTCCAAAGCCGGTTGTTCGTAGTCTTGTTCTTATTTTGCTGTCGGTATTCTTATGGTTTACCGCATACAATGCGGTTACAACCTCTTTTTCAAGATACTGTATGAATATCTGGAATGTAGACCTTGGTGCGTCATCAGGATATCTTACCTTTGCTACGGTTGCCGCAATAGCCGCGTTTGTACCGCTTGGATTCCTTTCGGGCAAAATCGGTCGTAAAAAGGCGGTGCTTTTTGGCATATTGCTGATGACTGTTTGTTATACAATAGCGATATTTATAAGACACGAAACACCGCTTATGTATCTTATTTTCGGTGTTGTAGGTATAGGCTGGGCGTCTATAAATGTAAACTCATTCCCTATGGTTGTTGAGATGTGCACAGGCTCTGACGTTGGTAAATATACAGGCTATTATTATACGTTTTCTATGGCAGCGCAGATTGTAACACCCTTGCTTTCGGGCTTTCTTATAGATAAATTGGGAATAGGCTATAACATACTATTCCCCTATGCAGTATTCTTCTCGGTGGCTTCGTTTGTTACCATGTGTTTTGTGCGTCACGGCGATTCAAAGCCCTCAAGCAAAAAAGCCATAGAAGAGCAGTTTGCTTCTGATAATTAATAAAAAAGGAAAAATAAAATGCAATTCAGTGGATTTCAAAAATTAACATTACTTGATTTTCCGGGCCATGTTGCTTGCACCCTGTTTACAGCAGGGTGCAATTTTCGCTGCCCGTTTTGTCATAACGCATCTCTTGTGACACATATAGACAATAGCAATTTTTATAGCGAAGAAGAAATTTTATCCTATCTTAAAAAGCGTGCGGGAATAATGGACGGCGTTTGTATTACAGGCGGTGAGCCGCTAATGTACAAAGAGCTACCCGACTTTATAGCCAAAATAAAGGCGTTGGGTTATAAGGTAAAGCTTGACACAAACGGTAGTTATCCCGACCGTTTAGAGTCGCTTATTAATAGCGGCAACATAGATTATGTTGCTATGGATATAAAAAACTGCAAAGATAAATATCTCCAAACAGCAGATTGCAGTGAAGAAGATTTTTTCAAGGTGGAAAAAAGCGTTGAGCTTTTAAAACAGAAAAAAATTGATTTTGAATTCAGAACAACGGTGGTAAAAGAGTATCATACTGTAGAAGATATAAAAAAAATATCCGAATGGATAAAAGGCGCAGACAAATACTTTTTACAAAACTTTATAGATTCGGGCGACCTTATAAAAAATAATTTATCAGCTGTCAGTCGCGAAACCCTTGACTTGATGCGGTGCGAGACACAAGATATGATACCAAATGTGGAAATTCGAGGAATTTAACACAAGATATTGTGATTTTACTATTGACAAAACACAAAATACCCTATATAATGTATCTTGCTCACCTCAAAATGGGGAATAAAAAAGAAAAGGGGAAAAAGAATGTATAATGTAGTAAAACGTGACGGCAAACTCGTAAGCTTTGATATTCAAAAGATAAGCGATGCGATAAAACAAGCATTTGAAGCTTGTCAAAAAGAGTATAATCAGGATATTATCGACTTTTTGGCGCTCAAGGTTACAGCAGACTTTGCTGCAAAAATTGAAGACGGTAAAATTTCGGTTGAAAACATTCAGGACAGTGTAGAATCTGTACTTATCAGAGCGGGCTATGACGATGTATCAAAGGCATACATTATCTATCGCCGTCAGCGCGAAAAGATTCGTAACATTAACGCAACAATGGTTGACTATAAGGCGATTATAGACAACTATCTTAATATCAATGACTGGCGCGTAAAAGAAAATTCTACCGTTACATATTCTGTAGGCGGATTGATTCTTTCTAACTCGGGCGCTGTTACAGCTAACTATTGGCTTTCTGAAATATATGATGATGAAATCGGCAACGCGCACCGTAACGCCGACATTCATATTCACGACCTTTCTATGCTTACCGGCTACTGTGCAGGTTGGTCGCTTAAGCAGCTTATTCAAGAGGGTCTTGGCGGCGTACCTGGCAAGATTACTTCTTCACCCGCAAGCCACCTGTCAACTCTTTGCAACCAGATGGTAAACTTCCTTGGCATTATGCAAAACGAATGGGCAGGCGCACAAGCTTTCTCATCATTTGATACATATTTGGCGCCTTTTGTAAAGGTAGACAACCTTACCTATAAAGAGGTTAAGCAGTGCATCCAAAGCTTTATCTACGGCGTAAACACACCGTCGCGTTGGGGCACACAGTCACCCTTTACTAACATCACTCTTGACTGGACAGTTCCAAACGACCTAGCCGAGCTTAACTGTATAGTTGGCGGCAAGGAAATGAACTTTAAGTATAAAGACTGTAAAGCAGAAATGGATATGATAAACAAAGCGTTTATCGAAATTATGATCGAAGGCGACGCTAACGGCCGCGGCTTCCAGTATCCTATTCCTACCTACTCAATCACCCGTGATTTTGACTGGTCTGAAACCGAGAACAACAAGCTTCTCTTTGAAATGACCGCAAAATACGGCACACCTTATTTCTCAAACTACATCAACAGCGATATGGAGCCCAGCGATGTTCGTTCAATGTGCTGCAGACTTCGTCTGGACCTTCGCGAGCTTCGCAAAAAATCAGGCGGCTTCTTCGGCAGCGGCGAATCCACGGGTTCGGTGGGTGTTGTTACCATCAATATGCCACGTATCGCTTATCTTGCAAAGGATGAGGCTGATTTCTATGCCCGTCTTGACAAGATGATGGACATTTCTGCCCGTTCGCTGCACGTTAAGCGCACGGTTATTACAAAACTGCTTGACGCAGGTCTTTATCCTTACACCAAGAGATACTTGGGCACTTTCAACAACCACTTATCAACCATCGGTCTTGTTGGTATGAACGAAGCGGGCCTTAACGCAAAATGGATTAAAGCCGACCTTACTAACGAGAAAACACAGCAGTTTACTAAGGACGTTCTTAACCACATGCGCGAACGCCTTTCTGATTATCAGGAGCAGTACGGCGACCTCTACAACCTTGAGGCTACACCTGCCGAGTCTACCGCTTTCCGTCTTGCAAAGCACGACCTTAAGCATTACCCCGACATAATCACAGCGGGTCAGGCAGAGGGCGAGACACCCTATTACACCAACTCTTCACACCTGCCTGTTGGCTATACCGAGGATATATTCTCGGCTCTCGACGTTCAGGATGAACTGCAGACACTTTACACCTCGGGTACCGTATTCCACGCATTCCTTGGTGAAAAGCTTCCTGATTGGAAGGCTGCTGCAAACCTTGTAAGAAAGATTGCTGAAAACTACAGACTTCCTTACTACACAATGTCACCGACATACTCTGTGTGTAAGAATCACGGTTATATTTCGGGCGAGGTTTACACCTGTCCCGATTGCGGCGAGCGCACCGAGGTTTACAGTCGTATCACAGGCTACTACCGCCCCGTTCAGAACTGGAACGACGGTAAGTCACAGGAATTTAAAGACCGTAAGGTTTATGACATCGAAAACTCAAAGCTTACACATGACGGCGTAATGGAGGAAGCTTGCGCGTGTGAGGAAAAGTCTGACGCAGTTTTGGCTGACGGCGTATACCTTTTCACAACGGCAACCTGCCCTAACTGCAAAATAGCAGTAGCACAGCTTGAAAAAGCAGGCGTGGCATTTAATAAGCTTCTCGCTAATGAAAATGTAGAGGCAGTAAATGCTCTCGGCATCAAGCAGGCTCCAACACTCGTTGTTGTAGAAAACGGCAATGCATCAAAATATGCAGGCG
>JAFTTE010000148.1 GCA_017466905.1 Clostridia bacterium | reverse complement strand
GGTCATCAAGAGTTGCAATTTCGCTGTCTTCCTTAACGATAACAACCTGAACGCCCTTTGCGTAGCTGTCAGAGAAGGCAACCTTTTCGAGTCTTTCATCGGTAACGGTCATACCAGCCATACCCATATCGTACTTGCCTTCCTGAACGCCGGGGATAATAGAGTCAAAATCAACATCGGCGATTTCAAGCTCCATACCAAGCTTTTCTGCGATTAAAGCAGCAACTTCGGCATCGATACCAACAATTGCATCACCCTCGTGGTATTCATAAGGGGGGAATTCTGCGTTTGTTGCCATAACAAGCTTTGCTTTTGCGTCAGCATCGCTGCCCGTGTCTTTGGTGCCGCAGCCTGCGAAGCAGAGAAGCATACAAAGCGCTAAAACTAATGCTAAAATTTTCTTTAAGTTTTTCATTTTTGTTACCTCATTTCAAAAATTAAAATTTTAATTACAAATTATGTAATTTATTGATAAAGCGATTTTAACATATTATATGGCAGTTGTCAAGCGTTAATGCATAAATATTTTTTAAAAATGAATTTTTCGGCAAAATATGCAAAATAAATGCATATTATCCCTTTTGTTAGAGAAAATATGCATTGTTATTAATAAAAACTGTGCAGAGCAAATTTTTGTTCTGCTTTTATGAGTTCAAGAATGCTTTCTATATTTTTATATACTGTATCAAATTCGGGTGAGTTGTCCTCTTCTTCGGTGAGGGTCAGTTGCCCGATATAAACCGAAATTTTATCTAAAAAGTTGTGATTTACAAAAAGCGCCATATTTTCTTTGCGTTCTTGCCATTTTTCTTCGAGCTCATCGCCTGTGATGCTTTGATTGTAATAATTTTCAATATCATTAATGGTTTGGTCGCAGGCGTTGTCTACATACATATGAGCACCAATACACACAGCTATTATAAATATAAAAATTAAAGTGGCCGGTATAAGTCTTTTCATTTAGAAGCACCACCTTTTTTGATTATTGTGTGATTGCCGTCGCGGTCAAGTGTCATTAAAAATATTTGCTTTGGTGTAGTGCATTTGTGTTTTAATATTTTGTTCAGTTTTTGTGTGGATATCTCTAAAGCCCGTAATGATTCATAAATAATTTTACCGTCGCTGATTACAGGTAAGGGCAGGGCATCGTCGGGTAGATTTAGTTCGACATCTTTTACTGTTACAGGCTGCGCGTCTTTTTTTAGCAATACGCTTAAATTACCGTTTACCTCTAAAACAGCAAAAGCAACATCGGCTAAATTAAAGACGTTTTGCGCGCGAAGCTGTTCTATAAGGTCAACTACCGTCATACGTACATTGCGCATAGCCTGTTGATCTATTATGCCGTTTTTTATAACAACTATAGATTTACCGTTCAAAAGCTTTCGCATACAAAAACTTTTCATAGCAAGAATAGATATTACTATCTCAAGAAAAACTAAAACAAAAATTGCAGCAACACCTATAAACATCGGTTGTTCGGTATCCTGAAGGGGAATTGCTGCAATTTCTGATATAAGCAAGGTTATTACCAGTTCGTTAGGCTGCATATCACCGATCTGGCGCTTACCCATAAGGCGAATTGCCACCGTTACTACAAGATATAATATAACTGTTCTCAGTACTGTTGAAATCATTATAATCACCGATGATTAGTATTTGCTTTTTTTCTTGCAATATTATGGTTATGATGATATAATATGTATACCAATATATTACTTTAATGTAAAAGTGAGGAATATGTTCGTGGCAAAAGATACTTTAAACAAGGCTAATTTTTTCAGTGATATGAAAAAATTTATGCCGCTGCTTAAAAATCTGGTTTCTAAAGATTTTAAAATAAAATATCGCCGTTCGGTGCTTGGCGTTGCCTGGAGCGTTTTGAACCCGCTTTTCACAATGCTGGTTATAACAACGGTGTTTGGTAAGCTTCTTAAAATAGAGGTAGAAAATTTTGCTACCTATTACATTGTGGGATTTGCTATATGGAATTTCTTTTCAGAGGCAACGTCGAATTCGCTTGGTTCTATTTTAAGCGCCGCACCGCTTATTAAAAAGGTATATATACCTAAATATATATTCCCGATTGAAAAGTGTTTGTTTTCGCTTGTAAACTTTTTCTTTACACTGATTGCAGTAGTAATTGTTATGCTGTTTCAGGGTGTTGTGCCAAGTGTCACGGCTATACTTTTTCCAATCCCTGTAATATATTGCTTTATATTTGTATGCGGTGTAAGCCTGTTTTTGAGTGCGGCTACGGTATATTTCAGAGATATACAGCATCTTTACGGTGTGCTGCTTACAATGCTTATGTATTTAACGCCAATTATATATCCGCTTGAGCTTTTGAATGACCATTCGTTTGTGCTTAGAATAGTTAAAATTAATCCTATTACGCATTACGTAGAGTATTTTAGAAACCTTGTTATGTACAACACAATTCCCTCTTTAGAAGAAAACCTTATTTGTATAGGAATGTCGCTCTTGGCGCTTTTGGTTGGAGGATTTGTGTTTAAAAAGGCCGAAGGCAAGTTTATTCTTCATATTTAAAAGGAGTGTGTTTTAAATGGTAAATGAAAATGCTGTAGAATTACGCAACGTTGAAATGCACTTCAATATGAGCAAGGAAAAACTTGAAAGCCTGAAAGAATATTTTTTAAAACTTGTTAAACGTCAACTTTATTTCGAGGATTTTGTCGCTGTTGACAATGTTTCCTTTGACATTAAAAAAGGTGATGTTTTCGGTATTGTGGGTCTTAACGGTTGCGGTAAGAGTACAACGCTTAAAATAATATCGGGCATTTTGGAGCCGACAAAGGGTACGGTTAAGACATATGGTACTATCGCACCGCTTATTGAACTTGGTGCGGGTTTTGATATGGACCTTACTGCTCGCGAAAATATTTATCTTAATGGCTCTGTGCTAGGTTATTCTAAAAAGTTTATGGATGAAAAGTTTGACGAAATAGTTGAATTTTCCGAAATGCGTGAGTTTTTAGATGTGCCTATGAAGAATTATTCTTCGGGTATGGTGGCACGTATAGGATTTGCTATTGCTACAGTTACCACGCCCGATATACTTATCGTCGATGAAATTCTGGCGGTAGGTGATTTCTTGTTCCAGCAAAAGTGTGAAGAGCGTATTAATGCAATGATAAATGATGACACCACCGTTATTATTGTTTCACACTCTATCGAGCAGATAGAACGCCTTTGTAAGCACTGCGTATGGCTTGAAAAGGGCAAGATAAAGATGATAGGCGACGCGAAAGAGGTTTGTGACGCTTATAAAAACTCTCAAAGGTAGGCTTTAACTAAATGTTTGAAAAGATACCTGTGCAGGAAAAATCCATAAAAGGCGCGCTAAAAAGATTGGCTATGCGACTTAAAGGGCATCCACATCTTTTTGCCGTGGCAAGAATGCCGATTATAGCATTTCGAAAAATCCGCCGCAAGTTAAATCGACTTGTCGGCGGCTTTACTGTGCGTTTTAAAATAAGCGGACATCGCCGTAAAAAAGAGGCGGCAACCGTTTTTGATAGAAACATAAAATTCAGTATAGTAGTTCCTCTTTATAATACGCCAATTAAGTTTTTAAAACAGATGATAAATTCTGTGATTAATCAGACGTATTCTAATTGGCAGTTGTGTTTAGCAGACGGTAGTGATGCGGAACATACTTATGTTGGCGAATATATAAAGAGTATTAACGATGTAAGAATCAATTATAAAAAGTTAGACGAAAACAAGGGTATAGCAGACAATACAAATGAGTGCATTTTAATGGCAGACGGCGATTTTATTGCGCTTTTTGACCATGATGACCTGCTTCATCCATCAGAGCTTTTTGAAATGATGAAAGCTGTTTGCGAACAAGGCGATGATTTTATCTATACGGATGAGGTAACATTTGTCGGCAGACCCAACAATATAACAATCCATAATTTTAAGCCTGATTTTTCGCCCGATACACTGCGCTCGTATAATTATATATGTCATTTTACTGCTTTTAAAAAGCAACTGCTTGATATCGTGGGCGGCTTTAACCGTGAATATGACGGCAGTCAGGATTACGATTTAATTCTTCGCCTTACCGAAAAGGCGCAAAATATTGTTCATATACCAAAAGCGTTGTATTTCTGGCGTTCGCATAAAGCATCGGTGGCGTCGGATGTATCGGCAAAGCCTTATGTTGTAGACAGCGCAAAGCGTGCGCTTTCCGCCCATATTGAAAGAATTGGACTTTGCGGCAGGGTAGAGGATGCAGTTGTTCCTACCACATATAAGATGCAGTATGATATTATCGGTAATCCGTTGGTATCAATAATAATACCTAACAAAGATCATACAGACGACCTTGAAAAGTGTCTAAACTCGGTATACACAAAATCTACTTATAAAAATTTTGAGATAATTGTTGTTGAAAACAACAGTACCGACAAAAAAACCTTTGAATATTACAAAGAGGTAGAAGCTAAGTATAATAATTTGAAGGTAATTACTTGGGAAAGTGGATTTAATTATTCTGCAATTAACAACTTTGCTGCAAAAAAGTCACAGGGAGAATATGTACTACTGCTCAACAACGATATAGAGGTCATAACACCTGATTGGATAGAGCAAATGCTGATGTTTGCGCAGCGAAAAGATGTTGGCGCTGTTGGAGCTAAACTTTATTATGATGATGATACCATCCAGCACGCTGGTGTTATAGTGGGGCTTGGCGGCGTGGCAGGACATTCACATAAGGGTTTTGCTCGCGAAAATCCGGGTTATATGGCAAGAGCTTCTATAGCGCAGAATTTAAGCGCATGCACAGCGGCTTGTTTGATGATACGCAAAGACATATACAACGAGGTAGGAGGTCTTGATGAGGGCTATGCCGTTGCTTTTAACGATATTGATTTTTGTATGAAGATACGTGCGGCGGGATATTTGATTGTATTTACACCGTTTGCCGAGTTTTATCATTATGAGTCAAAAAGTCGCGGCGACGATGATACCCCTGAAAAACGTGCGCGTTTTAACAGTGAGATATTCCGCTTTCAAGAGCGGTGGGGATCGGAACTTAAAGCGGGTGATCCGTATTATAATCCTAACCTGTCACTTGATAGTGAGGATTTTTCATTGCGATAGAATTAAACTGCTGTCAAAATAATTGGCGGCAGTTTCTTTTTTGACAAATATTGTTAAAAAAATAACAATAAAATTTATTATAAAAAAGAAATTCTAAAAAAGTTTGTCTAATTTTTAACAATCCTATTGACATAGCATAGAATATAATATATAATAGTGAGCAAATTCGGGAAATCAAATCCCAATACGGAGGTTTTTATATTATGGCAAGAGTTTACAATTTTAGCGCAGGTCCTTCAATGTTACCTGAAGACGTACTTAAAACAGCGGCTGCTGAGATGATGGAATATGGCACTACCGGTCAATCTGTTATGGAGATGTCACATCGCAGTAAAGAATATCAGGCAATATTTGATGAGGCAGAGGCTAATCTCAGAGAGATTATGAACATACCCGATAATTATAAGGTGCTGTTTTTACAGGGCGGCGCGTCAACGCAGTTTGCGATGATTCCGCTTAACCTTATGAATAAGAATAAAAAGGCTGACTATATTATCACAGGTCAGTGGGCAAACAAGGCTTATAAAGAAGCGGCTCGATATGGCGAGGCGCGCGCTGTGGCTAGTTCTGCAGATAAGACATATTCTTATATTCCCAAGACTACTGCTGTTGACTTTGACCCTGAGGCTGACTATGTTCACATTTGTATGAATAATACCATTTACGGTACTAAATATCACAAGCTGCCCGATACAGGCGATGTTCCGCTTGTAGCCGATATTTCAAGCTGCATTTTGTCAGAGCCTATTGATGTATCAAAATTTGGTATGCTTTACGCAGGTGCTCAGAAGAACGTTGCTCCCGCAGGTGTTACAATCGTTATTATCCGTGAAGACCTTATCGGCAACGCTATGGATATTACACCTACAATGCTCAATTACAGCACACACGCAGACAACGGCTCTATGTTTAATACACCGCCTTGCTATGCGATTTATATTGCAGGTCTTACTTTTAAGTGGATAAAGAAGATGGGCGGACTTGAGGCAATTCGCGAAATCAACGTTAAAAAGGCAAATATTCTTTATGATTTCCTTGATAACAGCAAGCTCTTTAAGGGAACTGTAGTAGCTGAAGACCGTTCGCTTATGAACGTACCGTTTGTTACAGGCAATGACGAGCTTGACGCTAAATTTGTAGCAGAGTCAAAGGCCGCAGGTTTTGTAAATATCAAAGGTCACAGAAGCGTTGGCGGTATGCGAGCATCAATCTATAACGCAATGCCTGTAGAGGGTGTAGAAAAGCTTGTAGAATTTATGAAGAAATTTGAGGAGGAGAACGCATAATGTATAAGATTAAAACCTATAACAAAATTTCTAAAATAGGCTTAGAGGTTTTTGACGATAAATATACAGTAGGCGATGAGGTGGAAAATGCCGACGGCGCGATTGTGCGTTCTGCCGCTTTACACGATACCGAGTTTCCCGCAACACTGAAGGCAATTGCCCGTGCGGGTGCGGGCACCAACAACATACCGATTGACCGCTGTAGCGAACAGGGTATAGTTGTGTTTAACACGCCGGGCGCTAATGCTAACGCTGTTAAAGAGTTGGTTATTGCAGGTATGCTGATTTCTTCTCGCCGTGTTATCCCTGCAATCGAGTGGGCAAAAACTCTTAAAGGTGAGGGCGAAGCCGTTGGTAAGCTTGTTGAAAAAGGCAAGAGCGCATTTGCAGGACCCGAGCTTAAGGGTAAAACCTTGGGTATTATTGGTCTTGGTGCTATCGGTGTTATGGTGGCAAATGCCGCTAACCACCTTGGTATGACCGTTTACGGTTATGACCCGTATCTTTCGGTTAACTCCGCTTGGAACTTAACCCACAATGCAGTTCACATTTATGATATTAACGAAATTTATAAAAAGTGCGATTATATCAGCGTTCATGTGCCGCTTACCGACAGCACAAAGAATATGATTAACGCTGCTGCTATCGCTAATATGAAAGACGGTGTGCGTATCCTTAACTTCTCACGCGCGGGTCTTGTAAACTCTGATGATATGCTGGCAGCGCTTGAAAACGGCAAGGTTGCGGCGTATGTAACCGACTTCCCGACCGAAGAGATGCTCTGCGTTGACGGTGTTATCGCAATTCCACACTTGGGCGCATCTACACCCGAGTCAGAGGATAACTGCGCTGATATGGCTGCGCGCCAGCTTATTGATTATATTGAAAACGGTAATATTGTAAATTCTGTGAATATGCCTGCAATTTCAATGCCCAGAAGCGGTAAGCACCGCGTATGCGTAATGCATAGAAACATTCCAAATATGCTTACTGCGATAACAGGTATTGTTGCCGAAAATAATGTTAACATTGAAAATATGCTTAACAAATCACGGGGTGACTATGCATACACAATGATAGACGTAAGTGTTGATGATACCGCCACTGTCGAAGAGCGCATTGCCGCAATTGACGGTGTGATAAGAGTCAGAGTTATATAATGTATAAATAACGAACACCAACGCCCTTGCTTCAAGCAAGGGCGTTGGTGTTTAATTGATTATTATTTTTTAAGCTTGTTATCTACTACATCAGCAAGTATTGCTTCAAACTGTTCCATCGGTATTGCGCCGAGGTCTTCGCCTGAACGGTGGCGAACGGATACGGTCTTGTTTTCGATATCCTTATCACCAAGAATAATCATATATGGCACCTTTTCAAGCTGCGCATTTCTGATTTTGTATTTAAGGGTGTTCTGGCTGTCGTCAACTGTTACGCGATATTTCTGAGAATTAAGCCTTGCTCTTATCTCTTCTGCGTAGTCGTTAGCGCGGTCGGTAATTGTAAGAATACGAACCTGCTCGGGTGACATCCATGTAGGCAGTGCGCCGGCATACTTTTCTATTAAGTATGCGAGTGTGCGTTCATAACAGCCAAGGCTTGTGCGGTGGATAATGTAGGGCAGCTTCTTCTGACCGTCAGCATCGGTGTAGTACATACCAAATTTTTCAGCAAGCAGCATATCAATCTGAATTGTAACGATGGTATCCTCTTTGCCGAAAACGTTTTTATACTGTATGTCAAGCTTTGGTCCGTAGAAAGCGGCTTCGTCAATACCAATTTCGTACTCAACGTCAAGATTTTTGAGTATTTTTTCCATGGTAGCCTGTGCGGTATTCCACTGTTCTGCAGTGCCTTCATACTTATCGGTATTATCAGGATCCCACTGTGAGAAACGGAATGAGCAGTCTTCTAAGAGTCCTACAGTGCCAAGGAAGTATTTGCAAAGACTTAGGCAATCGGCAAATTCCTGCTCTAACTGGTCGGGACGAAGCACCAGGTGACCTTCGGAAATGGTGAACTGACGCACGCGGATAAGGCCGTGCATTTCGCCTGAATCTTCATTACGGAACAGGGTAGAGGTCTCACCCAAACGCATGGGCAGGTCACGGTAGCTGCGGGCGCGGTTCAGAGAGACCTGATACTGGAAGGGGCAGGTCATGGGACGGAGGGCGAAGCATTCCTTGGTTTCGTCATGAGGATCGCCCAGCACGAACATGCCGTCCAGATAGTGATCCCAGTGGCCGGAGATCTTGTACAGCTCGCGCTTGGCCATCAGCGGCGTCTTGGTCAGCAGATAGCCGCGGCGCTGTTCTTCGTCCTCCACCCAGCGCTGCAGCGTCTG
>JAFTTE010000147.1 GCA_017466905.1 Clostridia bacterium | reverse complement strand
GTGGGACGTTTTATATTGTTTTTATACAGGTTGTTCGCCTGCGGCTACGCCTCTGATATTTTTAATCATTTTGTTAAAGGCGGATGAAGTAATCTTACCCATATCAATTCCGTCAATGCGGTATTGGTACTGTGTATCGTTTGCCTTATAGAATTCTATAACGGTTTCTGAGCCGTCGTAGAAGGTAAAGGTTATTGTGCCGTCAGGCTCTGTGGATATGTCCTTTGTGGTAAAGTCACTGCACTGAATGCCAACAAAGTCAGCATAAAAATCCTGGAAATTCTTGGTTACTATTTCTTCGCCGTCTACCGATATATGATAGGTCTTGACAGAATCTTCATTTTCTTCATAAGATATATCAAATTTAACCTCACCCTCGCTGTCATTAAGTTTAAGCGAGGTAATATCGTTTATAGAATTCATAAACAGATTTTTATAATACAGGTCCTGGGTTGTAAGACTAAGGAAACCGAAGTTGCTTGTAAGCACCTTTCGAATCATCTTGGCACCGTCATAAACCACCGCGCAATAATCGTCATTAACAACCGAAACCTTAAAGGATCTTGCTTCACCGTCGATTGTCATTGTAACAACAGCGTCGGGGTTATCAAGTCCAAAATCCTTAAGCGTCTGATCGGTTATATCAAACGCATAGCAGCCTGCAACGGGAATCTCGCTCGAGAAAATGCCTATCAGCGACGTGAGATTGTCAGCGTTTGCAAGTCTTTGGCTTGGGGTGGTTATAAGATACGGAACAAGAGCTGCCGAGTCTGTTTCGGCGGTATTGTTGATGATTGTAACCGTTTCAGGAAACAGCTTACCTGAAAGTGTGAGTGAATCAAAGTACGCATATGCACCGTCCTCGCTCTTGTTATCAGATGTATCTGACGTAAAGGTGGTGGTCGGAATAGACGTTTGGTCAGCAAGATCAAGCAAAGCAAAATCAAAGTCTGAAAATTCAGAATCTGCCGCAACGTATATTTTGTCGCCACCCTCAAGCATCATATAAGAACCAAGTCCGTCGGGAGATACGTCGCCAATCAAAACGGTGTAAGGGTCGGTGGCATCTGATGTAACCGCAACCTTAATTTTTGGATTGTCAAAGCCACATTCAGAAGCAGTTTTTGTGTCAATCTCACGTGTGGCGGTAACGCTTGCCGCTGAGGCTATTATGTTGTTCATTGTGGTGTTGCTAAGCTTTGAAATATCAATACCCTCAACAGCCCAATAATCTGTGGTTTCGGTTTCGCCCGCCTCATTAGTGGCAGTGATTTGCTGCGTTACAAATTTGAATTCTCCGTTGCCGTTGGTTATGGTAACGGTTTTAAAGGCTTCTGAATCTGCATCTACAACAGCAATATCCTCAAAAACCGAGCTAGGTGCTTCCTCCTCGGTCATTTCGGGAATAAGCTTGATAACCGCTATGGTTCCGCCAACCAGCACAGCTACAGCAACACAGGCGGCAATAATAGAGGTAAGTCTTTTTTTGCTGCTCTTTTTGGGTGCCTTAACCTTATGCTCTGCAGGAGCCGAAAAAACGGTGCTTTCCCCGTCGGGTATTTCCTGTGTCTCGCTGACTGTATCGTCAGCGGACACGGTTTGTTCCTCTAATTCGTTTTTATCTTTTTCGAAAAAATCACTCATCGTGCGTTTCTTCTCCTTATAAATACTACAATGCCTACTGCAATAATTGCTATCGGTATTACAAACATAAATACTGTAGCTACTACCTTTGTGTTGGTTTCGTTCACTGATGAAGCAAAGCTTTCGTTGGTGATAACCTTTGCGGTAAATACCATAGAGTTGTCGCCAACGTGGGCTGCTCGGTCGGTACATGCCATAACTATATCCTGATTACAAAGGTCGCTGTAGGATGCCCAGGTTGACTGAACAAACTCAACACTTGAAAACGCCATAACATAGCTTGTGAGACGATTGTTTTCGCTGTCATAGTCGCTTTCCACTGATTGTATAACGCAGTCAAACTGTTGCTTGTCATCATCGGTGTAATCAGCCCAATCGGTAGCTGCACCAACAGGAGCTACAACTGTAGTTTCAAGTGTTTGCATCAAAGCTGTTACAGTACGTTCGGTTGTAGCAGGCTCGCACACCTTCATAGGTACGAGGTAGTTTGCAATAGCATAGGTAAGGTTGCTTGTTATATCGTCATCCTCAAGCTGGGCAGGGTAAACACCCATAGTAGAAGGCTCATTTTGCATATGGTTAGAACTGTAGGTTTCAAACAAAAGACCTTCACTTACCGAAATACCCCACTGTGTTAAGAAAGAGTTGAAGTTGGGCAACGACGGACAGGTAGCATCAGCAAAGAAGATAAGACCCTTGCCCATTTTGCCGTCGTTTTCAAGGAAATCTGCAATTACATCAATTTCGCTGCCTACAAAGTCAATTGATGGAGCAGAAATTATAATTGCGTCGTATTCATCGGAGATTTCAGTGATAATTTTATCCGAAATTTCGGTGATGTCATAGTTGTTAGCAGTAAGAAGCTCTTTATAAGCGTCGGTATAGTTGTTCTGACTGTGACCGCTAAGTACTGCAACCTTTTTGCTGTCAGAGCTTGTTACGTAAGCGATTGCGCTTGTAAGTGCGGTTTCGAGTCGGTTTGCAGAAAGAGTATATGCGCTGTAGCCGTAGCTTGCATAGGTTGAGTCCTCGGTTGTGGCATAAACGTCATCAAAGGTCAAAACCTTAACGCGTTCTTTACCGCTTGCCATACTTGAAACTATCATATCACCATAGGTAAGTGAATATGACGAGTAGTTTGATGTAATTGCCGTAAACTCGGTAGACTGAGGGTCAACGTATTTTACGGTTATACGGTCGTTATAGTCGGGATATTTTGAAACAAGAGTTACGGTTTGGTCAAAATATTCAAGCTCTGAGTTGGATGAAATTACCACACCGTAATTTCTTTGTGCGTAATATGACATATAATCGGTATAATCCTCTTCGGTGCCGCAGATTGTAATAAATACGTCGGCATCAAGATTTTTGATATACTCAATATTTTCTTCGCTGATAGAATTTTTCTTGTCGGCTGTCATATCAAACTCAAGATTAAAACGGTCGGCAAGAGCGCCAACAAGGATGTTAAGCACCAAAACACAGACAAGCACAATTGCTGTAATAAGAAGCGAATAGCCGCCGCGCTTTAACAAAGCTTCGTTTTTGATTTTATCGCTTTTGAATATGCTGCCGATTTTCTTGAAAAATCCTCCAACGCTTGAAAGCACGTCCTTGAAAGACTTTTTGTTTTTGGTCTCTGCGATTTCCTCAACAGAGGTTTCAATTATTTCTATTTCTTTGTTGTTGTTTTCCATAATTTTCTACCTCCTTAAGACCATCTGCGTGTTTCGAGCGAACGCTCGGTTAAGAAAATAAATGCTGCCGTGATGCTTATAAAGTAAATAACATCTTTAACGGCAAATGCCTGATTGCCAAAGCTGCCAAGCACACTTACAAAATCCATACCGTTAAGGAAATTCACAAATTGCTGAACAATCCATGCCCATGCAGTTCCGTACCAGGTGGTTGCCGAGGGTACGGTTATCATACCTGCAAAGCTGCCTGCAAACATTATAAACAAATTGATAATAAGTGTGAAAATAATTGAAATTATAGGACTTTCGGTAAGTGAAGAAATAAACATACCTACCGCAATAAGCGCTGCGCCGAAAAGCAGAACGCCTATAAGTGAATAAACATAATAGAAAAGATTAACCGATACGAAGGCTGAAACAATTATCTGATAAATAATTGTGGGTACAAAGCCGATTGCAAAAAGCACAAATGATGCTAAAAATTTACCCAAAACTATGTTTATCAGCTTGACGGGTGCGGTAAACAGCACCTGATCGGTTTTTGTACGGCGCTCGTCACTAAAGAGTCGCATTGTTATAACGGGGATAACAAAATACAAAAGACCTATCTGCGCAGGGAAAAGCACTACATACTCTGTGTAAGGCGCACCCGCGCTGAAAATCTGATAAAATCCAAGACCTAAAAAGAAGAAAATTACTGCAAGAATTATAAAGCCTAACGGATTTGCAAAATATGATTTGAATTCACGTTTAAATACAGCCAGCATTACTGTTCACCCTCCTCTGTTACGTTTTCCTCGGGCATTTCTATGATAATGCCTGTTGTGTCCTCTGCCTCAATCTCATCGGTCTCGTCAAGTCCAAGCATACGGCGAGCCTCGTCATTGTTGGGAGCCTGAGTCAGCTTTAAGAAGATTTGCTCAAGCGTCAGACGGTTGCTTGTAAGGGAGAGCAGCTGCTTTTTGCGTTCGGCAATTCTGCCCGAAACGCCTGCACGCACATCGACACCCTCTTCGGGTATGATTTCAAAGTCGTACGCGCCGCTTTCTTTTTTGCCAAGCAATGTGACATCCTTGACACCCTTAACTGTTTTTAAGGCAGCCAGCATATCGCGCTCGTCACAGATAACGCGCGCTACGAGTGAATGGTCGGTCGAAAGCTTTTCTGAAAGATTGTCCTGCAGATCGTCGGCAATAATCTCACCGTAGTTGATAATTATAATACGATCGCAAACTGCCTGAATTTCAGAAAGTATATGTGACGATAGAATTATGGTGTGGTTTTTGCCCAATCTTGTTATAAGGTTGCGAATTTCAATAATTTGCTGCGGGTCGAGACCAACCGTTGGTTCGTCCAGAATAAGCACATCGGGGTTGCCTATAAGCGCTTGCGCAAAGCCTACACGCTGGCGATAACCCTTTGAAAGATTTTTGATAAGGCGGTTTTGCACGTGGTCGATACGTACAAGTCGCATAATCTCATCAATATGAGGACCCTTTGGAAACTTAACTTTTTTAAGGTCATAAACAAAGTTAAGGTATTCACGCACCTTCATATCGGTGTAAAGGGGCGGAAGCTCTGGTAGATAGCCAATGCGGCGCTTTGCCTCCTCGGGATTTTCGGCAATGTCAAAGCCATCAATGGTGACCTTGCCCTGAGTCAGTGAAAGATAACCTGTAAGAATGTTCATAATTGTGGACTTGCCCGCGCCGTTAGGACCGAGGAAGCCTACAACCTCACCCTTGTTGATCGAAAAGCTTACGTTTTCAACCGCAAGGTATGTACCGTATCTTTTACTGAGTCCGGTAACTTCAATCATTTTTACTACTCCTTTGTAATAAAGTTTTACGATTAATCATATCAAACAAATTTATAAAATTTGTAAATAAAATGTTAATCATTTGGCCGCAATATACATATATTACTGCAATCAAAATTATTATACATTATAATATGGCAATATTCAAGCATTACTTTTGCAAAAACTACAATTTGAAATGACGATTTAATATAATTTATTGTAAGTTTTGAATAAATTTAATATAAAATATCGATTTCGTTTACTCAAATTGACAAAGATGTTTTGTATATTTATAATGTAATCGTATAAGTGCCTTTGTATAGAGGTTTAGTGTATACAGAAAGGAAGATTTTGATGAAAAACAATTTCTTAAAAAACGGCAAGAGCGCACTTAGTCTTGTTGTTGCTTTCGCGGTAATTGCAGTATCATTGTTTACTGTAGTTCCAGGCATCAACTTGGGCGCTAATGCGGCTATCGTTGAAGACACATGGGACGGTACCAAGGTAAAGCCTACCGAAACCGATGCTGACGGTAATATTATCATTAATACTGCCGAAGAGCTTGCTTGGGTAGCGCTTGCTGGCGGCGACGAAACTAAAGACCAAAATTATAAGGCTGTCGCAGGCAGTGTGTTTAATATGAATGGTATGACAGGCATTACTGCTGATTCTACCGTTAGTAACGTAAACGATGCTGATAGAAATGCAGCTTATCTTTGGGTAAATGATAGCAAGCGTTTCCAAGGTAATTTTGATGGTAACGGCTTGGTTGTTTACAATATAAATAGCGATGGTGTTGATGCTAGCGGCGCAACAAATGCGTATGGCGCATTGTTCCCTGCTGCGAGACCAGAGAATACCGCACAGTCAGTTACAATTAAAAATGTAACTGTTGCTGCATCCTATTTTGAGGGATACCATGCTGCTGCTGGTATTGTTGCGGATGTTTCAAATCAAAGCTCTAATAAAGGTTGCATAAATGTTGAAAATTGCTTAGTTAAAAACTGCTATTTAAGCGATAGACAGTGCAAGATAGGTGAAACATGTCAACACAACAGTACATCAGGCTTAATGGTAGGTACTATTGCGCATAACTCGTCCAATATTACAAACTGCATTGCTATAGATAATGTAGAAACCACGCGTAAGATTAAGGGCGGATTTGTAGGTCAATCTTCTGATTATATCGGTACTCAAAAGGTTGTTAATTCGATTGCTATAGGCTCTGTGCCATATTCTTCTGTAGTGGAAGGTTCTACGGGTAAGGTTGGTGCAACAGTAGCTGCTACTACATATACAGGTGTGTATACTACCGAGGCAATCAATAAAAGTGGTATTGCTACCCTTACTGCAGCGCAGATGAAGGGCGCTGCGGCAATGGAAAATATGCCCAATCTTGATTGGACAAAAATGATTGCTTTTGACGGCGAATATCCCGATTTCAGAGTAAACCATACACTTTCTATTGAAGCAGGTGATGCAGCGGGACACAAGATAGCATGCTCTGATTGCGGTAAGTCTATGACCGAAGCTCATGTTCTTGTTGAAAATGCAACAGGTTCTACAGAGGAATGCAGCGTTTGTGACTACAGCGTGGCTATCACCGATAAAAAGACAGTGCAATGGGATGCTACTACACCCAAAACATTTGCCGAAAGCGGTATTGCAGGTGGCGGTACCGAAGAAAACCCATACATAATTAAAACTCCTGCGCAGCTGTGGTATATTGCTCAGATAGCAGGCGCAGATTCAGCAGGCAAATACTTTAAAGTAGCCGACAACGTAGGCACTTTTGATATGAATAACAAAGCCTGGGGTCTTGCGTCAAATGGCACTCATTTCCAGGGCACTTTTGACGGCAACGGTGTAACAATAACCAACTTTAAGGTTAGTTCTTGGAACGCAGCATTATTCCCCAATGTTTCGGGTACCGTTACAATTAAAAACGTTAAGCTTTCAGGTGCTTCTGTAACATCTACAGGTCAAAACGGCGGCGGTCTTATAGCCAATATTAACGGTAGCGCTACAACTGTTGTTACAGTCAGCAACTGTGTTGTAGAAAATGCTACAATCGAAGCTAAACAGGGTGCAGGCGCTATTGCTGCGACAGCAGGTAACGGACCATTCCTTACAATTGACAACTGTCTTGTAAAGAACAATACAGTTACAACATTGTATACAAACAACGATGTTGCATATAAAAATAATGGTATTTTAGGCTTGGGTTGGAAATCCGGTAATTATACCCTGTCGAACAGCATTATTTTAGGTAATGAGCCTACATATTGGATTGGCAACTTCGACAATGTTTACACCGACATTCAGCCCGCTACTGCTAATGCGCAGATCAAGACTCTCACAGTAGACGAAATGAGCGGAACTGCAGGTCTTGAGAATATTACTCTCGACTTTGGAAACGTTTGGTTTGCAAACCAAGGCACACCCGAGCTTCAGGTATTCCATACCCTTAAGGGCGCTGCTGATACTACCGACGCTTACGCAGGTCATACAGCTAACTGTGAGGACTGCGGTCTTGAGGGCGTTGGACTGAGCGATCACATTTATGACGATGCTTACACCTGTACGGTTTGCGGATTTACCTGTGACCATAAAAACGATAACTATGTTACCGACACTGTAACAAGCGACGGCGACTGCGTAACAGATCCTTACATTGAAAAGAGCTGCGATTGTGGTTATACTTGGATAGAAACAACCGGTACAGCAAGCGGTCATACCCTGACCAAGACTGCGGCAAAGGCTGCTACCTGCGCAGAGGACGGTAATGTAGAGTATTGGACCTGCTCAACCTGTAATAAAATATTCCTTTCTGACGATAAAATGGCTGCTATGGATACTGCTGTAACAGCAGAGGACGTTGTAATAAGCGCAACAGGCGCTCACGTTGAGCTTACAGATGAAAATGGCGATTTGGTTTATCTGATGGACGAAAACGGTCACTCGACATACTGTAAGGTTTGTCAGACCAAGATTACAACAACAGCGCACGAAGGCGAGTTCGAAAAGGACGAAAACGGTCACACCGGTAAATGTAAGGTTTGCGAGTATGGAACAGAAGAAAATGCTCCTCATACCTTTGGTGATGACAGCGCTTGTGATATCTGCACATGGACCTGTACAGACCACATTGTAACAGCAGGCGACGTTGAGGTTGAGGGCGACTGTGTAACCGATAAGGTAACAGCGCAGTACTGTGACAGATGTAAGGTTACTCTTGACGACAAGGTTGAAAAGGCTACAGGTCATACTCTTGTTAAAACAGATGCAAACGATGCTAACTGCACAAAGGACGGCAATGTAGAGTACTGGACCTGCTCAAAGTGTGAAAAAATATTCCTTTCTGATGATAAGATGGCAGCTATGGATACTGCTGTTTCTGCAGAGGATACAGTAATTACCAAGACTCCTCATAACTATGTAGGCGGCAAGGCTACATACAAGTTTGATGAGTTGGCTCACTGGTTTGAATGTGAGGACTGTGGTAAAGCAGAATACACCGAGCACACACTTGAAACCGACACTGACTGCGAAGGTGTATATCAGTGGTGTGAGGATGCCGACGGCAACAACTGCGGTTATGAAACCTTTGAATACTCTTATTCAAGTGACGACGGCAGTGCATCTGTTGTTGCTGATATTAATACCTTTACCAAGGATGTAATCACCGACCTTATTCAGATTACAACCGAAACCTCTGACTATGCTGAAATCGAGAAGATATTCAAGGCTGCAGGTCACTCTAATTTTACAGCTTACGACTTCTCACCAAGCGAGGAAATGGCAGAGGACGGCAAGGCTACATTGACAATAGCAGTTCCCGATATCTTGGGCAACAATGCGGCTATTTACTACGTTGACACCGAAAGCGGAAAGCTCGAAAAGCTTGAAACAACAATTGAAGAAGTTGAAGGTGAAGACGAAGAAAAAGTGCTGACAGCTTATGCTGCAATAACAAAGACAGGTATGTTTGCGGTTGCCGCTGATAAGGTTATTGCAGGTGGAAATGATAACAATGTTAACAATAACACCAACACTAATGCCGGCAACAACAACCAGACAAACAACGATTCTGCAAACAATAACGGCGACACAAGTAACACAAGTCCTGCAACAGCAAGCGAAACTGTAGCGGCTGTAGCAGCCATAGCAACACTTTCGGCTGCAGCAATTGTGCTTGTGCGCAGATTTAAGAAAGCATAATCTGACGGATATTTAATTTTAGTTTTAAAATGGGGTTGTCTTAAACAGGCAACCCCATTCTGCTTTTAAAGGTTATTAAAAAGTAAAAATTTGACAAATTTTTTGTGCCGTTTACGAATACTTTTAATATCTTTTAATCAAACATAACGAGTTACGCAAAAACGGTGTTTTGAGTCTTGATTTTTGTTGCTTTTTAAATAAAAATACAATATAATTACATTGTAAAATTATCATCTTTAACAAGGTGATGAATTAAGTACAAAGGAGTTTTGAACAAAATGTTAAACACAGGAAAGAAAATAATCGCTTTAATGTTAGCCGTTATTTTAGTGTTCTCACTTGCAGGCTGCAGTAACGTTGACGACGATATGTCTTCGGGCGGCATTGTTTACGTAGACAATGAGGTTTACGTTGATGCTGAGGGCAATCCTATCACCGATGAAGACAGTGATACTACCGGTGACGGTGATACCCAAGGTAGCAATCAGACGGGTAATAATCAGCAAACTAACAATAGTGGTGATGGCGGAAGCACCAATACAACAAACGGTGTAGATCCTGCGAAATACAAGGATACAACCGTTGTGTTTGCAACAACAATTCTTTCAGAGCAGGACGAATCGGGCCCCGTTGTTGATGCTTTTGAGAAAAAGTACGAAATCACCGTTGAAGAAATTCTTGTTGGTGACAACGTAAATGAAATCGCAGGTCTTATTGCATCGGGTACTAACGTTGACGTAATGCGTACCTGTTCTGACTTCCCTGCAGCAATGGCTGTTTTGCAGCCCATTACCGCTGCAAAGCTTGATATGACCGATCCTATCTGGGATAAGTCGGTATTCGAGTACACTACCTTTGGCGGCGAGCCCTATTGCTGCAATACCATTGGTAATATTTGGACAGAAAACGCTTGCGTAATCTACAGTAAAAACTTGTTACAGCGCGCAAACTGCGCTACACCTGAGGAATATGACAAGGCAGGCAAGTGGACATGGGACGCATACGCTGCGATTGCTAAGGCAGTTGACAATATTGACGGCTTGGGTTCAGGTATCCGCGGTACATATGTTGATGACCTTTATCTGCTTGGTTCTATTGGCTGCGTGCTTTATGGCTTTGAAGACGGTAAGTTTGTTAACGGCCTTAAGGATCCCATTCACGCCGAGGCAATGGCAAAAATTGCAAGCTGGTCAAAGGAAGGCTTTGTAACCAACTCGGTTAACGATCCTTTTGCTAAGGGTAATACAGGTATTGTTTGCGGTCTTGGCTGGAGCTTGAAGAAAAACGGTTCTAACGCTAACTATAACTGGAACGATATAGGATTTTATCATATGCCCGCTTACAAAGAGGGTATGACCGCAGGCGGCACAGCAATGTTTAAGGCATGGGGTATCTGCCGTGGCTCTGACAACCCTGTTGGCGCAGGCCTGTTCTTACGTTATTATCTTGACTGCGGTAATTATAATACCAAGGACGCGTTCATCTCTGACAAAGCTGCAGACTTCTTCTTTAGCATGACAAACAATCTTTCAATGGAAAACTTCACTCCTATGTTCGCGTCATACGATTCGACACAGCCTTTAACGGGCTTCCAGGAGTGGGAATATAAGGGTCTTTATCTTGGCGATCCTAATCAGATAGCAGTTAAATTTTCTCAGATTAGCGATAGCGTTGACAATGCTGTTGACGTTATGAACAAGTTCGTTGCTAAGAATACTGGTATCAGAGAATAAGTTTTAATAAATTACAGGCTCGATTCTTGTAGACTTAACTAAACGTGATTTTGCCGCCTCTGCTACAGAGGCGGCAAAGATAGGTTTTTAACAAAGTAAAATTTGGCGAAAGGACGGTAGTTTGATGAAAAAAACTATTGACAGAGGAAGAAAGCTCATTACGCTTCTTTCAGTACTTTCAATTTTAGCAGTGTCAATGTTTTCGGCATTAGTTGGCGTAGATTTTACAGCCGTTGCTGAAGCACCCGCCAATGTGGAAATCTGGGGCGGATATGACAGCGATAAGCTTGCAATTACCTTTACCGACGGTGACGGTAGCGCTGTAAATCCTTATATCATCACAAACGGCGATCAGCTTTTTAGAATGGTATATGATCTTGGCAGAAGCGCTAACGATGAAGCAACATACTATAAGCTTGGTACCGATATTTATCTTAATGATATTACCGATTATGATAAGTGGGGCACAGATGGCTTTGATATGTCCGCGCTTAATAACTGGTATGAAAATGAAAGTTATTTTAACGGATATTATAATTCTAAATACAACCCTGCAAACTATAATTTCTATGGTAGCTTTGACGGTGACGGTCATTATATTTACGGCTTGTATGCAGTGGGTTACCAGTTTGCATCTTTTATACCAAACACTGCAAATTCTGCGGTGATTAAAAACGTTCACTTCAGAAACTCATACTGTGTAAATACTGCAAATGTTGATTCCAAAGACCAGGAGGGTCAGGATTCAGGAAACGGTGTTACCAGCGGTAACCGCACCTGGTATGACGAAAGATATGGTTCAGCAGGCGTTATTATCAGCTGGTGTGAGGCTGAATCAACAATTAGCAACTGCTCGGTAAGAGATGCTTATGTTGAGGCATCTTACTTTGCCTCGGGTATTATAGGCGCTGTAAACGGTCATTATCCTGTTATCAAAAACTGTTTGGTAGCTGATGTTACACTTAATGCAACCAGCACTGTGGAAAGAGCGGCAGGTCTTGAAGCAGGCATAATGAACCATGTATACGGTGGTACTGATAAGGGTGTAATAGACAGCTGTATCGTAGTTGACGTTCAGGCTTATGGCGCAAGTGGACGCGATACAATGTGGGGCGGTTATAAAATCCCCTCGATACAGACATCATACCTGTTTAAAAATGTTTATTCAAACGTTGAGCATACATATTCTGTAAAGCACTACAGTCACGGTACTCTTGAGTATACCGATACTGAAATCAACGTTGTAAAATCGGGTTACTTAAAGGGTGAAAAGGCGGCTGAAAAGCTTGACCTTGACTGGGAGCACAATTGGAAAACGGTTGAAAACGACTACCCGATGCCTCAGAATGAATACATAACACCCACAGGTGATCAGTATTATGAAAATGGCGGTCCCGCGGCAAGTGAGGACTACTGGAACGGCAAGGCTGCTAAGAACTATGCCGCAGGTACGGGCACGTTGGAAGACCCATACCTTATAGAAAACTGTGAACAGTTTTATCTTATGGTAACCACACTTAATGCAACGGGCTATTACAAGGTTGCTGACGGTGTAACCGACCTTTACTTTAACGATGTTAAGGGACTTAACTACAGTGAATCAATGAACGTGCTTAAGTCCAATAAGATGAATAACTATGCCCCCGGCGAAGCCAATAACTTTAGCGGTTATTTCGACGGTAACGGCGTTACAATTCACGGTATCAAGTCAAACGGTAAGCTGCGCAGTGGTATTATTCCACAGGCAGGAAATGCTACACTTAAAAACTTTACCGTTAAGAATTCAAGCTTTAATTCAACCGATGAATTGGAAGACACAGCAACAAAAACCGAGGGTTCGGCTGCTGTTGTAGCTGACCTTGCAACAGGCGCTACCGTTAATTTGCGTAACATAGCGGTGGTTGACTGTTACATTCACAGCAACACCAACGCTGCAGGCTTGGTTGCGTGCTCGCACCTTAGCAGTAACGTATTTGTTGATGACTGTATCGTATCGGGCGGCGAAATATTGTCTGAAAAGGGCTCAACAAATCATGCAGCATTTGTAGCAGCTTCTTTAAGCGGCGCGCATGCCGTTAAGAACAGCATTGCTCTTGGCATTTATCCTGCCGCTGATAATATGCAATCATATTCAAGCAGTTTCAAGAACGTTTACACTGATTTTGACTCACCGTCTGCTGCAGCAACTACTAATTCCGACGGTATCAGCATTGTAGAAACTGCAACATTAAAGGGTCCTGCCGTAAAGGAAACTGCGGCTGAATTTGACTGGACAAAGGTATGGAAGGCAACCAGCAGTATACCGATGCCTCGTAAGCATATTTCTGAAACAGGTACAGTAGGCGAGGCATGGACCGGCGCCGTATCGGATATCTATGCGGGCGGTGACGGCTCGGCTAACAATCCTTATCAGATTAATACAGCCGAAAGACTCGCGCAGATGCTTCTTTATTGTGAGCAGGGTTCATACTACATTCTGACTGCTGATATTAACATAAACGATATAAGCAATCCTAACTGGAAAGAAAATGCTATTTCGTGGTTAACGTCAGAAGACGTAGATGCCTTCACAGGTATTTTTGATGGAAACACTCATACTGTTTACGGTGTTTATAACACTGACGTTAAATCGGGCGAATCGGCAGGTCTTATACCAGTTTTAGGCTCGGGTGGTCAGGCAAGAAACGTTAAGGTTGATGCATCTTACCTTTCGGGTGACGAGGGCGCTATCCTTGGCGCAGTTGTAGGTCAGCTTGAGGACAATGCAACAAACATTTCAAGCTTGCGCGCAGCGTATGTTGGCAAGGATGTTATACTTACAGGCAAGGCTAACGCAGGCGGTATTATCGGTCGTGTTGGCTTTACAAAGATAAGAATTGATAACAGCATTTTCACAGGCACAATTTCTGCTGCGGGTAGCATTGGCGGTCTTGCAGGTGAAGTGACAGGTAAGCTTGATATCAAGCAGAGTGTAAGCGTTGGTGTTGCACCGTTTGCAAGCGCAGAAAACGTAACGGCAAGCACAATTTACACCGATGTTGACAGTGCGGTTGAGGGCGTAATAGTGCTTGAAAGCGCTAATATGGTTGGCGACAGCGCTAAAACATATATGACCGAGCTTGACTTTACTGATATCTGGGCAACCACACAGGAATATCCAATGCCTGTTTATAAGGTGAAATCCTTTGATGGTGTTCAGGGTGAAGTTTGGACAGGCGAAATTGCTTCGGGCTTTGCAGGCGGTAAGGGTACAGAAGAAGATCCGTACCAGATTGCAACAGGTGAACAGCTGGCGCACGCTATCATTTCCAATCAAAGCAATGGCGCACTTCACTACAAGCTGATTTGCGATATTTATCTTAACGATACTTCTGATGAGCTTTGGAAAGCAAGGGTTGGTTGCAACACATGGCTTCACAACAATGACCTTGGTTACCACTCATTTGCAGGTACATTCGACGGTGACGGTTACGTAGTTTTTGGTATGTATTATAACTACAAGGCAACACCGCAAAACTCATATCTTGGTTTGTTCCCGCGTATTGGCGGTTCGGCTACAATTAAAAATGTAGGTGTTTCACAGGCTTATATCAAAGCAGCTATCGGTGACGAGAGTGTATATGCCGGCGGTCTGTTTGGTATGGGTAGCTCTTTCTACGATTTTTATGGTCAAAAAATAAGTGTGGCTGAAACCGTTAATGATGAATTTTTAATTCCCGGTCAGACCACACCCACCAAGCTTCCTTCGTTTACAAACTGCTTTGTAGACCATACCTGCTATATAGAAGCAAACGCTGCGGGTGGTATTGGTTGCCCTGGTGGTGCGGTAATTGTTATTCGCGATTGTATAGTAACCGCAAGCATTGTTGCTAAGGGCGATACAACAGCGGGTGGCACCATAGGTAACCAATGGTCAAACGGTTCACGTATTTATAACACGGTTACATTCCCACAGACCGATAATAAATTCACTTGTGGTAATCATCAGTGGGTTAGAGATATGTCAAATGCTTGCACTGCAATTGAAAACGGTTATTATTACGGCAGTATGAGTATTGCAGGTGCTACGCGTGTAACACGTCCTCAGTGGCGTGTTGGCGAAGAGGCAAAGATCGCTATGCCAAATCTTGATTGGGAAAACACATGGCGCGTAGAGGAAGACGGCACACCTGTACTTCGTGTATTTGACAAACCTGGCAGAAGCGCATCACAGTTCTCCGACAAGCAATACAAAATTGCTGACGTGCAGATTAACTTTATTACAGGCGATGCTGACATAGTTCTCGACCCGTTGGTAGGTAAGCCATATGATAAGATTACACTACCCACAATCTCACGTACAGGTTATATCTTTACAGGTTGGTATTCATATCCTGACTACACACTTGAATATCCGTATGAATATTTACTCCCCCGTGATATTAATCTTTATGCAGGCTGGAAAAAGAATGGCATAATACAGGATTTTGAAGGCTATACATATTCTTATTATGATTGTGATTTAGACAGATGGAATTATAACAAGCCCGGTTCTCGCGGCGGTTATAACTTTGATTACGTTCACACAGGCACAAAGTCTATGCAGTTGCTTGATAATTCTGCTGACAGTGCAGATTTATTGATTAACTATGAAGAATGGCTGACTATTGATCAGGATTATACAATTCTGTTCTGGGTGGCAACCGACAAAGCCGATACAAACGCAACATTGTCGCTTGTACAGAACAATTATCCTGATTATCTGAATACCGAAGTATCTGTAGAGCCTATGGTAACTCTTACCGGATTACAGGTTGGCGAGTGGAAGCAATATTCGTACGACTTTACCGCAAAAACAAATTGGGTATCTATAAGAGCGACAGGTAATTCAAGTCTGTTTATTGATGATGTAATTGTTACACCACAGGGCACAGTAATTACCAATGACAACTATATCGGTACCGGAGATACAAGCACAACATCTCCAAACACTGCCGATACCACAACAGTGACTGCGCTTATTGCTGCAATATTTGCCTGCGCAGTAGTGGCTGTTGTTTCAAAGAAAAATCTTGTTGAAACTATCAGCGAAATTTAAGGAAAGGAAGGGTTTTATGAAATTGAATATTTCTATTAAAAGAACAATCTGCTTTTTGCTTGCGCTTTTGATGCTGTTTTCGGTAGTAGGCTGTAAAGAGAAAAAGAAAAGCAACAAGAAAAAAGTGGTAGTGCGTGACAAGATCATTGTAAAAGATGACAAGGACGACGATACAAACAATAATTCTACAAACTCTGACGTTTCCGACTCTGACAATACCGTTAACCAGGTTACAACACGCGCTAAGCGTGAGTTGCTTAAGGCTGAGGAAGAAGAGGAAGTATTGTCTTTTGATGAAGTACACAAGGAAACCTTTTATCCTGAATACACTTCAGAAAACGTTGATTGGGCAGGTCCTGAGGGATATGTAATCGTTTATTCACCGGAGAAGGATAAAAACGGCGCTAATACAAATGCACGTGTTTTGGCGGAAAAGTTAGCGACCTTCTTTAAGGATAACGACAATGTAAATCTTCCGGTTTACAAGGATACTGACCCTGAACTTCAGGGTGTTACAAAGATGATTATAGTAGGCGACACCGCCTACTATAAGTCAGACCTTAAGGAGACCGAGTTTGCCGTTAACCTTAAGGGTGATAAGCTTGTGTTTGAAGGTGGACACATCGTAATGGCCGAAAAGGCTGTTGACTGGTTCAGAACCATCAAACGCGAAAAGGGCAAGGTCGCAATACTTAAGGGTACACAGGATAACTTTACTTCGACCAAGACTGTTGAAGGTATGGACCTTGTATACGTTTGGGGCGACGAGTTTGACGGTATTGAACACGTTGATAAAACCAAGTGGCAGATTGCACAGCATATGGCAACCAACCCCGACCTTGCGTTTATTGACAACGAAGAGGTTTGCGGTGTAGAAAACGGTAGACTTCGCCTTACAGGTATTCGTTATCTTCCGGAAGATACCGACCAATACGCTCATGCAACACACGGTTCATACGATACTGCGCCCACTATGTCATACAAGAACGGTTATATCGAAATTTATGCAAAGCTTGCTTATACTCAGGGTTCTTTGCCACCGCTTTGGCTTATGAGTAACCCCGAAGAATCTTCGGTTATCCCCCGCGAGCAGTTTAAGGCTGCTTGGACTGTTGAGGTTGATATTTTTGAAACTTTCTCTAACGGCAAGATGTGGGACGTAAGTTTCCATAAATATTATAAGAATTATGATATTACAATAGACGGAGAAAGATATTTTAACGGCATTACATATCAGCAAAAGGATGAAAACGGAAGCATTGTAAACAGAATCTTATTCCATGGTGATGAGATATACAGCTTGGCAGGTATTGATAGTACGAATAAACTTGACATAAATGAAGCTGGCGATCGTTATCAGACATGGGGTACAATTACCAGCTGGCGCGACCACTATGACACCACAGAGAACAAAAAACAGCAATATATCTTTGAGGGAGAAGCGCTTGAAAAACTTAATGATACATACCATACCTACGGTTATCTTCACACTAAAGATGGCTATAAGGTATATCTTGACGGTGAATGCTGGCTTGAGCGTGAGTGGGATACTGCATACGATGGTATAAATGGTTTTGACTGTGATAACAATAACGGTTTTGGTTATGAGCTTTATTATTACCTTATTATGAACCAGTTCATCTATACCCCAGGTACCAGTCTTGGCGATTGGGCGGTAATTAAGGACAACAGAACACTACCAATCTCTTCTTGGATAGATCATGTTCGTATTTATCAGTTGCCTGACGAGATTGCAATCAGTACACCCGCATATAACGAGTAAAAAACAGACCCCTCGGGGGCTG